>JAJZWV010000111.1 GCA_021846505.1 Bacillota bacterium
GTCCATCACGACGACCCATGGCGCCCGGTCGCGTTTAAAGAGCAACACGTCCGCCGTCTCCGCGTGCAGCCAGTCCCACAGGGTCTGGATCTTTTGGCGGACCTCCCGACGCCCCCGGGTGCCCAGGGGCCCTTCCCAGGGGCCAAGGCGCGGGTGCAGCCCCTCCGCGCGCAAGGCGTTCACCACCTCGGAGGCAAGTCCTTGGCGAAACCGCTCCCCGCTCACCGCATAGAGCCACGGGCCGTCCTGCTGATGGATCGCCACCCAGTCAACCGTCTCCAGCCGCGTGGTCAACCACTCTAAGCCCGTGCGCCGCCCCTTCACTTCCGCCCGCCAGCCGCCGTGGGCCAACAGCCACTGGTACTCTGCCCGGGCGTCGAGATCGGCTGGCACCGGCTGGCCGGGCGCGGGCAGGACCACGTCGTTCGGCAAGCCGTCCAAGGCGCCGGACAAAGGTACGCGGCGCCCGCCGAAGAAGCGCGCCGCCTCTTGCTCCACGCGGCGTCCCTTGTGCGCACTGCGCCGTCCCCGCTCGGCGGCCGGGGAGTGCTTGGCCTCCTTGCGGGCCTGTTTGACGGCCCGACGTGCCGCGTGCGCCGCTTCATGCGCGGGGTGGACAATGCCGACCAGTCGAGTGGCAAACTCGGATCCGTCGATGCAGTCCGGACAGTGCGTGGGATGCAGACAGGCGGCCCGCACCGGGCACGCCCGCCCCACCCGACAGGGCGCAATGGACATCGGGGACCTCCTTCCGCATGCGGCAACCCCATTAGGCTTGGACGGACGTCGGGACCCACGCCAAGGTGGCTTCTTGCCCATAGACCCCCGCGTGCTCCGCATTAAACTTCTCGACCGCCCGCGTCAGACGCTCGGCCGCCTGCTGGGCGCCCACCTCCGCTGCCACGGGATCCTTGGCCGCCCGAATGGCGGCGCGAAGGTCATCCACGGACCACTGCTCGTCCACGGATGCCTGCAACCACTGCTCGGGGTCTTCAGTAAACGCGGCGATCCGATGGTGCGAAAACGAGAGGTCCTGTGCCCGCTGCGCCGGGTCCGGAAACACATTGGCCGTGCCAATGAGTTGGCGGATGTACCCCTTCGTCAGCCCGACTTCCGACGCCAAGAGTCGGGCGGTCTCCCGCCCGTACCGGACACGCATCAGGCGGGCTTGTTCGGCCTGCGCCCACAGCGACGCGGATTCATGCTCCATGAGGGACGCGAAGCGTTGGACGTCATCCGCCCAAGCCACCGTCTCCGCCGACACGTCCGTTACCACAGGGTCATTCGACGGGGACACTACGTGCAGGGTTGCCAAGACCCATCGCCTCCAAGACACAAGATGGGGGAATGGAGAGGGGGGACACCGGCACATGCCTTAAGGCGGTCCGGGGGCCGCCTAGGGCGGCGGAAGGTGGAACTGGGTCGCCAACTGCTGGGCGGTCGACCAAATGGCATTCGCGTAAACCGCAAGCGTTTCGGTGTTGCCCGCCTGTGGGGACGGCACCACCTGCAGGGCGCCCTGCGCTTTGCTCCACGGTTGCGGCGGGGGGAGTCCCGCCGCCTTCAGCAAGTTCCCCTCCGTGCTTCCTCCGCCGTAGTACCCCGCTGAGGCGCCGCGCCACGACCGAAACTGGCGGTACAGGGCCGCGAGGTAGCGAGACCCGGCCATGACGTTGCAGGTGGGATTCGCCCGGTTCGTGCACCCGTAGGCGGCCCCGGTCGCGGGTTCCAACTGCATGAGGCCGTAGGCCCCGGCGGGACTGCCGGCCGTCGCGCTGCCGCCGGATTCGTGCGCAATTTCCGCCGCGATCCAGACGGCGGGCACGCCCGTGGCGGCGCTGGCTTGGAGAATGAGGGTTTTCCACTGCTGCCACACCCCCGCAGCCGAAAGCGTGCCCACGGGGCCGGAGGGACCGCCGTTGGATCCCGAACTGCTCCACACGCTGGGAAAGGACAGACTGGCGGTCGTCCCCGGCCAGTAGGCCGTGAGCGTCACGCCCTGCTGGAACGGGATCTTCGCGCCATACACCAGCCCCCCAGGCCATACCGGCACGGTCCCGTTCGGACCCCCGCTGGCCGTCAGGGAGACCGTGGTGCCGTTGGCCAATGTCGCCGTGACGGCCACCGGCGGCACCAGGTCGCGGCCCTTCAACAGGTCGGGCTCACACTTTTCGGGTTGCCCGTGACCGGGGATGACACAGATCGGCGGGCCCATGACAAAGGACCACGGCGCCCCCATGGGGGCCGCCGCCGCCACAAACACCCAGGCGGGTTGGTTGTTCGGGTCCTGCCAGGTGCCGTTGGTCCAGGTGCCGAGCGACCACGCGCCCATCTGCGGCACCGCGTACTGGGCGAGGTCCGCTTGGACCGCGCTCGCATACTGGCCGGAGCCCGCATAACCCGGTGGAGCCTGGTACTCCCGGTGAAACGCCGCTATCGCCTGCGGCAAATAGTGGTTTTGCGCGAGCGCCCGCGCCAAGTCCGTTGCGCCCGCCTGGATGGCCTGGGGGGGCGGGATCGGGCCGTTCTCGATGTTCAGGAGACCGTTGCCGATGCCGAGCGTGTGCACCGCCGGCGCAATGGTGCCCGCCCGACCGACGGGCTGTCCCGGGGCGCCCGGATGGTAAACCGTTGAGCACCGGGACGACGCGGTGTGGCCATTGGAGCAGAAATAGGTGTTGCCTAACACGTTGCCCCCGCTGCCGGCCGCCATGGCCGCAAGCACCAGGGTGTTGGGGATCCCGGTGGTTTGATTGATCAGGGGGATCCACTCAAAGGGGTGGGTCAGCGGGGTGGCAATGGGCGGCTGGGACGGCGGCGGCCCGCCGCCCGTCAGAAACCCAAAAAACCCCGCCAGGGCCGAGCCGAAGCCCCCTAAGAGGACCACCACGGCTAAGACCGGGACAATCGTCAGAATCATGCCCCCGCCGCCAACCAGCGCGCCCGCGACGAGGAGACGCTTCAGGTTCACGCGGTCCACCTCCTCAAGGGACAGGGATTAGGGAAAGGGCGTGGCGTGAGGAAGAAAATCGTGCGCCGGGGCGGCCCCAATGAGGCCCAGCACTGAGACCACGAACAGCGCCAACACCGCGAACTGAATCAGCCGGTACAGCCAGCGCAGGAGCCAATCCCAGGGGTACATGGCACACCGTCCTTTTCGGGAGTAAGCACTAGGGCTCCCAACTCGCGTCCAGCGGGGCGACGTCATAGGCAGCGTCATTGACCGGAGGAAACACCGCGAGCGCCGTGGTTTCGGCCGTCAAGTCGCGGGGCACTTCCGGGGCGGCCAGCGTAAAGGGCCACGGCCACCGGGTCAGGTCCGGCAGGTCCAGGGCGAGGGGGTGCTGACCCAATTGCAGCACCAGGGCGCGTCCGGTGGGCCAGCGGAGGAGTTCATCGGCCGTGAGCAATGAGCGCCCAACCGAGGCCGCCCGGGCCGTATTCGTGGGGTGGGTCTCCGTCTGTACCGTAGCCGACCCGCAGCGCTGGGAAAACTCCTGGGCCGTCGCCATGTCGCTGGACCCCAGGTACAAGGCCACGGCGCATCCGTTGGCGATGACCGAGCCCGCCTCGCCGTAGACGGCCTGGAACTGGGGCCACGACTGCACGGCCAAGAGAAAGCGCAGGCCCCGGCCCCGCCCCACATTGATGGCCTTGTCGAAGTCCGGCAGGGCGGGCAGGTTCCCGAACTCGTCCAGAATGAAGTTGACGCGCCGGGGCAAGCGTCCCCCTGGAGCCTGAGCACTGGCATCCACGAGACTGGAGACCAATTGGGAAAGCGCCAGCGTCGCCAGCGGATAGAGGGTTGAGTCCTCATCGGGGATCACCAAAAATACG
>JAJZWV010000112.1 GCA_021846505.1 Bacillota bacterium
ACAGCGTGAGGCTCCGCGTGGGCACGTCGATAACAATCCGATACGGGTTTTTCGCATGGGCCAGGTGCGGTGTCCAGGCGCCGAGCCAATACATCGGAATCCCCACGATGGCGGCCAGCGCCAGCACATTTACCCAGCGGGTAAGGCGAGCCCACGACAGTGTCATCGCACCACCTCAACGCTGCCAATGAGGCTCACGGCAAACCAGAACGCCGCCATGACTTTGGCGGTGGGAAAGTCCAAGAGGGCGAAACTGGAGGTGGGCCCGAACAGCGCGGTGAAGAAGCCCACGGGCAAGACGGTGATGATGAGAGCTGGCAGGGCATGAAAAAAGAGCCTAAGCCAGTCCGTCGCCCACCGCCCACCGGTAGACAGACGCACCATCCACCGCGAGCCGTCAACAGCGAAAAAGGCCAATAGAGGCCACAGCACCATCTCCCAGGTCATCCAGCTGGGAATTGGCGTCGCGCGCAAGTCACGAAACGACCACGTCAGCACCACCAGCCCGGTCACCATGAAAAAACTGCTGGCTACCACCGTGAGGCGGTGTGTCCGATCTCGCGCATCGATGTCCATGGACCCGACTTATGCGGGTGGACGACCGTTCATCCCAGCACACAACAGCGGCCGCCCCCACAGAGGGCGGCCGCACAAAACTTGGAGCGGAAGACGGGTCTCGAACCCGCGACCTTCGGCTTGGGAAGCCGACGTTCTACCAACTGAACTACTTCCGCGCTGTAGCAACTCTACCGCACGCGCGAGAGATAGTCAATCGGCTGGGGAAACCCCCGCAAATCCCTGCGGACGTGCGTAGTGCAGGGTGCACTTCGCCCATTCGGCAGCGAACCGGGCTTCTGTCCAGTGGCTGCCACTTTGTGGCCGCGTCGCCTTGGCGCCAGTGGCGATGAGCATGCGCGGGCGCACTGCATCCGCGTCGCGTCGCACCAAATCTCGCATGGCGAACGGTGTGAGAGACGGGTGCCCGGCCGTCACGCTCCATAGGGCGTGGATGGCCTAGTCCCAATACTGTTTAGTTATAATTGTGGTCGCTGGTAATATGGTCCTGATAAGGCATCATATTGGCGCGGAGTGGGTGGCGGAAGCCGCCGCTGGGCGCCCGGCAAACCGATCTTGTGGCCTTGGGCGTCCTGACCCAGACGGTGCAGCCCGCCGTGGTGGCGGCGACGGGCCGGCAGGAGCAGCGCCAGCGGGGGCTGCCGGCCCGCGTGGTGGTGTACTGTCTTGGCCTTGGCGCTTCATAGTGACGCGGGTGACGAAGAAGTCCTGCGCTACGTGGTGAACGGCTTGGCCTGGGAGACCCCGTGGTACGACGCCTGGTATGTGCCCACGAAGGCCGCGTTGTTCCAAGCCCGCCGCCCGTTGGGGGTGAAACAGCTGGCCCGGCTCATCACCCAGGTGGCGCGGCCGCTCGGCGACGTGACGCGGCCGGGCATCGGGTATCGGGGGCGGCGGCTCCTGAGTCTGGACGGCACGACGTTCGACGTGGCGGACACGCCGGCGAATGCCGAGGCGGCCGGGCACCGGGCGCGGCCCCGAGCGGGCGGGGGCGTTTCCCCAGCTCCGGCTGGAGGCGCTGGCGGAAACCGGCACCCAGGCGGTGGTCGGGGCGGTCCTCGGTCCGTTGCGCCACGGCGAGACGCAGGCGGACCCCGCCCTCGTCACCGCCCTGCATGCATCGCAGTGCCTGGTGGCGGACCGCGGGTTCTTCAATTGTGCCCTGTGGACGCAGGCGGCGGCGGCCGGCGCCGCCTTGGTGTGGCGGGCCGGCTGGCGCCGGGATCAGGACGGGGTGGACATGCGCGTCATTACGTACACCCTGGCCCGCCACCGCCCGAGTATCCCCTGCTCACCACCTGGCTGGCTCCCGCCGAGGCCCCCGCCGCCGAGTTGACGGCGCTGTATCACGAGCGCGGGGCGATCGAGCAGGTCTTCGATGAATTCAAGCCCCGCCAACGCGGCCCGCGGGTCGTACTCCGCACCAAAACGCCCGACGGCGTGCGGCGGGAGCCTAGGGCTGTCTCCTGACCCACTATGCCCTCCGCAAGCTCTTGTACGACGCGGCCGTGCAGGTCGCGACGGATCCGGACCGCCTCTCGTTCACGCTCGCGGCGAATGTGGTCCGCCGCGCGCTCACCCGCCCCCCGATTTTTCCCCTAACGCCTGCGCGCGCCGTCGGGCCTAGGTGTTGGCCGAGATCGCGGCAGTCCGACTGCCGGCGCGCCGTCGTCGGGTCAACCCCCGTGGTCAAACGGAAGATGTCCCATTGGCCCCACAAACGCGGCCGGCCCCGGACCCCGGCCTGGCACGACTCCGTTATCGTTACTAAGGAAAAGGTATTGGGGCTAGTCATCCAACTCCAAGGGTCCCCGACCCACTTGGATCGTGTACGCATGGCCAAATGGACCAAGCGACTGGCGCTCAAAAAAGCGCGTGACCGGCTTCGACAAGTCTCGAACGGCAGCAGACAATGTTTCAGACCTGGTAACCAACAAAGGGGACATCGTGCAGGAATTCCTCAGCAATGGTCCGAAGTTCTTAACTCAGCATGCGACTGGGGGGTAAGGGTATGAACCGCGGCCTCATCATCGACGTCGAAACGACCGGCCTGGATACCCGACTCGATGAAATTGTGGAGCTGGCGGCCGTTCCGTTCGAATATGACGCCTTGCGGGACCGCTTGGTAGCCATCCCGGGGGCTTACGTAGGACTGCGCGAACCGTCGGTGCGCATCGGACGCCAGGCCACCGCGGTTCATGGAATCACCGCGGCAATGGTGGCGGGTACTGCCTTGGACGACGACCTCGTTGCGCACCTTTTGACGCAGGCAGATTTTCTCGTGGCTCATAACGCCCAGTTCGACTTTGGATTCGTCACGCGGGCGTATCCGCTAGCTTCCCGGCGTCCGTGGCTCTGCTCACTCCGGCATATCGACTGGGCTCGACATGGCCATTTCGTGAAAAACTTGAGCGCTCTGGCGGCCGGTCATCGTATTGCTGTGCCTCGTGCCCATCGGGCCGCCGGTGACTGCCAGACGCTGCTTCACCTGCTGGCGTGTGCTGGCACTGACGGCCGATCCTACTGCGCCGAACTGCTAACGCACCTACCGGCCACCCCTCCTCTACAATCTCGGACCCCAATCCGGCCCCCAAGGCCTCGTCATAGTCGCGGAAACGCCTGAGGCGGATTGAAGGCCTGATCGCTCTGGACATTCGGTCGGCGACCGGGGAAGGTCGCCTCCTACCTACGGGCACGCCGACGATTCGCGGCCGCGTCGTCCCCCAGCGGGCGACGACCCTGGCGGTGCGCAGCCTGATGGCGACCCACCACTACGTGGGCGTTCGCGGCTTCGTCGGGGAGTCCCTCGGGTACGTGGCCTGCGTCGACACGGACTGGGTCGCCTGGGTCGGGGGGGCGGCGGCGTGGATGGTGCGGGTGCGCGACCCTTGGATCGGGTGGAGCCGCCCCCAGCCAGGGGCGCGGCGGAAGTTCGTCGTGAATCATGCCCGGTTCTTGATGCTCCCGGATGTGCCCCTCCCCAATTTGGCCTCCCAGACGCTCGCCCAGACCGCGCAGCGTCTCCGCTAAGACTGGACCACGGTCTACGGGCACCCGGTCCTCGTGGCGGAAACCTTCGTGGACCCCACCCGGTTCGCCGGGACCAGCTAGCGGGCCGCCGGGTGGGCGTCCCTGGGGCTGACGCGCGGCTTCGC
>JAJZWV010000061.1 GCA_021846505.1 Bacillota bacterium
TTCGCCAAACTGGCCCAGCAGTGCCTCCGGGGCATCCGCGTCGATTCTGCGGAGGAACTCGAAACCCGTCTCCAGCAATATCTCGACTGGGTGAACACGGACCCGGTTCCCTTTCGCTGGCGGTGGCGCCTGGAGTCGGCCGATCCTACACCGACCGAAACGGACGCCAGTTAGGAATGGCTCTACTAGGCCATTAAGGGGCGGCTAAAATACCTGGATGCCGAGCGCGTATATCCAGCTCGCCGCTAGCCATGTGATGCGGATCCTGGCGGATGAGCACATCAGCCGGCTGGTCGTCGGCCCTACTCCGTGCCGCCGGATACGATGGGGCGGCGGTCGGGGAGGGCATGCGCGGCGCGACGGACGTCGAGGTTCTAATCCGGGCCCAAACTGAGGAACGCCTTTTGCTCACCTGCGACAAGGATTTCGGGGAACTGCCCCGTCGAGTCGGTTTGCCGCCGACTCGGGCGTCGTGCTGTAGCGCCTCCCTAGTCGAGCCCCGAAGCCGAGGCGGCGATCGTTCGCGCGGTGCTCAAAAGCCGAGCAGACTGGTCGAGCCCGACAAGGTCCGCATGAGAGCGCTGCCTCCGTTGAAGCCACGGCCCGCCGCGGAATAACCGGTGAGGGCCACCGGCCTGTGAAGTGGCCCCCGTCGTCAAGACAGGCGATCGGCCTAGCGCAGTCCCTCTGCGCCTCCGTTCGGGATGGGACAGTGTCCAGCCGCCGCCGCGGTGCTGATACCCGAGGGCTTGGTGCGGCTGCGATCTCACGCGCGGCGGCCAGCTCCGTCACTGGGCGGGTTGTCTGGAGCATCTCCGGCACAACCCGGGCATTCCAGTCCGGGGCATAATCCTTCCTCATCGGTGGTCGGCGATCACCTAAGGGACTTTAGGGCCTGTCCAGGAACCCGGGTCCACCATCGTCCCCACCATATTATCGGCGGGAGCGCGACGCCTTTTCACACACCAAGCCAGAGGCAGGACGGGCAAGGGGCGCGCCTGCCTCCGGGGTGCACGCCGGACGGCTTAGCGGAGGCCCTCCAGCGTTCGCCGGGTGACCACCTGCGCCAGCTGGCGGCGGTAGGCGGCCGATGCGTACACGTCACCCAGCACGTCTTGGCCGTCACACACCAGCCCCGCCGCCTCGGCCAGGACCTCCTGGTCGACGGCTTGCCCCGCCAGCACCGCCTCGGCCCGCGCGGCGCGAAATGCCTTAAGGGCCACGCCGGTCACCGCGATGGCCGCCTGGCGAACGCGGCCGCCCTCCTCGTGGATCGCCACGGCCACGCCGACCACGGCGTAGCCCGACGCCGGGTGCGGCACCTTGGTGTATGCCTGACGATGCCCGGTGTGCTTAGGAATGCGGATCGCCACGATGAGCTCATCGGGCTCGAGCGCCGTCATCATCGGGCCCAGGAGCAGATCTTGCACCGACAGCGCCCGGCGGCCCCGCGCCGACACCGCTTCCACTTCCGCATCCAGAGCCAGCAGCGCGGCCGGCAAATCGGCCGCCGGGTCGGCGTGCGCCAAGCTGCCCCCCACCGTCCCCCGATTGCGCACCTGGGGATCGCCGATGCGCTCGGCCGCCAGGCTGGCGAGATGCGCATCGCGCCGCACGGCCGGATCTCGGGCCAGCTCCACGTGGCGCGTCATGGCGCCAATGTGGAGAAAATCCCCCTCGTCGCGGATGCCCCGGAGATCCTCCACGCCGGACAGGTCCAGCAGGGCGGGCGGGGCGGCGAGCTCCAGCTTCATCATCGGCAACAGGCTCATGCCGCCCGAAAGCCAGCGTGCGTCCGGCGCTTCCGCCATGGCCTCCACCGCTTCCGCCAGCGACCGCGGCCGCTGGTACGCAAATGCCGCGAGTGTCATGCTTGCACCCCTCCCTGTCCGCCGGCGGCCGCTTTCCAGCCACTGGCTTCTATGGCTTGCCACACTCGCTCGGGGGTGAGCGGCATGTCCAAGTTGTGAATCCCCAGCGGCGCCAGGGCATCCAGGACTGCGTTCACGATGGTGGGCGTAGCCGCGATGGTGCCCGTCTCTCCGACCCCTTTCACCCCCAGCGGATTGTGCGCGGCCGGCGTCTCTAAGGCGTCGGTTTCAATCGGGGGAAAGAACCGCGCCTTCGGCAGGGCGTAGTCCATCAGGGACCCGGTCACCAGCTGGCCCTGGCGGTCATAGGCGGCGCCTTCCCACAGCGCCTGGCCGATGCCCTGCACCACGCCGCCCCGCACCTGTCCCTCCACGATCATCGGGTTGATGCGGGGGCCGCAGTCATCTACGGCAATGTAGCGGCGCAGGTGAATGTCCCCGGTCTCGGGGTCCACCTCCACCACCGCCACGTGAGTCCCGTACGGGTAAGTGAAGTTGGTGGGGTTGTACGACGCCTGCGCCTCCAGCCCCGGCTCCACTCCCGCCGGCAGACTCCACGCCAGGTGCGCCTTCAGCGCCACCTCGGCAAAGGCCACGCTGCGGTCCTGCACGCCTTGCACGTAGAAGCGGCCCGCCTCCAGCACCACGTCGCCGACGCTGGCCTCCAGGGTGTGGGCGGCAACCTGGCGGGCTTTGTCCACCACGCGGTCCAGCGCCACCGAAAGGGCTCCGCCCCCCACGGCGGTGCTTCGCGATCCGTAGGTGCCCCAGCCCATGGACACCAAGTCGGTGTCGCCGTGCATCACCTCGACGTCGTCTAGGGAGCATCCCAGGCGGTCGGCCACCAGCTGGGCAAACGTCGTTTCCTCCCCCTGCCCGTGGGGCGATGCACCGGTCATCACCATCACCTTGCCAGTGGGCAGCACCCGCACGAGCGCGTGCTCCCACAAGCCGCCCTGGAATCCGACGGCGCCGGCCACTTCCGACGGCCCGAGCCCGCACATTTCCACATACGTGGAGACGCCCACGCCCAACAGCCGGCCCTGTCGGCGCGCCTCTTCTCGGTGGCGGCTCACTTGGCCCGGATCCAGCATCGCGAGCGCCCGATCCAAAGCCGCGTGGTAGCGGCCGGAGTCGTAGGTGATTCCCAGCGCGTTGGTGTAGGGAAACCGGTCGGCGGCCACCAGGTTTCGGCGGCGCACTTCCACCGGATCCATCCCCACCTCCCGGGCAAAGCGGTCCACCAGGCGCTCAATGAGAAACGTCGCTTCCGGCCGCCCCGCCCCGCGATAGGCGTCCACCGGGGTGGTGTTGGTGTATACCCCCTCCACATCCACGGCCACGTGCGGGATGTCATACGCGCCGTTGACGATGAGCCCGAACAGAATCGTGGGCACCCCGGGCGCCGCCGTGGACAGATACGCGCCCAGGTTGGCGCGGGCGCGCACTTTGAGCGCCGTGAGGATGCCGTCCCGGGTGCCGCCCAGCTCCACCTCCTCGACGTGGTCGCGGCCATGGGTGGTAGCGACAAAGTGCTCGCGCCGCTCCTCCACCCACCGGACCGGCCGGCGCAGCTCGCGGGCAGCGTGCGCCACCAGCACTTCGTCCGGGTAGCAGGCAATTTTGCTGCCAAACCCGCCGCCCACATCGCCGGCGATGACGCGCACCCGGTGCTCCGGCAGACCCAGCACGCCAGCCACCAGCAGGCGGTGGATGTGGGGGTTTTGGCTGGTGGCCCACAGCGTCAGCTTCCCGGTGCTGGGGTCATATTGGGCCACGGCCGCCCGCGGCTCCATGGGATTCGGAATCAGTCGCTGCTGCACAAGGGGGAGGCGCACGCGCACCTCTGCCTGGCGCAGGGCCGCCTCCACCTCGTCGGTGCTGGCGCCGGCGTGCCAGAAAAGCGCCCGGTTGCCGGGCACGCCCTCGTGGACCAGCGGCGCACCGGGCGCCGTCGCCTCGGTGACCCCGGTGACGGCGGGGAGCGGCTCGTAGTCCACCTCAATCAAGTCGCGAGCCTTCCGCGCTGCCGCGAGCGAGTCGGCCACCACCATGGCCACGGCGTCGCCTACATACCGGACGACGTCCCAAGCCAGCGCCGGGTGATCCGTCGTCGCTAAGTCCGAGCCGGGCGGCAGCCAGGCTGTGGGAATCGGATTCAGGACGCCCTTGGTGTCCTGCCCGGTGTATACGGCGTGCACGCCCGGCAGTGCGCGAGCGCGGTCGCCGTCGACCGACCGAATGCGCGCGTGGGCGTGAGGGCTCCGCACCATGAGCGCAGTGAGTTGCCCGGCCAGCTGAATGTCCGCCGTGTAGCGGCCGCGGCCGGTGATGAGGCGCGCGTCTTCCAGTCGGGGCACCGACTGTCCTCTAAGCGCCATGCGGCCTCACCTCCTCGGCGAGGCGCTCGGCCGCATCGGCCACCGCCTCCACAATGTTTTCATAGCCGGTGCAGCGGCATACGATCCCATCGAGCCCTTCGCGTATTTCGCTCCGCGTGGGGTGGGGGTTGTCCATGAGCAAGCCGGCCGCCAGCATCAGGGCGCCGGGCGTGCAGAAGCCGCACTGCAGCGCATGGTGCGCGCGAAACGCCTCCTGGACGGGATGCAGGACGGACCCGGCCCGCAGCCCCTCCACGGTGGTGACCGACATCCCGTCGGCCTGGACGGCCAGTATGGTGCACGACTTTACCACCCTCCCGTCCACCAGCACCGTGCACGCGCCGCACTGACTGGTGTCACAGCCCACGTGCGTGCCCGTGAGCGCCAGATGATCGCGGAGAAACTCTGAGAGCAGCACATTGGGGGCAATGGCGGTGCTCTGCGCCGCGCCGTTGATGTGGACCGTTATCGGTATCTCCTGCCGGACCTGCGTGGCTGTGGCTTCTTCAGTCATAGGCTGCCTCCTTAGACTGGACTCGACTGGACTCAACAGGTGCTAGACGTCAGATCCGCCCGCTCCCGCCGGCATTTCGCTGTCGCAGTGCTGAAGGCGGGCGTGTGCCCAGTGTACCAGAAAATTCTGGACACGAAGGAGTCTCGGCCGTGTAAATGCCGTCGCCCCTGCTCCTTGACTTCTACACCCACGCTCGCCTCCGGGCATGCCCTCCCCGAACGGCATCCCTGGCCGCGCTGCGCGTTTCTCTGGGCATTGCTGGACCTGGATTCTCCAGGCGTCTGACGCGGCAGAGGCGGTCTGCGCCAGCAGACGGCCGTCCTGCGCCACCTCTACCGAAAAACTGCCGCGGCCTCTCACAATTAGTGACGGAGACTGTCACCATTGCTTGCTAGGTTGGCACTGTGAGGCGACGGGAGGCGGCGGGGTGCGTGCGGCCAAATATCTCTGGCACCAACTGAGCGGGGCGAGCGCCGCCGCCGCCGCGATGGCGGCGGCGCTGGCAGCCCGCATCGGGATGGCGCTGGCGGGCCCCTGGGTGGTGGGGCAGTTCCTTGACGGGGTCGTGCGCCATCGGCCGGTGGCGCAGCTCGACCTGTGGGCCGCCCTGATGCTGGCCGCGGCAGTGTTGGCGCCACTGGCGACCTTTGCGGCAAGCTGGGCCGGCTGGTCGGTGGAGTGGACCGTGGCCAACCGGCTTCGAGAGCGCCTGACAGCCCTCGCGCTGGACTGGGCGCCTTCCCAGCACCGATCCCTGCTGCCGGGTGAATTTGTGGAGCGTGTCGACGGCGACGTGTCAGCCCTGGGAGCGCTGCTGTCAAGCTTAAGCCTCGAGGTGTTGGGCAGCGCCGGCCAGGCGCTGGGAGCGCTGGCCGGGCTCTTTGCGGTGAGCCAGGCGCTGGGGCTGGTGCTGGCGGGGCTGACCGCTGCGGTGGCCGGAGTGCTCGAAAGCTTTCGGCGGCGGACGGTGCCGCTGGCCGAGGCGGAGCGGCAAGCCAACGCCCATACCTATGGCCTGGTGGGGGAGCTGTTGGCGGCCCGCGAGGACTTGGCCGCTGCGGGGGCTGGTGCCTACGCCCTGGGTCGCCTCTCCGCCGCACAGGCCGCGTGGCTTCCCGCATACGTGCGGGCAGAGCTGTCCGGGTACCGCGCCTGGGCTTGGTCTCTAGGGGCGTTCGGCTTGGCCGAGGGCGCCGCCTACCTGGTGTCGGGGCACCTCTACGCCGCCGCCCACCTGCCGCTGGGCACGGTTTATGTGATGGTGGCCTATGTGGGCCTGCTGGCGGGGCCTCTGTCGGCACTGCGGGGCCAAGTCGAGCAGCTCCAGCGTGCGCAAGGCAGCCTCGTCCGCGTCATGGACTGGGACCAGCCCCCGCCCCCCTCACGGCGTGGGGCTGCCGCGCTGCCGGCGGGCGCGCTCGCCGTCAGCGTGGCGGCGCTGGCGTACCGCCATCGGGAAGGCGGCGGCGGCGGCATCTTGGGAATCACGTTTGAGCTGGCGCCCGGCGCCCACCTCGGGGTGGTGGGTGCGAGCGGCGCGGGCAAGTCGACCCTGGCTGCGCTGCTGGCGCAGATGGCCCAGCCCGACCGCGGCACCATCCACCTGTCGGGGATTCCTGCCTCCGAGGTGGACTCCCAGGCGCTCCGCCGGCGCGTGGCTTACCTGCCGCAGGCGCCAGCGCTGTTTTGCGGCTCGGTCCAGGACAACGTGGCGCTGTTTGACCCGAAAGTCCCGGCTCGCCAGGTGGCTCTGGCACTGGAGGCGGTGGGGCTCTCATCGTGGGCTGGCCAGCTGGACCGGCCGCTGGACCGCCAGCAGCTGTCGGCCGGGGAAGTGGAGCTGCTGTCGCTGGCGCGGGTGTGGGTTCGGGATGCGGGACTCGTGATTTTGGATGAACCCGCGAGCCGACTGGATGCAGCGAGCCGGCGGCGGGTCATGGAGGCCCTGGAGCGGGTGCTGGCCGGGCGAACGGCCGTCGTGGTGTCTCATCGGCTGGGGGCGCTCGTGCCGATGGATGCCCTGCTGGTGATGGAGGATGGGCGCCAAGTCGAATTTGGCCCGGCAGCTCGGCTGGCGGGCACCCCTGTGAGCCGCTTTGCACAGCTGTTGGCGGCCGAGCGCGCCCGGGAAGCGAGCGAGCGCTCATGAGCGCAAGCCAGGGACCGCTGGAGCCCCCGGCCACCTGGGCGGTGGTGTGGCGGCTGATGCGCCTGGACCCTCGGCGCTATGCGGCCACAGCGCTGTTCTGGATCTTGTGGCATGCCTGGGCGTTGCTGCCCGGACTGCTGGCGGCCGCCTTTTTCGGGGCGCTCCAGCATCGCGGCCCCTTCGGATGGGGGATCACGGCGGTCGCCGGGCTGGCCGCCGGGGCTGGCCTGCTGCGGGCCGCCCTTATGATGCTGGCGGTGCGGTTCGGGGTGCCCCTGCACTTTCGAACCCGTGCGCGCCTGCAGCACGGCCTCTTAAGAGCAGTGCTGGCTCAGCCCGGATCCGCCGCCGCCAGCGCCCCTGGCCGGATGCTGTCCACGTTTCGGGATGACGCGGAGCACTTGGCTCTGGCCATTGACTGGCCCTTCGACGCCTTGGCTGGCCTCGTGTTTTGGGGCGTGGGAATCGGCATCCTGTGGACCGTCAGCCGCCCTTTGACGCTTTTGGTGTTTCTGCCGCTGGTGGCGGTGGTGGCGCTAGCTCAGTGGGCCCGCACACGCCTCACCCGCTTTATGCAGAGCCGGCGCACCTCCACCAGCCGCGTCACAGACTTCCTGTGGGATGTGTGGGCGGGGCGCGGGCTGGTGGTCGCATCGGGCGCCGGCCCCGCCGCACTTCGGCGCCTCGGCCGCCTGAACGCGGACCGGCGCGCCGCCGAGCTCCAAGACCAGCGGTGGATCCTGGCCATGGACGCCGCGTTTGGCGGCGCGGCGCAGCTGGGCGCGGGCCTGCTGCTTCTGGCCGCGGCGGCCGGCCTGCGCCAGGGCACACTGTCCGTGGGCGCGTTTGCCCTGTTTGCCACCTACTTGGTCCAGGTTGCCCACTACATTTCATTCGTCGGGTACCTGCTGGATTCCTCGCGCAATGCCGGGGTGGCGGTCCAGCGGCTGGCTGCCTCAGCGCCCAAAGCCAGCGCTTTCCCGCGCCGAGATCCAGCACCGCTCGCAGCGGCCCTGCCCCTGCCGCCGCTTTCAGAGCTGTCCGCCGTGATAGCGGCGGGCACTCCACCTCGGATCCTCCAGCTTAAGGTGCGCGCCGGGAGCCTGACGGTCATAACCGGGCCGGTCGCCTCGGGAAAGTCCACCCTGCTCCGGTGCCTGTTGGGGCTGGATGCTGCGGGGAGGCCTGCGGCTCAGGTCACGTGGAACGGCGTTTGGGTGGCGCCGCACGATCTTCGGCCGCCTCAGGTGGCTTATGTCCCCGAAGGTCCGCACTTTCTCTCGGGCACCCTCGAAGATAACCTGACATGGGGCCAGTCTAAAAACCCGGGCGCGATGGAGGCCGCCCTGGCGGCGGCCGCATTGGATCCCGCGGCCGTGAGGCTGGAGGCCCCCGTGGGGGCGGGGGGCCAGGCGCTGTCGGGCGGGCAGGCGACCCGGGTGGGGCTGGCGCGCGCACTGATGAACCGGCCCGCGCTGCTGATAGCCGACAGCTTGGCCCACGCCTTGGACGCCGGCACCGAAGCGCGGCTCTGGGACAATCTCCGGCAGCAGGGGATGGCCATTCTGGCGGTGTCCGTCCGCCCCGAAACGCTGGCCGGTGCTGACACGGTGATCGACTTATCCCGTCACCCGTAAACTCTGGCCCTCGCCAGGAGGAACTGCCGTGCAGATAGCACAGTTTTTCCCATGTATTGCACATAATGCGCCCGGGTCAGCGGCAGGAGCGTGGCTCGTGGGTCGGACCCCATAGAGCGTCGCGCTCCTTGCAATCGACTCCGCAGAGGCGAGAGCCTACGTGCAATTTAATGTGGGCCGCGGCCTGCGCTATGCCGTCCACACTTTGGAAGAGGCGCTCAGACGGCCGGGGGCGGCCTGCGTTGTGCGGACCCCCGGGGTATACGAGGCCGGCACGGTGGGCTTCACGCGGTCCGTGCCGGCCCGGAGGTTTTCTGGCCGCCCCCCATTCATGTGCCGCCCGGCCAAGCTGGCTCGTGGCTCTCGACTGGATCGGCCAGCTCATCTTAGTGCCGGGACGGCGGCTGTGGGCCTCCGCCGGGTGCTTAAGACCCAGGACACACCCGCTGTGACGGTGAGTGTGGGGCGTGGGTCCCGCTGGACCACTGCCCCATCTGAGGAGCCTCGGCCAGGCGGCTGGAGGCCGGCGGCAGGCCCCGCGGCGGTGGCCCGCATGCTCGGCTCACGCTGGAGCGCATGGCCGTCTCAGGGTCCGGCCCGGTGGGACTGCACCCCGTGGGATCGGGACAGCTTCCTCTGCGAGCGCTGGACCTGGCCGGCTTTCGCCGCTCGCTGGTGGGCGGCGGCGGCCACCTCCACATCACCGACTCGCGCATCGTCGGCGCGGCCCCGCCGCCACCCTGCTGGAAGGCAGCGGCGCCCAAGGCACTTTTGAGCGCTGCCTCATCGAGGGCAGCGGCGGCCCGCCGGTTCAGCTGGATGCCCCAGCCGCGTGCGCGGTGGAGGGGCGCCATAGACCGGCGGCAGAGCCATCCCCAGGCGCGCGATCCGATTCCACGCTGCGCCGTGCGCGGATCCATCACTCTCTTGGCATGGGCGGCCAACCCAGGAGTTCCTCGAGGCCAACGGGCTCCCGCCATCTAAGCCCCGGTCTCCTCCGGGGCTGGCAGGGAGACCCGCACCCCTTCGGCGGGCAAGCGCCAGGCCGGCAGGAGGGAAGCCAGGAGCGGCAGGCACAGCAATGCCCCCCAGACGCCAAACACCACATGAAAAGACCAGCGGGCCGCGACCGCGCCGGTGACCGCCGCCCCAAACGGGTAAAACAGGCTGCCCACCAAGTATAAGGCACCCTGCACGCGGCCCAGCACGGCATCAGGCACCGCCCCCATGACGTGGCTCAGCAGGATGACGCTTAAGGGCTGGGACACCATGCCCCCAGCCGCCAGCGCGCCCACCACCACCCACGGGTCGCGCGCGAGATACCCCGCCAGCCCCACCAGCACCCACACCGCGAGGCTTCCGGCCAGCAGCAGCTGATAGCGCATGGACTTCAGCCCGGGCGTGACCCAGGACCCCAGCAGCGCGCCCCCCGCCAGCACCGAAAAGCCTGCCCCCACCGACACGCCGCCCCGCTCAGACATCCAAAACACCATGCCATACAGCATGCCTTGGGACGCCGCGTTGGCCAGGCTGGCCGTCACCGAAAGCACCCGCAGGAACCGGCTCTGCATAAGGATAGCAAGCCCGCGAAACACCTCATGGGGCCGCGCGCTGCCGCCTGCCCCCCGCCCAAGCTCGCCCGGACCCGCACCAGCACCAAAAGCTCCCCCAGGAACGACGCCGCGTCCACCGCAAAGGGCAGCGCATGCGCCCACTCGAACACCAGGCCGCCCAGCAGCGGGCCCACCAGCATGACGGCCGCGTACTGGGCCTGCCAGGCGGCGAGCCCGGTCTGAACCTCGGCGTCCGGCAAGGTGCGCCGGACGGCGGCACTTTGAACCGGAGCAACAGCGGCCGCCACCCACAGGTTCACGGACCAGGCCACGCCGATGATGGCCCACTCGCCGCTGGGGTGCCAGGCCGTGCAGGCCGCCACCGCCCCCATGGCCACTGCCCCCACCGCCGCCGCGCCCTGCATGAGGCGGCGGCGCTCCCACCGGTCGGCGACGAAGCCGCCGGGAATGCGCATGATCAAGGTCCCCAGCAGCCCGACGGTGGTCAGCAGCCCGGCCAAGGCATACGAGTGGCTCACGGCAATCACGTAGAGCGGCAGCGCCACCATGCTGAGGGCGCTGCCGGTTTCCGACAGCACCGACGCCACCCATAGCCGCCGAAAATCCGGATAGCGCGCCGCCATCTGAAACATGAGCCCCAACGGGGCGGCCCCGCGGCGCACCGCCGCGCGGATGCGCTCTTTCGCCACGCCTGTCCCACCTTTTGGCCCAACGTGCCACGCATGTCGCGAACGGCTGGCAAAAGGTTCACGAGCCAGGGGCAGACGGCGGGGATCAGCGCCAGCGGCACTCCACCCGCGGGCAGGCGGCCAGCGTGGCGGTGCCGGTCCACGTGAGCACGGGCCGCCCGTGGTCGGCGGCGCGCGCGGCGGGGGTGGGGCTCACGCGCACCACGTCGATATTGGGCGGCAGCGTGAGCGTCAGCACATCGTCCACAAAGGGATCCACGCGGACGTCCAGGGTGACGGCGAATCCCTGCCGCGAGCGGTCGATGGTGCGCTGGGCCATGGGATGGCTGGGCACATATTGGGAGCGAATGAGGAGTTCCTGGTCATCGGGGGAGTTAAGCCAGTAGGCCCAGCGGGGCCAGCCCTGCCCCTCCTCGCGGTGCACGCGGCTGGTGATGGCGGTGCCGCGCCGATTCCAGATGGCGCCCGCAAACGGCAGGCTCGCGTCCTGGCAGTACACCAGCCACGGCTCGCGGACGCGGATTGAGGCCAGGCAGTCCAGGGTCAGGTCCAGGCGGGAGCCCAGCCCCACCCGCAGGTGCTGAAAGTAGTCGCGAGGCCGGCTCAAGTCGTTCAGCCGCACAAAGAGATTGGGGGGCAGGCCCGCTCGGCAAACTCCCGGACGCGCGGCCGGCGGTATGGCGGCCCCTCGCGCCAGTCATACAGCCGGCGGCGCAGCGCCTGGGTCTGGTGCGACAGGCGCGACTTCACCGTGCCCGCCGGGATGTCGGCCCAGCGCGCCAAGTCGTCGATGCTCCAGTCGTCCACGATGCGATGCCACAGCAAGGTTGCGGGCTGAACCTCGGCCGACTGCAGCAGCGCGCACAGCAGATCCGGGTCGTCCGCTGGAGCGTTGGCCGCCGGATCTTCCGGCAGCAGGGGCACGGCCGCCCGCTGGCCCCGGTGCCAGTCGGCCACCCGCCGCTCCGCCACCCGATGCACCAGCGCGGCTGCGTTTTCCCCCAACGCCCGGGGGGCCGCCCAGACCGACACCCACACCTCCTGGCGCACATCCTCCACCGCACCCGCGGGCAGGTGGCGGCGCAGATAGCGCTCCAGGCCGGGTGTGAACGCCGCAACATCGTCCGGCGCCAGCTGTTTGTCGGTCACGGTGCACCTCCTTGCGCCTGCGTTTTTTCAACCATACACCCTGACACCCTGACACCCTGACACCCCCCCTTCAGATCCGCGCGGCCCCCGCCCGGCGGCCGCGCCGCTTGCAATAACCGGGGCCGCGTGTTTTTCTGGACAGAGCGGCCGCCGGCGCGGCACCCACGCAGAGCCAACCCAGCCAGAAGGGCCGAAAAGCCGAAAAAGGCCGAAGGAGGAGTTCCGTGAGCAGCTCGGACGCCTTTAAGAACCTGTCGCCCACTACGCTGGCCGACGTGCTGGGGGGCGGCCAGGTGATGGACAGTGGCATCCGCCCGCAGTGGTCCTTCCCGTCCCTGACCCGCGTGGTGGGTCCCGCGTTTACGGTGCGGTGTGCGCCGGGCGACAACCTCATGCTGCACGCGGCCCTCTACCGGGCCGAGCCCGGATCCGTCATCGTGGTGGAGTCGGGGGACCTGCGCTCGGCACTGGCGGGCGGCAACGTGTGTGCCATCGCCGAGCGCCGCGGCATCGCCGCGTTTGTCTTGGACGGCCTGATTCGCGACCTGGCTGAGGTGCGGGCGCTGGGCTTTCCCGTCTTCGCGCGCGGGGTGATTCCGTGTGCGGGGGCTAAAGCGGCGGTGGCGCCGCTTGGCCAGCCGGTGCAGTGCGGCGGGGTTGCGGTGCACCCCGGCGACATCGTGGTGGCGGACGAAGAGGGCATCGTGGTCGTGCCCCACGCAGACGCGGACGCTGTGCGCCAAGCCGCCCAGGCCAAGCTGGTGGCCGAAGCGGACCTGTCTCTGGATGCCTGGGAGCAGGACCATCGGGCGGCGGTGGACCAAGCGCTCCGCGCCGGCGGCTTCGAAGAATCCCCGCACGCATGACCGCACCTCACCTGATCCACCCGTGGGCTCGAGCGATTTTGCATTGGAGGAGTGCCGCATGAAGTTTGCCAACATATCGCTGGACGGCCAGCCCGCGCTGGCCGTCCAGCGGGGAGCGGAGTTGGCCCTGTTGCCGGCGGACTATGAGGGACAGGGGACCATCGCATCTTTGGAAGACCTGCTGGACCGCCACCCCGTGGGCGCCGGGTGGGAGGAGCTGGCGGCAAAGCTCGCGCGGGATGCTGGGGGATTCGCCGCGGCTCTGCCTGGCAGTTTTCGGTGGCGCCCGATTGTGGAGCGGCCCCAGAAAATCATCTGCGTGGGGCTCAACTACGGGGCCCACATTGCCGAAACCGGAAACAGCGGCTCGGAGCAGCCGGTGCTGTTCAGCAAGTTTGCCAATGCGCTGGCGGCCCACGACCAGCCCATCCCCATTCCGGCCGCCGCCCAGCACATGGACTACGAGGCCGAGTTGGTCATCGTCATGGGGCGGCGGTGCCACCAAGTGCCGGCCAGCCGCGCGCTGCAGTACGTGCTGGGCTACACCACGGGCAACGACGTGTCCGCGCGGGACTTGCAGCACCGGTCCGGCCAGTGGCTCATCGGCAAGTCGCTGGATGCGTTTGGCCCCGTGGGCCCGTATTGCACAACCGCGGACGAAGTGGGGGACCCCCAGCGGCTGGCCATTCAGCTCACGCGCAACGGCACGCTGTGCCAGGATGCCAACACCCAGGACATGATTTTTTCGTGTGCGGAGATTGTGGCGTACGCGTCCACGCTGTGGACCCTGCTGCCGGGGGACATTCTCTTTACCGGCACCCCCAACGGCGTCATCAATGGGATGCCGCCGGAAAGCCAGCACTGGCTGGCCCCCGGCGACCAGGTGGCGGTCACGATTGAAAAGCTGGGCACGCTGGCCAACACGTTTACCGGCCCCCGCGCGGGCGCATGACGGCGGACGCGGCCGTCGCGGCGGCAGTGGCCCGCCTCCAGCGCGGAGATGCCGAGGAGGCCGAGGCCGCCCGCATTCAGCTGGCGGCGGTGGTGGCCGAGGCGCCCACCCACGCCGATGCATGGTATTGGTGGGCGGCGGCCCAGGACCGGCTCGGGCGGGAATCCACGGCCATTCCCGCCTACGAGGCCAGCTTGCAACTGGGAACGCAATACACCGCCGAGGCCCACGCCTTTTTGGCCAGCTCGCTGGAGAAAACCTGGCGGGCCGAGGCGGCGCTGCCTCACATCGAGGCGGCGCTGGGCCTTGACCCCGGGAATGCGTTGTTCCTCACGATTTTGGGCAACGTGTGCGCCGCGCTGGGACTCTCGGAGCGGGCAGGGGACGCCTACGCGCGCGCGGTGGCGGCCAACCCGTCCCTCGGCTATGCCTGGCACCAGCTGGGGCAGTGGCAGGGCGCCCACGGCCAGGCCGCTGGGGCGGCGGCACACTTTGACCGGGCCTGGGCCCTGGGGTACCGGGGGTGAGGCGATGGCCGCGGTGCCCCCGGCTACCACGTTTGGGGTGTGCCCGCACGACTGCTACGACACGTGCGGGCTCCGCGTCACAGTAGAGGAGAGGCGCGTTGCCCGCATCGCGGGCGACCCGGACCATGCCATCACACAGGGGTTTGTCTGCTTCAAGGTCAACCGCTACTTGGACCGGCTGCACCACCCCGACCGCATTCTCCACCCTTTAAAGCGGGTGGGGCCCAAGGGGCGGGGCCAGATGGTGCGCGCCACCTGGGAGGAGGCGCTGGACGACATTGGCCAGCGGCTGGCGGCGATACGCGCGCGCTGGGGCGGCGAGGCCATCCTGCCCTACAGCTTTGCGGGCAACATGGGGATCCTGGCGTCGGAGTCGCTTGACCGGCGCTTCTTCGCCGCGCTGGGGGCCAGCCGCCTCGACCGCACCATCTGCACGGCCAGCGCGGGCGCCACGGCCCGCTGGATGTTTGGCCAAAGCTTGGGCCCCGACCCTGAGACCCTGCCGCTGGCGCGCTTGGTGCTGCTGTGGGGGGCCAATCCCGCCGCCACCAGCGTGCACGCCATCCCGCTGCTGGACGAGGCGCGCCGGCGCGGGGCGCGGATTGTGACGATTGACCCGCTGGCCACCGCCACCGCCCGGCGGTTTGACCAGCACGTCGCGCTCCGCCCCAACACCGATGTGGCACTGGCACTCGGCCTCGGCCATCTCCTGATTCAGAGCGGGCGCATCGACCGGGCGTTTATTGCGCAGCGCACCGTGGGGTTTGACCGGTATCGAGCGGCGGCCGAGGCGTGGCCGCTTGCGCGCACCGCCACCGCCACCGGACTGGCGCCGGACGCCATTGCCGCACTGGCGGATGCGCTGGCCACCGTGCGCCCGCTGCTCATTCGCGCCGGCTATGGCGTGCAGCGGCAGGCCGCCAGCGCGGAAGCCACCTGGGCCATCGCGGCGCTGGCAGTCATCACCGGCGCCCTGATGGATGTGGGCGGTGGGTTCCTCCAGGGCAACGGCGACGCCTTCCCCCTGGCCCCCCTGGACCCGGGCGGCAACGCGGACCCGCCGCCGCGGCGCGTCAACATGGTGCAGCTGGGCGAGGCGCTCACCGCGCTTGCCGATCCGCCCATTGGGGCACTCATCGTGTACAACAGCAATCCGGCGGCCACCGCCCCGGACCAGGCCCGCGTGCTGGCCGGCCTGGCCCGCGATGACCTTTTCACCGTGGTGCACGAGCAGATGCCCACGGACACCACCCGCTACGCCGACTGGGTGCTGCCGGCCGCGATGAGCCTCGAGGTGTTAGATGTGCACACCTCGTACTGGCACCGCTACATTCAGCTGAGCCAGCCGGCGGTGCCGCCGCCGGGCGAGGCGGTTTCAAACCCCGAGCTGTTTCGTCGTCTGGCGCGTGCGATGGGACTCACGGACCCCGGCCTGTACGCCAGCGACGAAAATCTCTTAGACGAGCTTCTGGGCCAGTCGGCGGGCCACCCCTGGCTTACGGGCATCACCCGCGAGCGCCTGATGGCGGCTCCCTCCCAGAAGGTGCGGATTTCCCGGGCCGCCCGCCCCTTCGTGGACACCCCGGTCCATACGCCGGACGGGCGCATCCGGCTGGCGCCGCCGCCGCTTGCGCCCGCCGCGCCGGATCCCGACCGCTTGCGGCCCTTTCACTTGCTCACGCCATCCCGGCGGGAAACCATCAAGTCGTCATTTGGCAATGTGGAGCGGGTCCGCCCCCATGAGCCGCCGACCCTCCTGATGGCGCCGGCAGACATGGCGGCGCTCGGGATTCGGCCGGGGCAGCGGGTGCGGGTGCACAACACCCAGGGTGCCACCGACCTGGCGGCCGCCGAAAGCGCCGTGACGCCCCCCGGCACGGTGGTCAGCTACGCGGTGCGCTGGCTGCACGACGGAGGATCTGCCACAAACATCAATCAGCTGACCAGCGGCCGGCTGTCCGACTACGGGGGTGGCGCCACCTTTTACACCACCCGCGTCTCCATCACCCCGCTGGACTGACGGCCGCCCGGATCGGGGGAAGCTCGGCCAACGGCCGGGCTTCCCTGTCCCGATGGAACCGACAGGCCGGCGCGGCTACTCGTCCGGGAGCGCCCCCCCGGGCCCAGGCCCGTGGCGGACTGCTGCCGCGCCACGTCCGCCGCACCATAAAATCCCACAGCGGATGCGTCAGATTAAGCGACCAGGTTATTGTACGCGCCAGAGTGTGGCACGTGGCTCGCCAGGGTGATGCCGTAGTCCACGGTGTTGCCTAAGATGCTGTTGCCAGTGCTGGGGCCGAACCCGTCGGTCAGGCACATGCCGCCGTCTTTGTTGTTGATCACCTAATTGCCCTCGACGACCGAGTCGGTCGAGCCCATAAAGGGCAAGGGTTCACAGTCCACGCCCGCAGGTGGCGCTCCTTGGTCGCTCTGCGTCCGGATGGCGCCGCGGATTCGCAGGTGGCTGATGGGCCCCTTGGCCAACAGCCGCGCCTGCTGGGCGTTTTCAATGGTGAGGCTCTCGATCTCGCTGCCGGAGTCCGCACTGCCCCACAGCAACATGCCCTTGGTTTGCCCGGCCGCATTCAAGACGGTGTTGCTGGCCTGCCAGGGGCCGGGTCTGACTCTAGCGTCAGCGGCTTCGCAATCGCCGCAGTGCCGGTGGACGTGCCCGGCTCCACCACAATCACGCCGCCCGCCACGGCTACGGCCACCCGCTGCTGGATGGTGGCGTAGGGGCGGGCGCTGGTGCCCGTGCCGGTCGTGTTGCTCCCATTGGTGGCTACAGACAAGAATCCTGTGCGGTGGGAGCGCTGGCCGCCATCACCGGCAGGGTGAGGGTCAGCAGTAGTGCCGCCGACAGCCCGATGCCCACGCCCGCGGCACGGCCGCGAGCCGCGCCTCTTCTTGGGCGGCTTTCCAAACCCATTGCTTCTTCTTCCAATGCCAATGGAATTCGGGTCGTGCTGAGGAGCGGACCGCTCGCCCACGCCGTAACGCGGGCGCCCTGAGTGCCCTGGTTCCTGTGCCCTTCCGCCGTCTAACAGCAAGGAAACCGTTTCGTTCGAGCCACTGTACGTGGGAAATTAACACGGCCATGCCTCGCCCGCCAAACTTTGCCGGGATGAGCGCACGGCCGGACGGCGATTTTAGGCTCAGCGAGGCGGGTGCATCCGCCCTCACATCATTCTGGAGCGAGAAGGTGCCATCATGGCAAGTACACGCAATCGTCCCCTCTGGCCCCACGTCTTGGGGGCCGCCTTGATGTTGGCGGTGCCGCTGACGACTGCGGCCTGCGGGGCAACCAACCCCGCCCCGCAGAAAAACCCCATGTCCCACACCCGCACGCACAAGAGCGGGAGCGACACCGGGGGATCGGCCAAGGCAGGCAGCAGCAAAGGCAAAAAGGGCAGCAAGGGCATGAAGAAGTCGCACACCGCCGTCAAGGCCCTGCCGCTCACCACACTCCCTCCGATGAGCTATGAGAAAAAGTTGAATCCGTGGCTCAAGCACACGCATGAAGTGTCGAGCTTTATCCCCGCCATGGGCTACCACTGGGCGGCCCCGGTGCCCGGCTTGGTGCTCATGACCAACAACAGGGACCAAGTGACGGCCGTCGAGGCCGACTTTCCGCAGAAGCTGGGCACCTATCCCTGGTATGACCCGCCGGACACCGCGCCCAACGGCGGGATCGCGTACAACAGCGAGCACTTGTACTTTGTGCCGCCGGCCTCCATCACCGCCACGATGTCCGCCACGCTGCCCACCAACCTCACGTCGTGGACATCGTTTGAGGCGGCCAACCCGCGTCTGACGTCGACGTACGCCAAAACCAGCGCCACGTACCTGGGCGAAGCGGTGTACGCCCCCAAGTCGGGGCCGGCCATCAAGGTGCTGGTCGCCTCGTCAGGCAAAATCACCGGCTTTATGGTTTCTGAGCCAGCCAAGTGGGGATGGCGCCCGGTGTACGCCGAGGCCAAGGGGAAGCCCGTGGCGTCCAAGCAATACGGAAAGGCGTATCACAGTGTGCTGTGGCTCTTGCCCAACAAGATGGCGCACTCCGCCACTGGCAAGGGCGTGACCGGCTACACCCAAAAGGCGGGCCACAAAGTCAAGCGCACGGGCCGGACCTTGGTTCACAAAGCCAAAAACGGCACCAAGACGGCGATCCACGACACCAAGCACGGCGCCAAGAAGGTGGCCAACAAAGCCAAGTCGACCACCAACAGCACGAAGTAGCCGTGACTTATCCAGAGGCGAGGCGCCCCACGACGCCGCGCCTCTCGCATGCCGCGAAGGGCTCAGCGACTGGCCCGCGCGTCTTTTCGGATTTGACCATCCTGCATCACCAGGACAATGCGGTCCGGGTCGGCCAAGGCCGCGATGTCTGCCAGCGGATCAACCGGCGTCAGCACCAAGTCGGCCCGCTTGCCCGCCTCCACGGTCCCCAGCTCTTGATCCAGTCCCAGCAGCGCCGCGGCGCTGGCGGTGCCCGCCGCAATGGCTTCCAGGGGCGAGAGCCCGGCCGCCACCAACAGCGACAGCTCGCGCAGGTTGCTCCCATGGCGCCCGACGCCCGAGTCGGTGCCCAGTGCCATCTTGACTCCCGCGCGGTGGGCTTTGGCCACGCTGCCCTGGTGAGCCTCCAGCACGTGCCGGGTCTTGGCCACGGCCCACGAGGGTACCGGGGCACCAGCTTCGTACGCCTCCAGCACCGCCAGTGGCGCCGCCAGCGTGGGCACCAGAAACGTGCCGTGCGCCAGCATCAGATCGATGGCCTCATCGTCCAGGAAAATGCCGTGTTCGATAGACGTAAAGCCTGCCCGCACGGCGTTTTTGATGCCGTCTGCCCCCTGGGCGTGGGCGGCCAGCCGGCGCCCCTGGCGCTTGGCCTCGGCGGCCATTACCTGGAGCTCCTCGGGAGAAAAGTGGCTGTGAGTGGGATCGTCGCGGGGGCTCAGCACACCGCCGGTGGTCGCGACTTTCACGACGTCAGCGCCGGCATGAATCACTTGGCGCACCGCGCGGAGCGCGGCCGCCGGCCCATCCGCGATGGCCGACAGATGATGCGTGCTGACGTCCACCGACGACGTGGGGAACGAAAAATCTCCGTGGCCGCCGGTGATGGACAGCATGCTGACCGCAATTTGCAGGCGCGGGCCCACAATGAGGCCCTCGTGCTGGGCCATCTTGACGCCGCGGTCCACCCCGCCCAGATCCCGCACCGTCGTGACGCCCGCATCCAGCGTGCGGCGCATGCGCTCCGGAATGCGCAGGACGGTGTAGCTGGTGGGCTGCTCCATCTGGGTGAGCAAGTCCGGCCCCTCGCCGGACAGATGGACATGCGCGTCAAAAAATCCCGGCAGCAGAAACTGTCCCGCCGCATCAATTTCGGTGTCGCCCGCACTTGCTGGCGGGACGCGGCCGCCCACCTGCCGAATGCGGCCTGCCTCCACCACCACGGCAGCGTCGGGAAGCGGCGGCCGCCCGGTTCCGTCAATGACCGTGGCGTGGCGAATAATGATGGTCGACATAGGCTCCTCCTTTTCTTGGCCCCTGGCGAGCGCATCGCCAGCGTCACAGGTTCGCCACGGCCAATCGCCTTCCCTGCCACCCACGTGCGGCAACCCGGATGATGTTGGCGTCGAGGCCGACTGAACCCTCAACGCGTGCCGCGCGGCCATCGTCAGGCGCCGTCAGGCGAAGTTTTTAGAACGCGCCGCTGGTCATCGGCCCAGCTATGGCCCGCCGGCGGCACCTTTACGGCGCTAGGAGCGCGCCTTATAATTAAACGTGCGGTTTTGCCGGCGCGGAGGGGTAGCGTAACTGGTAACGCAGTGGTCTTGAAAACCACCGCCCGATGAGGGCTTGCAGGTTCGAGTCCTGTCCCCTCCGCCACTCAAATTGCCGCCGCTTGAGAACCGCGGCCTCGCGTGCTACACTGTCTTCTGGCCTCGGAGGGGTACTCAAGAGGTCGAAGAGGGCGGTTTGCTAAACCGTTAGTAGGTCACAAGCCTAGCGTGGGTTCGAATCCCACCCCCTCCGCCACTAGGATCGATCGGAGCGGCTTCCAAAAGCCTGTGGTGGGGCCTCGGCTGTCGGTCGGTTATAATAGGTCGCTGGATGCGCCCGTAGCTCAGGGGACAGAGCGCCTGACTACGGATCAGGAGGCCGTGGGTTCAAATCCTACCGGGCGCACCAAGGTTTTGAGAACTTTTTGGCCCGCCCGGTGTAAAACGGGGTGTAATCGGTGAACGTCCATGAAGTGCAGCAGCACGGCCGGCCCGAATGGCGCGTGGAAGTGTGTGT
>JAJZWV010000113.1 GCA_021846505.1 Bacillota bacterium
GCGAGGAGCCGCGGCGTCCATCTCATCACGTACAAGGCGACCCGCCGCTTCGTTGCGTGTTTGATTGCCCCGGGCGGTGCCCGCGTCATCGGTCGCGGCCAGCACCCTGCGGAAACCTTGGGCTTGGGCTGGCTGGCACTCTTGCGCCACCCCGCTCTGACCCCGATTTCTTGACAGCGTTGCCACGGTGCCCGCATCACCCATGTGTCGCCAGGAGGTGGACCCCATGCCGAACGCCCCGGATGCCGAATCCCGGAGGGACCGCGGCGCTTCTCGTCTGTGGTCTCCCGCGCCACCAGACGGTGCTACGTCCTCACAGGAGCCCCTGCCGGATCTACCCGACCTCGTGCGGGAGGTCAACGTGCTGCGGGCGGCCGTCTGGGACGCGATGACGTCCGTGGGCCACGCGCTGGCCGACACGCTCCGCGCCATCGAGCGCCCCGAGGCGGTCCGACTGTTTTGGGCGCTACGGGATCACGCGTTCGGACAGATGGAGGAATCCCTGTTCGGCTTAGGCCACCAGGACCTGTGGCCCGCCCGAGCCGGTGGGCGGGATACCGCGACCATGGATGGCGCGACCATGGCCGCCACCCCATCGGAATTCTTCGCCCGGCCCACGACGCCGATGGTCCAGTCGTGGTGGCGGTATCAGCGGGATCACTGGGACATCCACGCCGCCAACGCTTGGCACCATGCCGCCGGACTCTTAGCATCCACCGCCGCCGATGCCTACCCAAGCCATCCCGCCGCGTTCGCGACCCTCACTGCGGCGTTAGCCCCAGCCGTCACCTGGGGTCCTGGGCTGCCGGGCGCGGTCGTCGGTGCCACACCGGCTCACCACAATCTGGACCGCGACGGACTTCCTCTGGGTGCCCCCGTTCGGATCTTGGTCCCCTCCGTGTCCTGGCAGGGCACCTGTGTTTATCCGGCGATCATCGAGCCGGTCGCCGTTGCCCCTGACGCCCCGCAATGGCGCGTCAGCCCGGTCCCCCACGACCCGGATCGGGCGTTCGCGTGGTTTGGTGCCTCTCGCCCCCAGGGCCAGGTGGTTGTTTGGGGCTTCCCGCCCGAGTGGTCTGGGCCCGACGCCGTAGCCCAGGGTCAACGGCATCTAGCGGACGAGGGGTTGCCCAACATCCCGGCACCGTGCGCCCCGGCGGCATTGGTGGCCTTCCATCAGGCGCGAGCCGAGCAGGCCGCCTTAGCCCCGCCTCGTCGCGGTCGGCACCTTTAGGCGGGTCCCTCCGCTGTGCCGGCGTGGTTGGGGGACGGTGTCCGCCTGGTCCAGGCCCGTGGCATGTGTGGCGTTTCCGACCCGGCCGACGTTCGCAGGCGATCCCGGAGGTGGACGTTGCCTCGCTCCCCTGGCCCGTTCCATAGCCCCACGGTGGTCGGTCCGGAATGACCGGCCCCTGACGGGCGCCGGTCCCTGGTCTCGGAGTAGATTCCAATTCCTCCGAGAAGGTGATGCTGATGGCTTCCGCCCGCGACCTCCTGCACCAACTGGAAACCGGCCTCGACACCCTGATGGACGGCGACCATTTTCGAAACTGGCTCCGGGTCCAGGCCCGGTTCCACCAGTACAGTTTTGGCAATGTCCTGCTAATCGCCGTCCATCGGCCCACCGCCACCCGCGTGGCCGGGTTTCATGCCTGGAAGAAGCTCGGGCGGGCGGTGAAGAAGGGCGAGCGGGGCATCCCGATCCTCGCCCCGGTCACTTATAAGACTCCCACCAACGACGCACGGCCGGTGGGCGACTCCACCACCTCGGATACCGAGGGCGAGTCGACCCGGGTCGGATTCCGCGTGGTTTATGTGTTTGACATCAGCCAAACCGATGGCCCGCCCCTGCCCGAACTGCACGTGCACGGCCTGGAGGGGGCTGACGCCGATGCCTTCCGGCTGCGGGACCAGTTGCTGACCCTCGCGGCCTCCGAGGGGTTGACGGTGGATCTCGCCGCGACCGACTGTGCCGCCGCCGCCGGGTTCTTCGGCTACTACCAGCGCTCGACGGGCACCATTCATGTGGCGCAGGACTGCAGCCCTAACCAAACCGCCAGCACCTTGGCCCACGAGATGGGCCACCACCTCTTGGGGCATGGGGGCCACGCCCAGGACTCGCGCCACACCGCCGAGGTCCAAGCCGAAAGCTTTGGCTACATCCTCTGCGCCACCGCCGGGTTGCCCACGGATGACAAGGCCCCGCCCTATATCGCCGGGTGGGCGGACGGCGACACGCCCACCGCCAAGCGAGACGCGATTCGCGCCGCGCTGACCCCCGTCCACGACGCCGCCGCCGCGTGCCTCAAGCGCCTGGATCTCGCCCCCACCCCACCCATCGAGGAGGTTGCGTAGCGATGGATCTCGCCATGACGTGTCCCATCTGCCAGGAACCCGACGCGCTCACCAAGCGCGTCAACGAGGCGCACGACGAAATCTGGGTCTGCACGGAGTGCCCCGCCGTGCTGTTCACGTACTGGTACCCGTCGTCGATTGACCGCCTGCACCGCGTGTTGGAGCCCCAACCGGACGGCCAGGGCTAAGATCGCCGAGGGCGCGGCGGCGGGAGCGATGGACCTTCGGAGGCGCCTCCTCCCGTTGCGGCGGCTTGCCCCACGTTTTGGCCGATGTTCCGCGCCCCTTGGCCCGTCCCCCGTGCGCTACCCACGTGGTCCCACGAAAGGAGCTCTGCCATGTCGCCTCCACCTGTCTCCCCCGGTGAATCCGAGGCGCTGGCGACCGCATTCTTTCGGACGCTGGTCGACCAATCCCGGCGGCTTCATCGGCGCGCCTCACACGAAACGGCTGAACTCGTGGTTGCGCTGGAAGCCTTGCTGCAGCGGCAAGCCGCAGAGCGTCTGGCGGAGCACCGGGCGTGGGCGTGCGCGAATCCCGTGGCATACGCCGCCGCCGCCTTCAGGGTGACGGCCCTGGCCGCTCAACTGGTGTCTTCCTGCGAGACGCCCGGCGGGGTCCGTCTCGTCGCGAACTGGATGTGCCTGGCGGCCCACGAGGTGCTAGCCAGAATTCGGGAACCGGCCTCTGACACTTCCCTGCCGTCGTTGCCGTGGCAGTCGTCGGAGCCTGCGCCAAGCGTTATCTGACGGGGCGTAAGACCGCCGGCGCGAGCCGTGGAAGGAGGTCGTGCCAATGCCTTCCCGCCGACGACTTCCCTCGGTGTTCATATACCTCGAACGGTCGCTCTGGACCGCGGCGCTGTTGGCCCTGTGGTACTTGGGCACGTTGTTCGCGCAGCAAGGGCGATGGGCAGCCATGGGGCTGGCGATTCTCGGCGTCGTCGCTCTCGGCGGGGCCGCAGCCTCGGTGTGGGGGTTGTCCGAATTTAACGCCCGGCGGCGATAACCGCTAGGCACATTCCGGCGGCCCGACGTGCGGCTAGGAGCCTTTTCGGAAATTCGCAGGCCGCGCCGGGATTGGGCTGCGGGGCCCCCGGGGCGAAACATTCCTCCACCAAGGGTTGGCAGGGGGCGGGACTCTGGTCCCCGATCGCCGAAATACCGCGT
>JAJZWV010000114.1 GCA_021846505.1 Bacillota bacterium
CGGGGGCTGGCGGGATTCGCGCTCGTCGGCCTACCGCTGCTCGCGCTGGCCCTGACGGCCGGGCTCGGCATGGGGGATGTGAAGCTCGGCGCGGTGATGGGGCTCTATCTGGGACCCGGGCTCGGGCTCCTCGCGGTGGCGGCCGGCACCGTTGCGGGCGGGCTCGTCCACGCCTTCCTGGTCCTCCTGGGCCGGCGGACGTGGGCGGGCAGGGGCAGTGAGGTGCCGTTTGCACCGTTTCTCACCCTCGGCGCGCTGAGTATGGCCATCGATGGGCACCACATCGCCTAATCGAACGGGGTCATTCGATACCCACATCCGGGGATCCCGGTTGCAGTTATCGCTTGCCGTATTCCAGCGCCGTATCGGCCAATCGTGGCGTCGGAACTCACCCGCCGGTCGTCACAGCGCCCCTTCGGGAAAACATGAGCACGATAAACGCGACAAGGGCCAAGAGTGCCAGGACGATGGCGCAGTTTCTCACCTGCTCCGTTACTTCGGGGTCGACCGCCGCATTGCCGACGGCATATCCCGCCAGACCACCGAGCATGGCCCCGCCGATGGTTCCGACACCCGGTAGAATCGCGCTCCCGCACGCCGCACCGAGCTCTGTCCCGACATACACGCCACCGCCGCGTGCCACGGCCCGGCCACTGTGGTTCACAAGATTGGACGCGAATTCCTCGGGCGACATTTCACCCTTGAGTGTCGCCGCCGCGTCTGAGCATGAGGCAGTCACCGTGTCGGTCAGCGCTACCGCGATGGCCAGCGGCACCGAGCCTGCCGCCAGCGCCTCGAAACCGGCGGCGGCAATCCCGGATCGGATGGCGGAACTCGCCCCACCCACGACGGCTCCCGCGATGGCGCCCTTGGTGGAATCGGCGATCGTGTCAATCATGGCCTGGGCCCCACTCTTGTGCTCATCTCGGTACGCCCGGTAATTCCGGACCGCCGAGATCAGACCGGCAAGTGTCGCACCGACGGCCGCACCTGCCTTGGCGCCCTCCCACACTTCCGCCTTGACCGCGCGCCAGGAGATGCGAGCGGGGTGACGAGCCAACTCAACCGCTTCGTGTCTCGGAAGGGGATCAGAGTTCACGCCTTCCACGCGCAGGCAGTCATCGGCGTGGACGACCGTATCGGCGTATTCCACTGCGCGCTGACCTTCGCGCGCAGCCCTGCGCGTCGCCGTGGCCCTCACCTGATCGATTTGGTCACTGGGGCACAACTTCTGCATGTCGCGATAGTCCGGACGGGATAGCTCTTCTGCGGTGCGTGCCCCTTTGCCGCAATACTTGCTCTGGGCCCGCGCCACTACATCTCCGTTCTTGGTCACAATGATGTCCGGCCCCTTGGCATCCCTTCCCGATGAGGGGCAGACACGGGCGACGAGGTCAGACCGTCCTTGCCGGATCGCGTTCGCGTTGAAAGTCTCAGCGTGCCACTGCTCGGCGGCCCGTCCTGCACTCTGCGCGTCGGTGCCACGGTACAGCTTGACCACCCGCTTCACGCCCCGCCAGCAAATGCGGTAGCGGGCCGCAGCGTGCCGTGAAGCTGCTGTGGCTGGGAGGGCTTCACCGGTATGGGCGGACGCAACTGCAAGGTGCCGGTCCTCATCACGCACTGCGGATGCCCCCCACGTCATCCTGGGGCCAGCACCCAGTATAGCGCACAAAGGTTCGGTGCTTGCGACTTGGTAGGGGCATCTATCACTTTCTCCAGGAGAACCCGCAGCCGATCCGGCCGGCACGGGTGCCCGCCCCCGAACCCCCACTGGCTGGAGGCGCCGGGCTCCGCCCGGCTCGGGATTCCCTCCTCGTGCGCCCCTTGCCGCCTCAGTCTACTCCTCCCCGGCTTTTACGCCCCAAGGGTGCGGCTGCGCCTGATGCTCCCTGCGGTCCGCTGATGCTCGCCCGCTTCGCGCCCCTGTGGCGCGCCGTCTCGTCATCTCCTTCCGGCCTGCAAGGGGCGCACGAAAAATGCCCCTCGGTTGGAGGAGGACGATGGCGGTGGATGCGCCGGTGGCGGCTCCGCGGTTGACGGTGGCCGAGTTGGTGTCCCGGTTGGAGGCGGGGGTGCGCGAGGTCCAGGACGGCGAGGGCTGGCGCGCGTACCTGGCGGCGATGTCCCGGTTCCACCAGTATTCGGCGGGCAACCTCTGGCTCATCCTTGCCCAGATGCCAGCGGCCACACGGGCTTGCGGGTTTCACGGCTGGCTGCGCCTCGGCCGGCACGTCAAGAAGGGCGAGCACGGCATTAAGATCCTCGCCCCCGTGGCGGTGCGCCGGTCGGACAGAGAGGACGCCGAGGACGAGCCCCAGACCGTGACGCGCTTCCGCGTGGTGACCGTCTTCGACATCTCGCAGACCGAGGGGGACCCACTCCCGGAGCACCCCTGCCAGGCCCTGACCACCGCCAGCGAGCGCGGGGTCTGGCTGTACGGCCGACTGTTGGAGGTCGCCCGCAGCCAGGGGGTCCAGGTCCGGGAGGGCATGACCGGCCTGGGCCGGGCCCACGGGGTCTTCGTTCCCGGAGCCAACACCATCGGCTTGGCGCCCGGCCTCTCCACCGACCAGGCGGCCAAGACCCTCTGCCACGAGCTGGCCCACGCCCTGTTGCACGCCCACGGAGACCAGCCGCGCGCGGAGCAGGAGGCAGAGGCCGAGGGCGTCGCCTTCGTCGTGACAGCCTGGGCGGGCCTGGACACCTCCGCGTACTCGTTCGCCTACGTCGCCGACTGGGCGGGACGTAAGGACGGCGCCGCCCTGATCCGCCGTGTCGGCTCCACCATTCAGAAGACTGCGGCCAGGATCATTGACCGCCTCGCGCCGGCGGAGACCAGCCAGAGCGCGTGAGCACCCGGTTTGGGCCGGGGGGCCGAAGGCGGCCCCCCGGCCCAAACCGGCCATGTGGCACCGGTGGGGCGAAAAGCAGAGACCCCGCGGCCACGGGCCGGGCCGCCTCTGCGCCATGAAGACGACGGAGGGATGGCCCGTGCACCAATCGACCATGCGTTACGACCGGCAGCAGCAGCGGTGGTTTCTCGGTTGGCGTGACCTCCACTGCGGGGACGGGATCGAGGTCCGCGTGGGCGGACATTGGGTGCCCGTGCGTGTGGAGTGGCAGGACCGGCACGGCTGGGTGCTGTTCACCGATGACGACACCGTCAGGCTCCTGCCGTCCTCGGCCATGGTGGCGCGCCAGGCCGACTGAGAGGGTGATAGGCCCGCGGACGGTGGGGGCAACCCCCGGCAAGGGGGTTCGGCTCCCGCCTCCGGACCGGACCCGCGGGAAGGCATCGCACCCCGGCCCGTCGGGGGACTCCCCCGCACCCCCGGGTTATCGAGGCGCGGCCCTCCGCCCAGCGCTCCGAGGCCGCTCCGGACGTCTCCTTGTTCGGCGGCCTTGGGCTCCCCAGCGTACCCGCCGCCGCCCGCTCTGCGGGCTGGCGTCCCGGCGCACGGGGGCCGTTCCCGTATCGGTCCCGGC
>JAJZWV010000062.1 GCA_021846505.1 Bacillota bacterium
ACCTCCCGGTTCCCGACTTGGCCGGGCACCGGATCCTGTTCGCCGCAGGATCGGGGAGGTCTGGGTGGCGATGCCCTTCTTCGCCAGATGGGCCCAAAACTCCTCTTGACATCTACACCCCACTCTCCAATCGCTTGCCGACACGCCTGCCCCTTGGCGAAAGCGCCAGAATCAGGGTGCCGCAGCGAAACGAAGCCGGGCTGCACACGAGGTTCGCGTCCCCGCCAACGGCAGCAGGCATTCCGATCACAGAGCCCAGCGTCTCCGGCTGAGGACCCAGGGCGCAGGAAAACTGCTCCCGGTGCCGAAGCCAGAGGGGTGCGTTCTGCGCCGTTCCCAATGCCGCGCCGAAAGGGAGATGCCCGTCATGCCGACCGCCGACCTGCTTCAGGAAGCCCGCAACCTGTTCCCCCACCTGGTGGAGGTGCGCCGGGCCATCCACCGCCACCCGGAGCTTGGGCTCGAGACCGAGGAAACCGCCCGCCTGGTGGAGCGCGAGTTAGATCTTCTGGACATTCCCCACCGCCGTCTGGCCGGCGCGGGGGTGGCGGGCTACCTAGGGCAGGGACGCCCGGGCCTCGCCCTCCTCCTGCGGGGGGACATGGATGGCCTCCCCCTGCAGGAGGAGAATGACCTCCCCTTCAAGAGTGAAATCGCTGGCCGCATGCATGCGTGCGGGCACGACCTTCACACCACTTGTGTCTTGGGGGCGGCCGCGCTGCTGAAAGCGCATGAAGCGGAGTTGCCCCAGCCGGTGGTCCTCATGTTTCAGCCTGCGGAGGAGGGGCCCGGCGGCGCCCTGCCGATGCTGCGAGAGGGCATTCTGTCCGACCCAGCCGTGGGGGCGGCGCTCATGGTGCACTGCGACGTTGAGCTCGCGTCCGGTGCGGTGGGCTTCAAGAGTGGGCCGGCCATGGCCAGCGTGGACGATTTTGCGATCACGGTGCATGGCCAGGGGGGCCATGCGGCCCACCCGGAGCGGGGCGTGGACGCGCTGGTCGTGGCCAGTCAGATTGTCGTGCTGGCCCAAACGCTGGTGAGCCGCATGACCAATCCCACGGAGCCGGCGGTGCTCACCTTCGGCACGATTCACGGCGGCCACCGGCACAATATTTTGGCTGACCGGGTGGAGCTCACCGGCACCATCCGCACCTTTACCGCCAAGCGCCGCGAAGGCATGGAGCGGGAGCTCCGCCGACTCGCCGCCCTTGTGGCCGAGGCGGCCGGTGCCCACGTCGAGGTTGCCGTCGAACACGGGTATCCCTCGGTGATCTGTGATGGCCAGATGACCGCGCTGGCGCTGGAAGCCGCCGCGTCCGTGCTGGGCCCGGACCGCGCGGCCGCTCTGCCTGACCCCTCCACCGGCGCCGAAGACTTCGCGTACGTGGCCGCACTGGTGCCGTCGGCGCACTGCCATCTTGGGGTGCGGTCTCCGGAGCTGGCCGATGTCGGCCCGGGCCGAGGACTGCACTCCTCCCACTTTGTAGCCGACGAAGGGGCCCTGCCCACCGGCGCGGCGGTGCTGGCCGGGGTGGCCCTGAGAGGGGCATCGGCACTGGCCAGGCCAAGCCGGCCCATTCCCACGGACTGGTAGCCGCCGCTGGGGCGGGAAACAGCGCCGCTGGCAGGGCGTGTCCATCGCCCGGGCCAGCGGCTCCACGGTGAAGTCTGCGCCGATCACCACCGCGGGCGGTTCCGCCCGCACTCGGCGCAGTTTAGAATCATCGGCAGGGCACGATGCAGGTCATCGCGGTGGAGCTCACACAGTGGGCAGCGGCGGCTCCAGGATGGCCAGCGCCCGGCCGGTGGCGGGGCTGGGGCCAGACCGTCTGCGATGGTGCTCACGGGTCATGGCCGCGCCTGTCCGACGGCGAGAGACTGCCGCATGGCATCGGCACCGCCCGCGCACGCCCACCACATCCGCCCTGAGCGCAGCTGACCCAAGGGATGGTGTGATTTTGGGGCGCGAAGATGGCCCTGGGGCTCGGGCCCGATTTCGCGCGTTAGGCATACGGCCTCCGGGGGCGGAGGAGGGTGGCGGCGGCGCCGCCACCCGCGCCCGCTCCAGAATGTTGTAGACCGCGGCCACCAAGCGCGCTTGCCCGAAATTCTTGCGCCCTCCCCCTATAAATAGCGGCCCGGCCGCCCCCATGTCGACTCGGCTGAGCCGCACATGTTCCACGTGGCTCCGCAACCGGCAGTGCGCCTGTGATTCTGGGGTGGCCTGCGCCGCCTGCCACCACGAAGCTATCCACTAAACCTTCCCATCTTGTCAAGTTTCGTCGGCGCCCAAGAGCCCGGCATCGGCGGCCCCCGTGAGCGCCTGCCGCAGCAGCACCGGTCCGTGTCCGTCGCCAGCACCCGCCCCCGGCATTTTCACCGCGTTGACCGGGATCTCGGGCCGGCGGGACCGACGGCCGGTCTCAGCGCACCAGGCCCGGCCGGCCGTGTCGTGGATGTGCGCGGCGGTCCAGGTCCGCAGCTGGGCGACACCGACCGGGCGAGGATGCGGATGCACCGCTCATCGCTGTCGGCGAACGAAGTCTGCGGCGTGGAGCGGCCTAACATCGGGCACCTCCGGGATCCACCCTGATCCCGTTAACCCTCAGGCCGCACCGCCACTCTGTGCGGGGTTTATCGCACCATCCCTGGAGCCGTCCTACGCCGAAGCCGCCTCCCTGCCGAGCCAGAATGTCACCGCCGAGGCGGCAGCGCACGCAATCAGCACCATATGGGCCAAAGTATGCCTATCCGGCCGCCCAGCGGGAGAGAGCGCTTCACAGAGCCGCAGGCACTGCCTGTTGGCCGGTTAGCCAGCGCGCCCTGCTTCATCCCCTTGTATATCCTTAAAGCACGCCGGGGCTTCTGCCCTGGGCCGTTTGTTTTATGGCGCCTCAGCCAATCCTGGCGATTTTGGGCGGGCTGACCGTCGGCGAGCAAACACCATGAAGGGTCTGAAGGGAGTTGTTGGTGTGGCTCGCACACGCTCATTTCGACGCGCCCTGACACTGTGGGATCTGGTGATGGTCAACATGGCCGCCATCATTGGGTCGGGATGGCTGCTGGCCGCCATGGCGGCGGCCGGCCTCGCCGGTCCCTCCGCCATTCTGGCATGGCTCATCGGCATTGCCGCTTCACTGATCATCGCGCCTTTCTTCATGGAGCTGGGCACGCTCTTTCCCGAAACCGGCAGCATGGCGCGCTACGCGCAGTACACCCAGTCGCCGTTCGTGAGCCACCTCGTGGGCTGGGCTACCTTTATATCCTGGGCGGCATTTTCGCCGCTCGAGACCGTGGCCATGATCCAGTACGGCAGCTCGTGGGTTCCCGGCCTTTACGCCCACGGCTCCCTCACCCCGCCCGGGTTTGTGGTGGGCGCCCTCCTGATGGTGGGCTTCATGGCCCTAAACCTGCTGGGAATGAAGCTGTTTGCCCGCATCAACAACTACACGATGTTTTGGAAAATGATCATTCCCGCACTGACCGTGGTGGTGCTGCTGGTGGCGGCGCACCATCTGGCCAACCTCACGCACGGCGGCCTTATGCCGTACGGGGTATCCGGCATGCTGGGCGCCGTCTCGTCAGGCGGCATCATCCTATCGCTGACCGGCTTCCGGCACTCCATCGACCTAGCGGGGGAGGCCAAGAACCCGCAGCGCGATGTGCCGCGCTCTATCTGGATTTCGCTGCTGCTGGCGGGCACCCTATACCTCTGCCTGGAAGTGGCGTTTGTGGCGGCGGTGCCGCCGGCGGAGCTCGGGCATGGCTGGGCCGGCCTGTCTTTCAACGCGCCGTATGTCGATTTGGCCCTGCTGGCGGGCTTAGGGTGGCTTGCGCTGCTGCTGCGCATCGATGCGGTCATCTCGCCCGCGGACACTGCGCTGGTCAACCTGACCAGCGCCTCGCGCACCGCGCACGCGATGGGGCGCAACGGGTCGTTCCCACCCGCACTCACCCGGCTCACCGATTCCGGCCAGCCCATCGTGGGTCTGACCCTGACGTGGCTGGTGGGATTTCTGTTCCTGCTGCCGTTCCCCAGCTGGCGAGCGCTGGCGGGCGTGGTGTCCGATGTCATTGTGCTGACGTATATCATGGGGCCCATCGCGGTCGGCGTCATGCGGCGAGTGGCGCCCAAGCCCGCCCGCCATGTCAGCCGGGTGCCCTGGCTCAGCTGGTGGGGCCCCGCCGGGTTCATTATCGGAAGCCTGCTCATTTACTGGTCGGGCTGGCCAACCATTGGCAAAGTCATGCTCGTCGAGCTGGCGGGGGTCCTTGTGTACGCCTACTACTGGGCACACCACCGCGAAGACGCGGCCACGGACCATGTGGTAGCCAAAAGCGCGTGGTTCGTGGTGTACCTGGCCGTCCTCACCGGCTTGGACTACGTCGGGAGCTTTAACGCCGCCGCCGGCGCGCCGCACCTGCTTGCGGCGCCCTGGGACTCCGCCGCCGTGGCGGCCGTGGCGCTGGCTTTCTACCGGTGGGGGGTGGCCTCGGGCTACGAAACCGCCGATCTCCGCAAGGTCCGGTCCTCGCTGCCGGCCATGCGCCGCGGCCAAGTCACCCAGGGAGAATCCGGCTTTGAGATGGCGGTGGGCGAAGCCAGCGACGAGTAGCGCGCGTGGCCGCCTGGTTACGCGCCGCCCGCCGGCGGCGTGCGCCAGGCGGCTTCCAGCTCTGGCAGGGTGGCGGTGCGCACCGTCTGCTCGGCCAGCGGCAAGAGGGCCAGCAGAATCACCAGCAGCCCCCCCACGAATGCCACCGGGTAGAAGCCCAGCGCATGGCCTATCGGCACTGCCAGGATAACGGCCAGTGGGATGGTGATGTACGACCCGAAGTCGTCAAACGCCAACACGCGCGACAGCTTGTCGCGGGGCACGGCCTGCTGCAGCGCTGCGTCCCAGGTGACGGCGAACACCGTGGAGCCAAAGCCGGCCAGGCCTGCCGCCAGCATGAGGATCACCAATCCTGGGCGCGCCCCGAGGGCAATCAGCGGCAGACCGAGGGCCGCCGCAGCCACCATGCCTTCTCGCAGCGGATGGCGCAGGCGGCGGCGCATCATGAGGATGCCCGCCGCCAGGAGGCCGACGGCGCGGACACTCAGCACCATGCCCCAACCTGCCGGCCCAAAGGACTGCTGGGCAATGAGTGGGCCCAGCACCCGCCACACGCCCATCCAAATCACGTTGATCGCGGCAAAGGCCAACGTGATCGCCCAGATGGGCCGCTGCTGGCGAAAGTAGTCCCAGCCCTCGCGCAGCTGATGGGCCAGCGAAGGGGCCTCGGCAGGCTTCGGGTGCGTGGGGATGGCCACCCGCGCCATGCAGGCGGCCGCCAGCAAAAACGACAGCGCATCCAGTGCGATGCCCCAGCCGCCGCCGAGCGTGGCCACCAAGAGCCCCGCCGCGGTGGGGCCCAAAATTCGCGCGGCCGCCCGTGAGGTGTTCAGCAGCGCGTTGGCTTCGCCCAGTTGAGCCGCCGACACCACTTCCGGCACCAGGCCGCGCATGGCGGGCGACGCGAACGCCGACAAGCCTCCATTGGCAACAGCCAGGGGGAACAGCCACACGGGGCTGGCCCCGGTGAGGACCAGTGCCGCAATCGCCCCCTGGGTCGCCGCTGAGCCCAAGTTGCTCAGCTGAATGAGTCGGTCGCGCCGATAGCGATCCGCCACGCTGCCGCCGATGAGCACTAGGAGGACGCTGGGCAGGATTTCCGCCGCCAGCACGTAGCCCAGCAGCTGGTGGCCATCAGGCGCCTGCAGCACCGCAAACGCCAGCGCCACAGGGGTCATGCCGCTGCCAAACACCGAGATGGTGCGGGCCAAGTAGAACCAGCGAAACTGCGAGCGGGACAGCGCACCGCTAGCCAGCCGCAATTTGAGCGATGTCAGCACTGTTAAAACCCCTGTCCCTGTGAGGTGGCCATCCGGCTTGCCCATCGTAGGGACCGGGCGCGAAAAACACTAGACTTATGCTTTCGGCCGATTTATCCTAATAATAGTTAAGCGTGCACGCGCCACGCGTAGCTGGCTGAACCCACACCCCTCGTGCGATTGGTGGATGATGTGCGCCGGCCCGCCGCCGAGAAGGACAGCCGGCCGTCAGCGAGGGAGCGGTGACTCTTCGCTATCCGAGTCCATCGCGCCACTCAGCAGCGCGGCCCCACGCGCTTTTGGGTCTGTCATGCCCAGCCGCCGAGCCAGGTCCGAAACACTGGCCGCAGACGCCAGCGATGGCGCCAACTCACGCCATACCGCCGAGTGCATGGCGGACGCGAGCGACTGGGCCACCAGATCGGGCAGCGGCCCCAGCCGTGCGGTCAGCAGTTCGGCCAGCAGCATGGCGCGGCCTTCGGCCTCGGAGTCGCGGCTCAGCCGCTGAACCAGCGGCGTCGTCGTCAGCAGGTCCATGATGTGGCTCCTTTGCGTGCCATCGAATGCGGACCCACTGGTCGGGAATGACCAATCGAAAACCAGCGAGGTGAATCCCAGCAGCATCGCGACCCCCTGGTCCTGGCGCTCGCCGCGGAGCCCAGCCACCAACTCCGCTGCCTCACCGAGGCGCTCCTCCGGGGACACGGCATCCTTCATGAAGGGGACGGTCGCCAGGTCGAGCCAGTCTCGGGGGGCCACCACGCCTCCGGGCGCCAGGGATTGCTGCAGGTGCCGCCAGGTGGCCGCTCCATCGCGGCGGGCCACCTGCAGCGTGTCGGGCGTAAACACGAAGGAGTCCAAGTCGACGCACTGGGCGGGGTTGGGTGCCTCGGCCAAGTACGCCACCACCAAGCGCAGGAGCGTCTTCCGGCTAAAAGCGGCGGTCGCCGCCCGCATGAAGGCGCTTTGGAGCGCCGGGCCGGGGTGGCGCACAAACTCTACCTCAAGCATGCACCCATCAGCCAACACACACTCCACCCCGACCATGAGCCGATCTTCCAATGGGTCTGGCATCAGGCTGGCCCGGGTCGACTGGGGATCCGACTGGCTTTCCGGAAAGGTGATGCCAAGAAACTCCAGCATGCCGTCCGGCACCGGGAGGAGCGGCTGCACTCTCACCGGGGCCCGCCGTGGGGTATGCCGAATGACCTGCGCAACGGGAGCGCAATCCACCTCGAGCCACTCCACCAGGCCCTGTGTCAATGCCTGCTCCACGCGGAGGTAACCGTCATCCCAGCGGAGCCTGTGTGAGCGCGGTCGGCTCATGCTTTCGCCTCCCCTATCCGCTCCCAGATCGCGAAGTCGGCAGAGCCCGCAAGTCTGCTGGGCAGACGACAGGCGGCGTGGAAGGACTCAGCCGTCGGTGCCGCCTGTCAGAGTCGACTGGACGGCGCCCGTGCGGCACGGGCCATGTGCTGAATATCTTCCCACGACAGATTCCGACGCTGTGGCGCGACGTGATTGGCCAGCACTCCGTAAAGCGTTTGAGCCGTTGGCGCGGGGTCCACACGCGCCAGGCGGGGCGGCGAATGGATCCACAGTGTGGCTCATCCGGGGATAACATGCCGCAGTGGGCTGGCAATGCTCCGGCGCTACACCTTTCTCCCGCATCCCCTGTGGCCATCGCCAGCACACTGCAATACCCTTGGCCTGTGACCATGCTCCCTTGGGACGCTGCGTGGGCACCGCCCTTGGGGCGGATGCAGGAAGCGGCCTCGCCCGCAGCGAACAGTCCTTTAGGAGGGCTGACAATCCTGGCCGATGGCCGGCGAGGGGCCCCAAGCTCATAAGATTGAAAGGACGATGGAGGAGGAACCTTCATGCTGGTGGCCGAGACGGCACCCCGGCGGCTCCGCGTCTCTGAGAACCTGGCCCTTTCCTTTTTTTGGTTTACCTCCAATGCTCAGTGGACCGCGCTGATTATTGTTTTGGGGCCGGCCGTCATCCGCCAGTTTGTCGGCAACACCCAGGCTGGCCTGGTGCTGTCAGGCCTGACCGCCGTCGGCGCCTTGATTGCCAGCGTGGTGCAGCCGCTTGTCGGCGCCATCTCCGACCGCAAGGTGGGGAGCCTCGGGCGGCGGCGTCCGTACATGCTGGTTGGCGTGCCGCTGACGGCTCTGCTGCTGTGGTACATGGGCGCCGCGCCCTCCATCGCCCTGTTTGCGGCGGCTTACTTTCTGCTGCAGGTGGTGGCCAACCTGGCCTCCGCGCCCTACCAAGCCCTCATTCCCGATTTAGTCGTGTCAGAGCAGCGGGGCACCTCATCCGGGTATATGGGGCTCATGACCCAAGCCGCCGTAATTGGCGGGGTGGTGATTGCCAGCAGCTTTTCGCTGCGAGCCGCCTTCGAGGTGTTGGCACTGCTGCAGGTGCTGGGTCTGGCGGTCACGGTGCTGGGCGTGCGCGAGGTGCCCCAGCGTACGGCCGCCGCACCGTTTCGCTGGCGGGCGTTTCTGCAGAGCTTTTGGATCCCGCCGCGCGAGCACAGCGACTGGTGGTGGGTGTTTGGCACTCGGCTGATGGTGCTGCTGGGATTCGGCACGCTGGAGTACTACCTCAACTACTACCTGGTGTACGTCCAGCACATGGCCAATCCCAACGGGCCGCTGGAAAGCATCTTGCTGCTGGTCACCATTGGCTCGCTGCTGTCAGTGCTGACCGCTGGGTGGCTGTCGGACAAGTTGCAGCGGCGCAAGGTGATGGTGCGGTGGGGCGGCCTGGTGATGGGCCTCTCCGCCCTGGGGTTCGTGTTTTCGCATGGGATGACAGAAATCTTGGTGCTGTCGTTCCTGTTTGGCGTTGGATACGGCACCTATCTCTCCACGGACTGGGCGCTGGCCGTGGACGTCCTGCCGAAAGGCCGCGATGCCGCCAAGGACATGGGGCTCTGGTCCATCTCCCAAACGCTCTCGCAGACCGTCGCCACCCTCATTGCCGGCGGGCTGCTGGCCGCGCTCGTGGCGTCGGCCGGCTTGGCCCTTTCGTATCGGGTGCTGTACCTGGTGACGTTCGTGTACTTTTTGGCAGGCTCGCTTTTAATCTCCAAGGTCAAAAGCGTCCGCTGACCGCAAGCGCCCCGGCCTGCGCAAGTTCGCGCCGCGCTTGCCCGCCATTTCACGGCTGGGGAGGCGAAGTGCCGGCCGCGGCCAGCGGATGTTGCCGCGCGCGCACGGCTGCCCCTGCGGCCGCGGCCAAGGCGCCCACCACGAGCCCGGCAAGGAGGCCCCAGTCAGACACGCCGCCGTGCGTGGTGATCCAGAACCAGCCCAAGCCAAAGTGCCCAGGCAATCCCGGCACCACCCGATGCACGACCGGACCTGCCGCCCACCGGCCAAAGCCCCGCATGCCCGGCACGGCGGCCAGCAGGCCTGCCAGCCAGGCCAGCACCCCCGCAGCGGGGGGCGGCGCGGGCTGGTGCCGCCACCGCAAGAGATTCCCCACCGCGGCCACGCCCAGCACCGGCGCGACCACGTAGGCGATGGCCAGCAGACCGGCTTCGGCGTTCAGAAGCGGCAGCGGCGTCATCACGGCATGGAAAGGCGCTGACGCCAGCGGCGCCAGCACTCCGAGCGCCGTCCCCGCCGCCAGGCCGGACGCTAGCGCTATCGCGGCAAGCCGCGGCCATCTGCCGGCGAGCCGGTCCGCCGCGCCGGTCCAGGCGGCCGCCACGGCTGCCGTAGATCCCAAGAGCCACGCCGCAAGGCCCGCCCATCGCAGCCAAGGTGCGGCGACTTGAGCGATTAGGCCGCCCGCCAACACGTCCAACCCGAGCGGCTGGGTTCCGACCGCCATGAGCACGAAGCCGGCGAGAGCCAGGCCTGGGACGACCCATCGGCCCAAAGTCCCCCGGCTGGCGCCGGCGCCGCGCTGGACCCCGGCCACCCAGAGCCAGGGCGCCAGCAGCAGCGTCCCGGCGGCCGCCAGCGCGGCATCATCCCACCACCGCTGCGCGAAAATAGCACTCAGTCGGGCGCCGGGATATTGGAGGGCCTGGGGACCGACCCCCAGCACGGACAGCGCGCCCGGATACGCCGTGGCGTGAAACCAGGGAAACCCGCCCAGGAATACCGCCCAGCAAGCCAGCGCCCCTGCGGCCAGCACCGTGAGTACCCAGCGATGCCCACCCACGGCCAGCCCCGCAGCGGCGGCGGGGATCCCCAGGCCGCACACCGTGCCCAGGCCGGGGGGCAGTCCCATGGTGCCGAAGGCGCCTGCAAGCCACAGGGCCCCAAACGCCTGAATCATCGCAATCACGGCGATCCCGAGAGACAAGGCGGGCCAGGCCCCACCACCCCACGGGGAGGGGCCGCACCCAGCCGCCCTGTGCTAGCGCGAGCACACCACCGCCCAGCGCCGCGCCGACGAGGAGCGCGGACAGCACCGCCGCCTCCGACAAGTGCGAGAAGCTGGGACCGGCCAACTGGCCCACCAGCACGGGCACGCCGGTCAGTGCGCCCGTGGCCAAATACCATCCGCGCCGGTGCTCCCGGCCCATCGCGGGCCCGGGGGCCGAGGGCGGCTGGGGCTCGCTGTGCGCGGGCCACGCACGGGCGCCGCCTACCCGTGGGGGTGATGACTCCAACAAGGCCAGGCCTCCTTAGCAGATCGCCGGCCGACGGGGCTGCACGGGTTCAGATCCTGCATGCGGACCGCATCCATGCCGCAGGACGGCCTGATAAGAGGAGATGCCTGCAGGTGCCCGTCCGCTAGGTCCCCTCTGGTGGGCGCTTGGGCGTCCAGCGCTGGCGGTCGCGCCGCTCAAACTTTTGCATGGCCGTGCTAAACGCTTGGGCCAAGTCGATGCCCAGCGCATTGGCCATCGACGCGAGGACAAACAGCAAATCCCCCAGCTCCTCGGCCACCGAGCCTTCCGGCTCGCCGGGCTTTTTCGGTTTGGGCCCGTAGGTGTGGCTCACCTCGCGGGCCAGCTCGCCCACTTCTTCCGCGAGGCGGGCCACCATCGCGAGCGGTGGAAAGTAGCCTTCTTCGAACCGGCTGATCCACCGGTCCACCTCGCGCTGCATCTCGGCGATGGTCAGTTCGCTGGGCACACGGATCCTCCTTTTGTCTCCTAATCCCGATGATACGGGTGCCCGCGGTCTATTGTGGACACCCGGTACAGCTGCTCCGCCAGCATCAGCACGGCCAGCTCGTGCGGCCACGTCAGCTTCGACAGCGACCACGTGAAGTCCGCCCGCGCCGCCACCATCGGGTCCAGTCCGTCGGCGCCCCCCACCAGCAGCACCAGCGGGCGCGGCTCGGCCAGCAGCGAGCGGAGCCACTGGTGCAGCTCTCGGGTCGTGAACTCGCGGCCGTGCTCGTCCAGCGCCACCAGGCAGTCGGTGGGGCGGACGTGGGCCAGCGCGGCTTGGGCTTCCTGGCGCCGCGCCGCAGGGCTGGACAGCTTTTTGGCCGGCACCACCACCCAGTCCCAGCCCCACGGCGCGGGCGTGCGCTCCCGATACGCCTCCGCCGAGCGCGCCCACTCCCCTCCCGACGGCCGCCCGATGGTGACCACCTTCATGCGCGTCTCCCTCACCGCCCGTTCATACTTTAGTCCCATCGAGCTTGATCCCTGGCGAACAAAGATGCAGAATGATGGCCTGTCGCAGCGCCCACGTGGAACCCCCTCACCGTATCACGAGCCGCCCATGCAACTGGAGGGTTGGCGAATGCCCTCAGACGTCTTAAGATGAACTGTTAACTAACTTAGTCATCAGGAGGATCTATGCAGGACTGGCTGATGGGCTTCGTGCGCCCACATATGCGCGATGGGATTCTGGCGATCATTGGGGCGGTGTTGGCGGCGGGGCTGAACTTGGTCCCGCCCGCGCTGTCCCGCCTCCTGGTCAACAACGTCCTCATTGGCCATCGGGTGCAGTGGCTGTGGCCCATTATCGGGGCATCCCTCGTGTTTGCAGTCTTGTTTGGGGTGTTTTCGTTCATGCAGGCTTACCTGTCGGAGCGCCTCGGCCAGGCGGTCTTAAAGCGGATGCGAGACCAGCTGTACGACCACCTGACGGGCTTGTCCTACTCATTTCACGACTCGGTGCAGACGGGCCAGCTGATGAGCCGCCTCACGTCCGACGTGCAGTGGGTGTCCATGTTTTTCTCCAGCTTCTTCACTCAGGGCACCCAGGTGCTGTTCACCCTGATTTTTGTCATCGCCGCCATCGCGATTCTGGACTGGCAGCTGGCCTTGATTCTGCTGGGGCTCATGCCCTTCTTGACGCTGATGGTACTGCGCTTTGACCACCGCATCCGTCCCGCCTTTCGGGCCATCCGCCAGCAGTTTGCGGTCATGACCACGCAGCTGCAGGAAAACATCACCGGCGTGCGCGTGGTCAAAGCGTTTGGGCAGGAGCCCCGCGAGTCGGACACGTTCAACGACACGCTGGACGTGCTGTTTGAGCGCAACCTTGACACCGCGCGGCTGCAAAGCAACTTCTTTCCCCTGTTTGGCCTCATCGGCGGCGCTTACGGCGTGGTGGTGTTCCTGTTTGGCGGCTGGCAGGCGATTCACCACATCATCTCCGTCGGGAGCCTGGTGGCCATGTCTTCGTACGTGGTCATGATGATGGTGCCTCTGCAAAGTTTAGGCTTCGTCTTAAACCTGTACGCCCAGTTTGGCACGGCCGGCCAGCGCCTGTGGGAGCTGATGCAGGAAGAAGCCACGGTGGTGGCGCCGGCCAAGCCGCACCGCCCCCAGAAGGTGGCCGGCGCCATTGAGATGAACCAGGTATCGTCATCGTATCGGGACGCGGTGCGGCCCGCCCTGACGGATATCTCCTTCAAAGTGGAGCCGGGACAGTCCGTCGCCCTGGTGGGCCCCACCGGCGCCGGGAAGACCAGTATCATCTCGCTCATCCCGCGCTTGTATGACGTGGCCAGTGGCTCGGTCACGGTGGACGGCGTCGACGTGCGGCAGTGGGACCCCGTGTGGCTTCGACGCCACATTGGGGTTGTGCCGCAGGAAACTTTCCTGTTTTCGGCCACCGTGCGCGAAAACATAGCCTATGGGCGCCCCGAGGCCACGCTGGACCAGGTGCGCCGCGCGGCGGAGATGGCCCAGGCGGCCGAGTTTATCGAGGATCTGGCGCGCGGCTACGACACCATCATCGGGGAGCGCGGCATTGGGCTCTCGGGCGGCCAGCGCCAGCGGATTGCCATCGCGCGGGCGCTGTTGGTGGACCCGCCCATCGTCATCTTGGATGATGCCACGGCCAGTGTGGACCTGGAGACCGAGGCGGCGATTCAGGAAGCCACCCGCACCTTGCTGTACGGCCGCACGGCGATTGTCGTCGCCCACCGGCTGTCGTCGCTGCAAGCCGCGCATGAGATCCTGGTGATTGACGACGGGCGCATCGTCCAGCGCGGGCGCCACCCACAGCTGGTGGGGATCCCCGGCATCTATCGGGACGTGCATGACATTCAGTTCCGCGACCAGCGCCAAGTGCTGGGCGGCACCGCGTCATAGGCGCTCCGAGGGGAAGGGGGAACGCAGATGATTAACCGCATCGACCAAGAAGAAGAGCCGGTTGAACGCCCATTTGACAGCAAAATGTTCCTCCGCCTGCTGGGGTACCTGCTGCCCTACAAGCGTATGCTGACCTGGGCCATCATCGCGCTGGTGTTTGGCACGCTCGCGACGCTGGCGATCCCGTACATGTTCGAGATTGCCATCAACCAGGATATTTTGCCGGGCCACTTTCAGGGGCTCTTGTCGCTGGCCGGCGTGATGATTTTCATCTACCTGGTGCGCTATGTGAGCACTCGGATTCAAACCTGGGTCATTTCCAAGATGGGGCAGGAAGTGCTGCGCGACCTGCGCAGCCAGCTGTTCACCCACATCAACCGGCTGAACTTCACGTTTTTCGACCGGCTGCCGGCGGGCAAAATCATGACGCGCGTGACCTCGGACGTGTCCAACCTGAACTCCCTGCTGAGTCAGGGCTTGGTGAACACGCTGAGCAACGCCCTGACGCTGGTCGGCACCGTCGCCGCCATGCTCATCCTGAAGTGGAACCTGGCCCTGGTGTCGTTTCTGGTGCTGCCGCTGCTGGTGATGCTGTCGACGCGCTTCCGCCGCATGATTGTGGAGCGCTGGCGGCGGGTGCGCCGGCAAATCTCCATCGTGAATGCGACCTGGGCGGAGTCGCTGTACGGAGCGCGGGTGGTGTCCTCGTTTGGCCGCGAGGATCACAACCGGGACCTCTTCCACGGCATCTCCCAGGCCAACTTCATCGCCCACGTGCGCGCCATGATGCTGTCCGCCATGTTTGGCCCAGCCATCACATTTGCCGGCACGGTCGGCACTGGGCTGGTGTTTTGGTACGGCACGTCACTGTACGTCGCCCATGCGGTATCCCTGGGCCTCATCGTCGCGTTTCTCAACTACTTGGCAGGATTCTGGCAGCCCATTTCCCAGCTGGGCAACTTCTACAACCAGCTGCTGGTGGCCATGGCCTCTGCCGAGCGCGTGTTTGAGTACCTGGACCAGGCCCCGCTGGTTGTCAACCGCCCAGAGGCTCGCCCGGTGGAGCGGCTTCGCGGCGAAGTGGAGTTTGACCACGTCGTGTTTGAGTATGTGCCGGGCCGCCCGGTTCTCCGCGATGTGTCGTTCCGCGTGCCGGCCGGGCAAACCATCGCGCTGGTCGGGGCGACCGGGGCCGGCAAAAGCAGCATCCTGTCGCTGCTGCCTCGCTTCTATGACGTGGCGGGCGGGGCCATTCGGCTGGACGGCATCGACATCCGCGACATCGAGATGCGATCACTGCGCCGTCAGGTGGCGCTGGTGCTGCAGGACACGTTTATCTTCGACGCCACCATCCGAGACAACATTCGCTACGGGCGGCCGGAGGCAACCGATGCCGAAGTGGAAGCGGCGGCCCAGGCGGCTTGCGCCCACCACTTCATCAGCGAGCTGCCCCACGGCTACGACACGCCGGTGAAGGAGCGCGGGTCCCGTCTGTCGCTTGGCCAGCGCCAGCTGTTGGCGTTTGCCCGCGCGATTCTGGCGGACCCCGCGATTCTCATCTTGGACGAGGCGACCGCCAGCATCGACACCAACACCGAGGTGCTGGTGCAGCAGGGATTAAAGCGCCTGCTGGCCGACCGCACCGCGTTCGTGGCGGCGCACCGGCTGTCCACCATTCGCGAGGCGGACCGGATTTTGGTCATCGACCATGGCCAGCTGGCCGAAGCCGGCAACCACGACGAGCTGCTGGCGCTGAAGGGCCACTACTTCCGCTTCCTGACCGCGCAGTTTCAGCTGGAGGCCAATGGCGGCTGGTTTGGCCATCCCCAAGAGGTGGCGGCCGGCCAGGACGCCTAGCGTCGGCCTCAGCGACAGGAGCCCCCTCTCGAGCGAGGGGGGGCTCCTTTGTCGGGGCCGCCTCAGAACGGGGCGGGCGGCGCCATCGCGGCGAGGCGCTCGGCCAACGCCGCCGCGACGGCCGCCAGGGCCGCCTCCAGCTTCCGTCGGCGCGCCGGCTCCTCCGCCAGGGCCCCGGGCTCCGCCGCAGCCTGCAGGATGTCCACATGGCCGGCGAGCCTGGCGTCGCACGCCAGCAGCAGGTCCAACAGGCTGTCATTGCCGCGCAGCCGGTGAAACACGCGGTCGTGAGCGGGCATCTCCTGGGCTCGCACCCGCGCGCCTTCCGCCGAGCACTGGTCGGCCACGCGCTTTAAGTCCTGCACGCGCGCCATCTGGTCCCGATCAGGCCAGGGGTGCTCGCGGCTGGGGGTGGGCAAGGCCCGGTGGGCCTCGGTGTACCAGCCCCGCCACCGGCTGGCCGCCGCCTCCAGCGCATCGGCCACGTGGTTGCGAATGACGCTGTCCCAGGCACGCATGCCCTCGGCGGTGGCGTAGGGATTGGTGTCCCGCGCCTCCGACAGCCACTTGTCCAAGGCCACCGGCCAGGCATCCTGCCGCTCCATCGCCGTCAGCGGCCGAGCGCAGTGAGGTCGGCCGGATTCACCAGCGGCGTCCCGCCCGAGATGGTGAACCCAGTGTTGGTCACGATGTTGGGCGCGGTCAACAGCCCCTTCTCGGCCATGAGCATGGCAATGTGGTACCGCACGGCCTGCTCTTCGTTCAGCCCAAAGGCGCGCAGCGAAATCAGCTGCTTCATCAGCGGATCAGACGGGGCCACCAGCACTTTCACGTTGTTCAAGGTGATGCCGTAAATGCTGAGAAACTCCTGCAGATGGCCCGTCACCAAATCCGAGATGTCGTGGATGTGCTCGTTGATTTCCTCCAGCGGCGTTACCTGGCACACCTGGTTGATAGCCTGCTCCAGCACCGGCGCGGCGTAGGTGTTGACCTCCGGCGTTTTGATGAAGTGCCCCTCGTACGGCATGTGCTGGACCAGCTTCAAGGCGTCGTCTTTGGAGTCCACGTGGATATAATAATCCACTTGATAGTGCAGCTGCGCCATCTCGCGCGACAGCGCCTGGCCTTCCGTGCGAATCACCAGCTTGGCCCGGCTCACATAGATTGCTTCGTACTGCCAAGGGGACTGCCCGCCGTAAAACGACTGCTGGATCGCGCCCACCAGCACTTTTTGGGGAGTATCCACTGGGTACTGGCCCGTCTCGTACACATTTAAGATGGCCCCGCGGGACTTCAGCACACAAAAGTGGTTCGACTCTACGGTCACCAAGGAACCGTTCAAGATATCGTTGCCGGGGTGGTGGTACAGCAGCACATCCGGCCCCATCACTTCTCGCCCGTCATTGCCCAGCGTGGAAATTACGTTGCGAATCGCCATGCGGAGACCCTCCTCTGCTTCGCTAATCCGTGGCCGACCGCGCTGAGGTGCCCGACGGGCACTGACCGCAGCACACCTCAATAGTCAGGATAGCGCAACCACGCTCCCTATTTCCAAGGGCTAACGATTAAAGCTTGCGGCTGCGCGTGCCGCAAGGGCTGCTGGGCGGCATAGACGGCAACCGTCAGCGCAAGCCGCATCAGGGCCACGATGGCTCTCACACCCACTCGGGCGGCAGGGCCTCGGGCCGTGCTCCGGCCGCACCCGCGTGGTGCCAAGCACGTAGCTGCAGGGTTGGCGGCGGCGTCCTTTCGCCAGCCCGCCTTCCCTAACGAGAGAGGCACCAGCGTGCCGATCACGAAAGCCGGTGCGGGTAACTGGCGAAGTCGTCCGTGCGCTCCACGTCCTCCACAATAGGCGCAATCTCCAGCGCCCGGCATGCATCCGCGACGGCGCGCGCCGCAGCGGCGCCCTCACGACGCGGATGTCCAACTGGACGAGGTCCGGAGCCAGGCGGCCCAGCAGGCCGCGGTGGGAGCAGCCGAGGCAGAGTCGTCCAGCGCCACGGTGAGGCGCCGGCCGCGACATTCGTCGAAGACGCGGGCCACGTGGCCACGTCCTTTCCTTCCTCGCTCTCCACCACCTTAAAGAGGACGGTCTCGGAGCCAGCCACAGGGGCGGCCGCCTCCAGGGGCGTCCGGATGTAGCGGCCGAATCGATGCACCGCATGGGCCGTGCCGTTGATGCTGGCGCGCCTGTCTAGGTGCAGGCGGCTGGCTATCTCAATCGCCTTGACCCGGCGACCTTGATCGACGACGCAGCGATTCTGCTCGGTCACGCGGGCCAGCATCGCCCCGGCCGCGCACCCGCCCCTCATACGCAAACTCCGTCTGCGTGGCGATATTGACAATGGGCTGAAGCGCCATCGTCAAATCGTCACATGCTCAACCCATGACCAACCCAGGGCGGCGGTCTCCAGGGACGGCCGCATGACAGCGTTGGCGGCGGCCCATCCCATCTCGTCCCGTTGCTCTCCCTACTCCGTTTCACACCGTGCGCCGCCCCACCTTGGGAAGTCACTCCGGCATCTCCTAGCGCGGCGCGCAGGCGCCGCTCCCGCTGGCGTAGGATGCCTCGGCGATTCCAGCGGACGCCGCCTTCCTGGGTCGGTTCGGGCCGTTAGCTCGGGATATCCGCATGCGGGCGCTCCACGGACGGCGGCAGCGTGTCGGCGATGAGCTGTGCAATCTCGCGCTCCGCCTCGTGGGGGCGGGCGGACAGCACGGCCGCGACCCGCGCGCGCTGAATGGCAGGGCGATTTTGACTCAGCTTGCGCTTGCCCTCGAGATGGTCGACGTCCACCGCAATCCCGACAATCGCTTGCCGCTGGGCCGCGATGTCTGGGGAATCCAGCTGAGCCAACAGCGGTGCGTCCGGCTCATGGAACGCCCACAAATCCCGCACTTGCTGCGCTAGCTCCGTTGCGGTCAGCAGATGGGCGCGCCCCGTCGCATGGACCGCCGTGTAGTTCCACGTCGGCACTTCCAGCCCCGCTTCGTACCAGCTGGGTGAGATGTAGCAGTGCGGCCCGGTAAACACCACCAGCACCGAGGCGCCCTCCAGATGCCGCCAATGGGAGTTGGCCCGGGCCACGTGCGCCCAGAGCCGAGGCTCTGCCGCGCTCTCGTCCCAGAGCCACGGCACGTGGGTCGCCAGCCACTCCTGCCCAGGGGTTTGCGACACCAAGAGGCCGAAGTTGTGGGCCGCCACGAACGCCTTGATCTCGTCCACATCGGTCATGCGAAACGACGCCGGGTTGTACATCCAATCGCCTCCGCCGCTACCGTATCACGGACCAAGCCTGGCACACCAAGTCCACGAGCCGCTCTCTCCCCCATCACGGCGACATGGGCTTCTCCAGACTGGCGGGGGCCCGCGGCGCCCGCTTGCCCACCGGCCACCAGGCAGAGACGGCCAGCAAAAGCCAGAGCGGGCCGGTATTGGGATCGGTCGCGATGCCCCCCAGCAAGCCTCCGAAGTTTTCACCCCACCACCACAGCAGCAGAGCCCATGCCCCGGCTGGCGCCACCGCCCAGGGAGAGCGCCCCAGCAGGCTGGACGCCCCCACCGCCAGCATGGCGGCGGCCAGTGCAGCGTTGACGGCCGCAGGATGGCTCGCGGCTTGATGCACGAGCCACTGGATGGGGAGTGTGCGCCACGAAGACGGCGTCACCACCAAGTTGGCACGGATGGCGGTGGACAGCGTGTGCCTCCTCCACCACGCGGGAGCCGCCTGCAGAAGCGCGCCCAGCAGCCACCAGCAACCCAGGGCCCGGCGGAGGTGCCCCGGTCCGCCCGCTGGCCGCAGCAGCATCACAGCGGCAAAAATATAAAGCACGGCCGATCCGGGCGCGCCAGTCCAAAACGACATGCCCGCCCAAAGGCCGCCCATCCACTCCGCCATCACCCATACCAACAGAGCCCAGCCGATGGACAGCCAAAGGCCGGAACGGCCCAGGCGGCGGCCGCGGAAGAGTGCCAGCATGAGGGCAATAGCCGCTTGCACGGAAAATTCCACCGCCACCAACAGCCCGGCCACATGCGCGTGATACACCCAGTAGTACACGGTGTTGCTGACGAATTGCAGATACCAGGCCGGCTGGCCGAATCCTCCCATCAGGACCATGTCGATCTGGTCCAGCGCCAGGTTCGGCGTCAGCGCTAAGGCCGCATCCAGCGCCCACAGCAGGGCAAGGCCATACCAAAGCACAGCGCGGCTGGTTCGCGCCGCCATCTCCTCCGCGGGCGTCATGTCCACCTCGCCACTGTAAGCGGTGGGCCAGAGCTATGCCAGCCGCGTGGTTCGGGCACAACTATCGCTAGAGCAAAAATCGGCGCGCCGGGGCGAGCTTTATGAGTGAGAACCCTGGAGAGACACCAGAAAGGAGGCGGACCTCATGTCCGAGCAGCCGCACCTAAAGCCCTCCGCGGAGCAGCAGCGGGTGGTGACGGATCCAGATGGCACGCCGGCGTCCGATGCCCCGCGGGGCGACGTGTTGGCGATCAGGGTGGTGCGCATTTTGGCCGGCACTTTGATGGTGCTGCTGGGCTTCCGGTTCGTGCTGGCCCTCCTGGGGGCCAACCCTTACAACGGATTTGTGCACACCATCTACGCGGCGACCTGGCCGTTTGCCGCGCCGTTCTACGGCATGTTTGGCTACCCGTCGACGTATCCGCCGCGGTTTGAGCTGTATGCGCTGTTTGCCATGGCGGTGTACGCGCTGGCGGCCTGGGGCGTGATGGCGGTGCTGCGCATCCGACGCCCGGCCTCGATGTAGCGCCCGCCCTTGGGTCGAGCCCGTCCGGTGCTGACAGCTGCCGCTTGCGCGGCTGCCAGCGCCGGATCCAAGCCTGATGCCCTGCGCCTCAAACCGGCCACCGCTTCGTGCTGCTAGTGTCCTGAATTGCTAATTCGCTTGCAATAGTTTGCGAGGGCCGCGAGGATTTGGTCGGCCGTCTTCACCCAGACATAGGGCCGGGGATGGTCATTCCACGCCGCGATCCACGCCCGGATGTCC
>JAJZWV010000012.1 GCA_021846505.1 Bacillota bacterium
GTGCGTTCGTCGGGGCTCAGGGTCAGCGGCGCCAACGGGCGCCCCCTTCGTCGCGACTTCGTCGGAGGTGTAGTAGACATACCCGAGTATACCATATAGATCTCGAATTATCAACTCAGGACACTAGGAGAGCAGCACTGGGCGCCGACGGTGCTGACCGATCTTCTGTGCGGAAATACGGCAGGGGAAGTGTCTGCACGGGAGGGCTCTCCAGAAACAGGTATCCCAGCGGGGTGAACGTCGTCCGTGCAAATTCACGCAGTTGGTTCAGTGTCGGATGCTTCGCTCCGGAACGCCAGTCGTTCAGTCGTGGAAAGCGCTTCTCCAACGTGGGAATGCTCTTCCTTGATCGCTCGATGGCTCACTCCATCGCCGCCGCACTCACCGGCACCCTCATCGTCATGGCCGGGCACCCCCTCGTAGCAATCTGCGTGGGGACGGGCATAGGGCACGTGTCATCAACGCGACCGCTGGCCCCATTGTATACCCTGCTTGCTTTGCATGCTCATCACCTGCTCAAGACGGGCCCGGTCTAGCCCACGGTCCCGTCACAGTCGAGGGATGTGAGCGACGGCAACGAGTGGGTCCACGGACTGCACCGCGACGGCTCGGTGGAGTACGGTGACGGCATGCACACCGAACGCGCCACGCTGGACGCCGTCGTGGTCCCTGATTGGGCCGATCGCTTGACGGTCCGCTTGATCCGTCCCGCGGCGCGCGCTCATGGCCCGCCCCCACGCCGTCGGCTTTCGCGGGCTGGTGGGCGAAGCGCTGGACGCCGTCGCCGGTCTCGATGACCAGTGGGTCGCGCGGCTGGGGTGGGCGGCGGCCGCCTGGAGGTGTCGCGCCCGCGGCCGCGGGATCGGGTGGACGCGGCCACAGCAGGGGGCGCGACTGCGCTATGCCGCGAGCCATGCGCGGTTCCTGATTCTCCCCGGGGTGCAGATCCCCCACCGGGCCTCGAAAACGCTGGCGCTGACGACGAAGCCGCTGGCCGCGGACTGGCAGGCGATCGATGGCCACCCCGTGGTGCTGACCGAAACGTTTGTGGACCCGGCGCGCTTTGCCGGCACCGCCTATCGGGCCGCCCGTCATCCCAAACGGTATGCGGCGGGCCCGCCTCAGCCGCCGGCCTTGCCCGACTGCGTGGCGACCAATCCCCCCAAGGATCCCCCGTAAAAGAGAGAGTGAATTTCTTGCGCGGACCTTTCCCGAGGGGCTTGACACCTACCGGACCTGAACGCCTATGCGGTGATGGGCCGCGCCTCCTTTCGCACCACGGTCAGGCTGCTCCCCGAGGGGACCCAGCGGCTGTCGCACTCGACCCGGCGCTTTCGAGACCGCCAGGAGTCGGCCGACTCCACCGCGGCGCTCCGACCGCCCCGGCTTGGACTGGGCATTCGCGGCCAGGCGCCCGGAGCGAGCGAGGCCTACGGCAAAAAGGCCGGCAAGCGGCCGGGCGCCTCCGTCAGCAGGTGGATGAGGCGGCGCGCGCCGGCGGGCAGCGTGACGGGCAAATGCACAGCGTAGAAGTTGCGGGTGAGCTCCAGCTGCGGCACCGCCACCCGGCAAAACCCTGCGGCCTCGTGGGGCGGGATGGTGAGCGGCGACAGCACCGTCGCGCCTAAGCCCGCCCGCACCATCGCCTTAATGGCCTGGGTGGTGGCCAGCACCAGCCGCACTGACAAATCTTCCAGCCCCAGCTCATGGCGGCTGAGCGCTCTTTCCAACGCGCGGCGGGTGCCCGAGCCCGGCTCGCGCAAGATGAGCGGCTCCTGCACAAACTCGTCCAGGGCGACGGGGCGGCCCCGAGCCGCCCACGGGTGGCTGGCCGACACGTACACGGCCGGGTCATCGCTGTAGAACGGCTGCGACACCAAGGGGCTCCGGTCCACCTCGGCCTCCACCAGCCCCACGTCGACCACGTGATTCACCACGAAGTCACACACGGCATCGGAGTTGGCCATCATGACCGACACATGGTCCCGGGACTCCGGCCGATACAGGCGCACCAGCACGTCGGGCAGCATGTATTCGGCGATGGTGAGGCTGGCGCCGATGCGAAGCCGCGATGCGCCGGGGTCGCTCAGCCGGGCTAGCTGCTCGTGCGACTCCGAGAGCGTCCGCAGCAGCTTTTTGGCATAGCGGTACAGCACTTCACCTTCCACTGTGAGCGCCACACCGCGTGTGTGGCGCACCAAGAGCCGACACCGATAGCTGTCCTCCAGCTGCTGGATCTGCTGGCTGACGGCTGACGGCGACAAGTTTAAGGTCCGCGCGGCCGCCGAAAGGGATCCGGCCTCCGCCACGGCTCGAAACGTCTCCCAACTTTGCGGGTTCATGGCGATGCTCCGTTCGTCTGGCTTGGCGTGGAGCCAGTATAGCGCCCGCGCGGCGTGCAGAAATCCTGCACGCCGCGTGAAGCAATCGCGAATGCCGCCGGGCCCCCGCGCCCTTTAGCATGGGACCCACTGCTGCTGCCCGATTCAGAGGCGGAGTGGCGAGGGAGGGCGCGCAATGGCCATTCGAGAAATCAGGGAGGCGCCGGCGCCGGACGCGGTGCCCGAGAACCGGACGGTGCACACCACCTGCTACATGTGTGCCTGCCGCTGCGGCCTGGAGGTGCGCGTAGAAGACAACCGTGTGCGCTTTATCAAGGGAATCGCCGAGCATCCGGTCAACAAGGGGGTGTGGTGCGCCAAGGGAGGCGCCGGCATCATGACCCAGTACAGCCCGGCGCGCCTTACCACCCCCTTGATGCGCGACCCGGCCACGCCGCGGGGCCAGGGGGGGCTCGTGCCGGTGGATTGGGACACCGCGCTTTCCACCCTAGCCGGGTGGCTCGGCCACATTCGGGACACGGACCCGCGCCAGCTGGCCTACTTCACCGGCCGCGACCAGATGCAGGCGTTCAATGGATTTTGGGCCCAGCAGTTTGGCACCCCTAACTGGGCCGCGCACGGCGGATTTTGCTCGGTCAACATGGCTGCCGGCGGCATGTACTCGGTGGGCGGAAGCATGTGGGAGTTTGGCTGGCCCGACCTTGATCAATCTCGATGGTTCATGCTGGCCGGCGTCGCGGAGGACCATCCCTCCAATCCCCTCAAGCTATCGATCGCATCCTTGAAAGATCGGGGCGGCCGCTTTGTGGTGCTGAATCCCATCAAGAGCGGGTACGGAGCGTTGGCTGACGAGTGGGTGCCGATACGGCCCGGGACCGACGGCGCGCTGTTTATGGCCTTCATGCACGTGCTGGTGCAGGAGGGCTTGATCGACCGGGAGTTTCTGGCGCGCTACACCAACGCTGCCCACCTGGTGCGGGTGGCACCCGGCACGGCGGGCGACGGCTTGTTTGCGCGGGATGCCGGCGGGCAGCCGCTGGTGCTGGCACCCGATGGGCGCCCGGTGCCCTATCGCGAAGCGGCTGGCGAGGGGGCGCTGGAAGGGGAGGCGATGCTGGCGGGCGAGCGCGTGCGGCCAGCCGCGGCGCTCCTGTTTGACCGGCTCGCGGCGGCGACGCCGCGGTGGGCCGAGGCCATCACGGATGTGCCGCGGCGCACCATCGTGCGCCTGGCGCTGGAGATGGCCGACGCGGCCTTCAATCACCCGGTGGTGCTGCCGGTGCCCTGGACGGATGTGTACGGCCGGCGGCACGACGCCACCGTGGGGCGGCCGGTGGCGTTTCACGCCATGCGCGGCTTAGCGGCACACACCAATGGATTTCAGACGATTCGGGGCTTGTTCACCCTGATGATGCTGCTGGGCGCCGTGGACCGCCCCGGGGGATTCCTGTACAAAACCCCCTACCCGAAGCCGGTGCCGCCCCCGGTGAAGCCAGCTCATCAGCCGCGGGACTATCGGCCGCGGCATCCGGCTTCGGGGCCGCTTTTGGGCTACCCCACGACACCTGACGACTTGCTGGTGGATGGGGACCGGCCGATCCGGATTGATGAAAGCTACTCGTGGAAGTACCCGCTGGCGGCGCACGGCGCGATTCAAAACGTGATTCGCAACGCCCACGACCGCGACCCCTATCCCATTGACACGCTCATGGTGTACATGGCCAACTTGGCGTGGAATTCCACCTGGAACACGCTGGACACCCGCGCCATGCTGACGGCCGAGGACCGGCCTGGGCACTACCGCATCCCGCATGTGGTGGTGTTTGATGCCTACGACTCGGAAACGGTTCAGTTTGCTGACTTGGTGCTGCCCGACACGACGTATCTGGAGCGGTGGGACGCCACCAGTCTGCTGGACCGGCCGATCTCTGAGCCCGACGGGCCCGCCGACTCCATCCGCCAGCCCGTCGTGCCGCCGCCCCCGGGGGTGCGGCCGACGGCCGACATCCTGCTTGACATCGCCGGGCGGCTCAGGCTGCCGCGCTTTGTGGACGAGCGCGGGAAGCCTCTGTACCGGACCTATGCCGACTTCGTGCAGGGGTGGGAAAGCGAGCCGGGGTCGGGCGTGGGCCTCTTGGCCGGATTTCGCGGCCCCGACGGCCAGGACGAGTTGGTGGGGGAGCCGAACCCGGACCAGCTGCAGGCCTACGCCAGCCACCGGGCGTTTTGGCGGCTTCACCTGCCACCTGAGCGCCGCTACTTCCGGATGGCCAACCAGGCGTATCTGGAGTGGGCGGCGGAGAGCAAATTTATCGGTCAGCCGGACCCCATCCTGCTGAACTTGTACTCGGAGCCGCTGCAAACCTTCAAGCTCGCCGGCCAGGGCTTGTGGCCGGGGCAAAAGCCGTCGGATCCACATCTGGCCACACGCCTCGCGCGCTACATGGACCCCTTGGCGTCGTGGCACCCGCCGCTGGAAGACACGCTGCCTGGCGCCGAGGCGTTTCCGCTGCGCATTCTGACCCAGCGGCCGATGACCCACTATCACTCGTGGGGGTCGATGAACGCCTGGCTCCGCCAGCTGCTGAACGAAAACCCCGTGTTTATCAATCCGGTGCTGGCCAAGGCCGAAGGCCTCGCGGATGGCGAGTGGGTGTGGGTGGAGTCGCGCCTGGGCCGCATGACGGCGCGCGTGCGCCTGTCGGAAGCGGTGGAGCCCACCACCATCTGGACCTGGAATGCGATTGCCAAAGGCCCGGGCGCGTGGGGGCTCAGCCCTGACGCACCGGAAGCCACCCGGGCCGTGCTGGTCAACCACATCATTCCGGACGTGTCCCCGCTGGAGGGCCCGGGCTTGTTCTTCAACAACGATCCGGTGACGGGTCAGGCCGGCTGGTACGACACGCGGGTGCGCATCTACCCGTCGGAGGTCCACGAAGTCTGGCCGAAAGTGTTGAGCGTGTCGCCGCGCCGGCCTCATGCGGTGCGCCAGGCCCGACTGGCCTACACGACCCGGCCCGACAATCCCCACGCGACCGGCGCGCCCGACCTGCTGCCGCCGGCACCCGGCGCCCCGCGGCGCTGAGCGCCCGGGCAGTGCGCGGGGAAGGCCCGACCTGAAAGGAGTGCGCCATGCAGCTGACGATTATCACGGATCTCAACAAGTGCGTGGGGTGCAAAAGCTGCCAGGTGTCGTGCAAGGAGCACAACACGGGAGGAGCCTATGGCCCGGTGCATGACCATGACCCTTATGCGGACCCGGATGGCATGTGGTGGAACCGGATTGTCGGCATGGAGGGCGGTGAGTATCCCACCGCGGACGTGCTGTACCTGCCGAAAGCGTGCATGCACTGCTACGATGCGCCGTGCGTTCCGGTGTGCCCGACGGGCGCCTCATTTAAGCGCGCGGACAACGGCGTCGTGCTGGTCGACTATGACAGCTGCATCGGCTGCCAGCTGTGCATGTGGGCCTGTCCCTATGGGGTGCGCGAGTTTGACGAGCACGAGGGCGTGGTCAAGAAGTGCACGATGTGCATCGACCGCATCGAGGATGAGACTTTGGCGCCGGAAGATCGGCAGCCCGCCTGTGTGCAAAGCTGCCCCACCCATGCCCGCACTTTTGGCGATCTAGACGACCCGGACTCGGCGGTGGCGCGGCTGGTGGCCGAGCAGCGAGGGTTTCAGCTGCTGCCGGAGCTGGGGGCGAATCCGGCCGTGCACTATCTGCCGCGGCGCCCTGTCGCGACTGCCGTGGATGGCAGCCAGCTGGATGCCCTCATGCAGGAGCGGTACTGAGATGCGCCCTACGGGCCCGCTGCTGCTGATGACCGGCCTGCAGGGGCTGGCGGGCGGCGTGTTTGTCGTGCTGGCCAGCCTGTCGTGGATTAAAGGCGCCTCGTTTGCCCACAGCGCCGAGGCGGGCATCCTAGCGCTGCTGGGCGTGGCTTTGGTGGCCGGCGGCGGCCTGGCATCGACATTTCACATGCATCGGCGGGCGGCGGCGCAGTTTATCCTGCGCCGGCTCCGTTCCTCGTGGCTGTCACGCGAGGTGGCCACCACCGCCCCGTTCGGGGTGCTGGCGGCGGCCAGCGCCGCCGCTGCGCACCTGGTGGCTGCTCCGCCGGCGGTGGATCTGTGGCTGTTTACCGCCACGGCGCTGGTGGGCCTGGGGGCCATGTGGGTCACCGCGATGATTTACGCCACGATTCCCGCCATGCTGAGCTGGAGATCGGCCACGACGGCCCCGGCCATGATGGGCACCGGCTTGGTGGCGGGGGGCGTATGGGGGTGGGCGGTGATGGTGGCGGTGTCTCGGACGGCCGAAACCGGCCTGGCTATTGCCTTGGTGTGGGCGCTCTTGGCGGTGGCGGCCGTCAAGTGGGCCCAGTGGGCCGTGTTTCGGCGCGCGCGTGCCCGCGTGGAGTCGGGCCAGTCGATGGGTATCCCCGGCCGGCAGTACCGGCTCGCGGACACCGGCACCAGCCGCACGCCGTATCGGACGCAGCCGCAGGTGTGGCGCCCGCTGACCGGCGAGGAGCGGCGGCACGCCGCGTCGTCGGTGGTGCTGGCGGCCGTGGCGACCGCCGTCCTGCTGATGGTGAGCGGCGGCTCGCTGGCGGCCCTCTTCGCCGTGGTGTCCGCCGCCGCGGGGGTGTATTACGAGCGCTGGCTGTTTTTTGCCGATGCGACGCACAGCTCGTCGATCTGGCTGACCAGCGGCGCCGCATCGCCCTGGGAGCAGCCGGCGCGCGCCGGCCCCCCGGCTCCGTGACGCGAGTGGGCTGGCACCTCGGCCGCCATCCCGCGCCAGCGGACCGCGTCCAGGCAGAACTGCTGCCCGGAGCCATGGAGGCCGCGGCCGGCGGCACGCCGAGGCGGCTCCGGGTGGCCAGCAGCCTCGACGGGGCGCGGCGCCATGACGTGGCAGCCCTGACGCGCGTCCCGGCGGCGGCGGCCCGGCTCCGCGCCCGGGGGGTAGTGGTGCCTGCGCCGGCCTGGAAGGCGCGGCTGGAGCGTCAAGGTCCCGCGTGGGTGGGCAAGGTGGCGGTGCTGCCGTTTCCTACCCCCGATGCGGTGTTTGACTGGGATGATACCCGGGCGGTCGTCGAGGTGAACGACCGCTATCATCTGGAGGCGCGCCCACGCATTTTGGCCGCGGCGGACTGGGAGCGCGGCCAGGGGCTGACGCGGCTGTTGCCGCTGGCGCGCGACGTCCTGCAGCGCGAGGGTGAGCTGGTTTTGCTGGGCGCACTGCCGCACCGGGATAGGATTGCCCCGCTGGTGAGCCATCTTGGGCTGTCCGAGTGTGTCGTGTTGCTGCCGCCTTCCTCGGCGCGCGAGGCGGCAGGCTTGCTGCATGGCGCCGACGTGCTGGTGCAAGCCGAGGACAGCGGGTATCCCTATTGGCTGCTGTGGGCGGCGGCGGCTGGATTGCCAGCGGTGGCGGTGGACACGCCAGCAACTCGGGAGGCGTCCGGTCGCGCCGCTCTGATGGTGGACCCCGAGCGCGAGGCCGCCTGGCCCGACGCCGTGCGCGAGGCGCTCACCAACCAACGCCTGCGGGAGGCGCAAATCGAGCGGGGCCGCGCGGCGGCAGCGCCATCGCGGCTGTCGGCGGTCGCGTGCGACTGGATCCGGCTGCTGCGGTCGAATTGGCCTGCTCCGAGTTGAAGGCGGCGAGCCGAGCAGGCAGGATAGAGGCACGCACGGGGGCAGGCCGGGCGAATGCGATGCGGTAGGAGGGGGTTCTCGTCGCCGAGGAGGCAGGGCGGCCGCGGCCGGTCCTCAAGTGGGCCGGCGGCAAGTCCCAGCTGCTGGGCACGTTTCAGCACTGCTACCCCCCTGGCTTGCGGTGGGGCGCGATCCAGACATACATTGAGCCGTTCTTGGGAAGCGGGGCCGTGCTGTTTGATGTGGCCGCCCAGTTTCCGCACCTCAAGATCCTGGCTTTGGACCGCAACCCGCGGCTCATTGCGACCTATGGCGCGATCCGCGATGAGGCGCCGGCGGTCATTCGGCAGCTGTGGGAGTGGCAGGAGCAGTACTGGCAAGCGGGCGAGACTGTCCGGCGCCAGCTGTATCATCAGGTGCGCGACCGGTTCAACGCCGAGGAAGGCTCTGCGGCCGATCAAGCCGCCGCCTTCGTGTTTTTGAACCGCACCGGCTTCAATGGCCTGTACCGGGTGAATCGCCAGGGCCGGTTCAACGTGCCGCCCGGCCGCTATCGCCGGCCGCTCATCTGCGATGCGGCCAATTTGCTGCAAGCCCAGCGGGTGTTTCAGGGGGTGGACCTGCGGGCCGGCGACTATGGAAGTGTCCTGGGCCAAGTGGATGCCCATACGTTTATCTACTGTGACCCACCGTATCGCCCGCTGTCGGCGACGGCCTCCTTCACCGCTTATGCCCGCGATGCGTTTGGCGATGAGCAGCAGCGGGAGCTTTCGGCGTTCCTCCGCCGGTGCCGGGCCCGCGGCGCCGCGGTGATGCTCAGCAACTCGGATCCCCACAATGCGGACCCCCACGACGACTTTTTCGACGCGCTGTACCACGACTGGACCATCACCCGCGTCCCGGCCCGCCGGTCCATCAACTCCCAGGGGGACCGCCGCGGCCCGGTGCAGGAGCTGGTGATTACCAACTACCCGGTCACCCTGCCGGGCGGCGCGCCGCAGCAGAAAAATTGGCGCGGGGCGCAGGACCGACTCGAGGAGGACTCTCTTCACAAAAACTATTCATCGCATTGAATAATGAGCGGCGGCGCATGGCTGGCCGGATAAGCGGGGGAACACCCTGCGCTGTCCACGTTGTGCCGGCTGTGACCGATTTGTATCGCAGGCCCCTGGCCGCCCTGATAAAAATTTTCCGCGGGGCTTGACATAAGTTTCTCCGCGGTGCATATATATTCACATTCCCTGAGGAGGTGTCGCTGTGGCTACTGCCCCTGTCCTTCCTGCAAAGCCCCATTTAGTGGGGCGTGACTTCCTGCGCCTGGCGGACGTGACCGCCAGAGAGGTGCTCCAGCTGGTGCACTTGGCCCATCAGATGAAGCAGCGCCGGTGGGCGTCGCGGCTGGATCCCCTCGCGGGCATGACGGTCGCCTTGATTTTTGAGAAGCCGTCGACGCGCACCCGGGTGTCGTTTGCCGTGGCGGTGCAGCAGCTGGGAGGGCTCCCGCTGGAGCTCTCCTCTCAAACCCTGCAGCTGTCGCGGTCAGAGACGCTGGCCGACACGGGCCGCGTGCTGTCACGATACGTGGATGCCATTGTGCTGCGGACGGGTGCGCAGGCGGTGCTCGAGGAGCTGGCCGACGCTGCCTCGGTTCCGGTGGTGAACGCGCTGTCGGACCAGTATCACCCGTGCCAGGCGCTGGCCGACCTCCTGACGCTGGCGGAGCATTTTGGCGAGGTGGCGGGACTGCCGGTGGCGTACGTGGGGGACGGCAGCAACATGGCCGCCGCCTGGCTGGAGGCGGCGGCCTTAGTGGGGCTGGACCTCCGGCTGGCCACTCCCGCCGGCTATGCGCCGGATGCGGCGCTGGCGGAGTGGGCGTCCGCGGCCGCCCGGAGCCAGGGCGGCCGGGTCACGCTCACCACGGACCCCACCGCGGCGGTGGCCGGGGTGCGGGCGGTGTACACTGACGTGTGGGTGTCCATGGGACAGGAAGCTGATGCGGCCGCTCGGCGCGCCGCGTTCGAGGGCTTTCAGGTGACGCCCGCTCTCATGGAGGGCGCGGCCCCTGATGCCATCTTCATGCACTGCCTGCCAGCCCACCGGGGCGAAGAAGTGTCGGCGGCAGTACTGGATGGCCCGCGCTCGGTCGTGTGGGATCAGGCGGAAAACCGGCTGCACACAGAAAAGGCGCTGCTGGCGAGCCTCTTGACCCCCGACTTTTCCCTTCTCGAGTGCCGGTAGCGGCGAGGCCGCGGGCCGCACGCGGGGGCGGCGGCCGAACCGAATGTGAAAGGGGCGTCTCTCAGCATGGCTCAGGCGAAGAAAATTGTGCTGGCGTACTCGGGGGGGCTCGATACCAGCGTGGCGATTAAGTGGCTCCAGGACCTGGGCTGGGACGTGGTGACCCTAGTGGTGGATGTCGGCGCCAATGCCGACTTGGCCTCCATCCAGGACAAGGCGGTCCAGCTGGGTGTGGCGCGTGCTTATGCCGTGGATGCGCGCGCGCACTTCGCCGAGCGCTTCCTGATGCCCGCGCTAAAGGCGGATGCGCTGTATGAAGGCGTGTATCCGCTGGCCTCGGCGCTGTCGCGGCCGCTCATCGCGGAGCTGCTGGTGGCGGTGGCGCACCGCGAAGGCGCCACGGCGGTGGCCCACGGCTGCACCGGCAAGGGCAACGACCAAGTGCGCTTTGACGTAGCCGTCGCGGCGCTGGACCCGGCGCTTCAGGTCGTGGCCCCGGTGCGCGAGTGGGCGTTTAGCCGCGACCAGGAAATTGGGTACGCCCAAGAGCACGGCATCGCCGTGCCCGTGACTGCGGCGGCGCCCTACAGCGTCGACGTGAACCTCTGGGGGCGGAGCGTAGAGGGCGGCGTGCTGGAGGATCCCGCGCATCCCGTGCCAGACGACGCGTGGGCGTGGACCGCCGATCCGGATGGCTCCCCCGCTTCTGCCCAGCTGTCCATCCGGTTTGACCAAGGGGTGCCGGTGGCGCTGGATGGCGTCCCCCTTCCCCTGCCGGCCCTGCTGAGTGAGCTGAATGCAGTGGCGGGGCAGTGCGGCGTGGGCCGCCTGGACAGCATTGAAAACCGCCTGGTGGGCATCAAGTCGCGGGAGGTGTATGAAGCGCCGGCCGCCGTTACCCTGCTGGCCGCCCACCAGGCGCTGGAGCAGCTGGTGCTGACGCGCGACTTGGCGCGCCTGAAATCCAGCTTGGCCAGTGAATATGCGCGGCTGGCGTACGAGGGGCTGTGGTACACGCCCTCGCGTGAAGCGCTGGACGCGTTCATGGATGAAGCCAACCAGCCGGTCACCGGCGAGGTGGAGCTGGCGCTGTCGCACGGGCGCGTGACGGTCGTGGGGCGCACCGCGGCCCAGAGCCTGTATCGGACAGAGCTTGCCACTTACGGCAGTGGCGACGCGTTTGACCACCAAAGTGCCGAAGGCTTCGTGGCCCTCTTCGGGCTCTCGCTCCGGACCCGGGCGCGTGTGCGCCCGATTGAGCCCGCATCCCTGGAGGCGCTGGAGGTCCAAGTGCGGGCGGTTCAGCATGCCTGACTTGTGGGCGGGCCGCCTTCCGGGCGGCCCCGACCCCGATGCCCGCGCGTTCACCGGCACCGTGGCGTGGGACTGGCGCCTGGCCCACGTCGATCTGGTGGGCAGCTTGGCCCATGTCGACATGCTGGGGGCCGTGGGGCTCCTTTCAGCGGGGGATCAGGAAGCGCTGGCCTCGGGGCTCGAGGCGCTGCTGGCGGAAGTGGACGCGGGGGCCGGGCCGTGGGATCCCGAGGCAGAAGATGTGCACACCGCCGTGGAGGTGGAGCTGTCGCGGCGCCTGGGCGCCGTGGCCGGCAAGTTGCACACCGCCCGGAGCCGGAACGACCAAGTGGCGCTGGATCTCCACCTGTACGTGGCTCACGCCGCCACCGAGCTGGCCAGCGCCTTAAATCGGCTGGTTCTGGCGGTGAGCGCGGTGGCCGAGGCCCACGCGGCCCTCCCTATGCCGGGCTATACCCACCTCCAGCGCGCGCAGCCCATCACGGTGGGACACCATCTGCTGGCCTATGGGTTCATGTGGCTTAGGGATCGCGACCGCCTCTTGGCGGTGGCGCAGCAAGCCCGGGTGTCACCCTTGGGCGCCGGGGCGCTGGCCGGGTCGACTTTAGCGGTGGATCCCGAGCGGGCGGCGCGGCACCTGGGGTGGGCGAAGGTGTACCACAACAGCTTGGACGCAGTATCCGACCGTGACTTTGTGGTCGAGTTTGTGCTGGCCACCAGTCTGGTGCTGAGCCACCTGTCCCGCTGGGGCGAGGAAGTGGTGCTGTGGACCAGCGCGGAGTTTGGGTTTGCGGAGCTGGCGGATGGCTGGGCGACTGGCTCCAGCATGATGCCGCACAAGAAAAACCCCGACGTGGCGGAGCTGCTGCGCGGGCGCGCGGCGCGCGGGGTGTCCGAGATGGCCGGAGTGCTCACTCTCTTAAAGGGGCTCCCGCTGGCGTACAACCGCGACCTGCAGGAGGACAAGGGCTATTTGTTTGGCGCCCACGATGCGGCCGCGGGCGCGATTCGGGCCGCCACCGGGCTCGTGGGGGCGCTGGCCTTTCGCCCCGAGCGGACCAAAGCCGCTCTGACCGTGGACCTCTTGGCCACCGATGAGGCCGACCGGCTGGTGGAGGCCGGTGTGCCGTTTCGGCAAGCGCATGCGGAGGTAGCCTCGTCGCGGGACTGGCGGCAGAGCCCGGCGGCCTCTGCGGACGCGGTGGCCCAGAGCTTGGCGGAGCGGGACCGGACAATGGGACCGGGTCCCGGCAGCATCGCGCGCCAGCTGGAAACGCTGCGAGCGGCGGTGGCCGAGCCGGTATAATGCCGGGGGAGGCCATCGTGCAAAGCAAAGAAGTGCGGCAGCGGTTTCTGCGTGAGCTGGTGGAGCGCCAGCCGCTGGAGACGCAGGAGGATGTGGCCGCCGCGCTGGCCGCGGCGGGTTTTCCGGCGGCGCAAGCCACGGTGTCGCGGGACATCCGCGATTTGAACCTCGTGAAAGTGCCCACGCCGGGAGGCGGGCACCGCTACCAGGCGCCCCCGAGCCCCGTGGGCCCGGATTTGGGACTGCGCTTAGAGCGCCTGCTGGCGGAAGCGTATCAGTCCCTGGCGCGGGCGCGAAACCTGCTGGTGCTGAAAGTGCTGCCCGGCAACGCCCATGCGGTGGGGGCCGTGTTGGACATCATGACCGTGCCTGGCTTGCTGGGCACCATCGCCGGCGACGACACCCTGCTCCTGGTGGCCGCCGACGACGAAGCGGCGCTGCGGCTGGATGCCTGGCTCCGGCCGGCGCCCCCGCAAGCCTAACCGATTAAGTCGGCAGCGCGCCCCGTGGGCCGGGGCGGCGGTGGCCGCAGCGCGGTGGGGATTCCAGCCGGCGGGGCCCACAGGCGACCCAGCGCGTCCGCGAGCAGGGCGGCCGCCAGCCGGTGGCCGGCGGCATTGGGATGCCAGGGCCCCGCCATGAGCCCGCCATACGCTAGGTGATGCGCCCGCAAGTACTGCTTCATGGCGGAAAACACGTTGGCGACATAGACGTCAGAGGGCGGAAAGCGCCGCGCCACTTGAATCTCCTGCCGCACGGCGGCGGGCTCGCGCGTGCGGTCCTCGCGATACGACGCGCGGGTCACGGCGGGCGTGACCACCAGCACCACGGCGCGGGCGGCCAGGGCGGTGCGGATTTGGCGCGCGAGGGCTTGGCCCATGGCCGTGGGCGGCGTGTGGTGTGCCAAGTCGTTGAGCGTGCCCCAAGCCAGGACAGCCAGCGCATGGCGGCCCAGCTGGCGGATCCAGCCGGCCAAGTGGCGGCGGGTGCGCCCGCTGACCACGCGCGCGCCGGGAATGGCCCGATTGGTGATGGTGAGCCGGAGCCCCGCGCGGCGGGCGTACTGGCCGAGCCCGCGGCGGACGTAGCCATGCCCCGCCGCATCCCGCCAGCCAGCGGCCGCGGATCCCCCCACGATGAGCACGGGAATGCGGGGGCCGGGTGCAGACCGGCCGGGTGTGGCCAGTGCGGCCAACAGGAGCAGTCCCAGCGCCGTGCCGGCGAGCGCGGCTGCCCCCCGGCGGCGGCGGCGCAGTCGTGGGAAATTGCTTGCCATGCGTGTAGCCTGGCGCGAAGCGCGGCGGGCCATACCACTCAGGGGCCGGGCAGCGCTGCCAGCAGCATCATGAGGAGGGCCCCGGCCAGCAGGCCCAGCAGGGCCGCCGCGCGCCCGGTTTTGAGCGACTCAGGCAGCGTGTCGCGCCCCACCACGTACACCATCGCTCCCGACGCCAGCGCCAGCACCATGGCCGACCACTCCGCGCCCAGCCGCCCGATGGCCAGAGACACCAGCGTGCCCAGCGGCGTCACCAGCCCAATGGCGATGGTCGCCGCCAGGATGCGCCGCCGGGACTCGCGCGCCATGGCCAGCGGAGCCGCAATGCTCATGCCCTCGGGTATGTTGTGCAAGGCAATCGCCAGGGCAATGACCACCCCCAGGCGCTGGCCCACGGCATCGCCGGCGCCAATGGCCATGCCCTCGGGGATGTCGTGCAGCGCGATGGCCGTGGCGATGAACCAGCCCACGAGGCGCAGGCGGCTGGGGCCAGCGTCGTGGGCCCCCTGCCACTCGGCCGCGGCCCCGCGCAGCAGGGACAGCATCACCGCGCCGGCGGCGGCTGCGGACACAAACAGGGGCCAGCCAGCCAGGCGGAGACCCGTGGGCACCAGCTCCGTGGCCACCACGGTGGCCATGACCCCAGACGCCAGGGCCAGGGTGAACGCCAGCATGGCGGGCGACACTTGGCGGCGGCTCAAAATCAGCCAGGCCCCCAGCGGTGTCGACAGGCCAGCCAGCAGGCTAGCCAGCATGACGCTTGGCAGTCTCGCCACCTCCCGCCTGATGGACTGGCCGCCGCACGGCAAGCTCGAGAGCGGGCGAAGAATACCCACCCGTGTCCCTTATGGCTTCCGGCGAGCAGCCATGCGCGCTCGCACAGTCATGCCGGAAGAGGCGGCGGGTTGTGGGACAATGCGGTGACCCAAGATCGTGAGTGCCAGCGAAGTCAGTGCGGTGGAACAGCAGGCGGCCGGTGCTGCACCTGATGGGCATGTGCCTGCAGTGCTCCCGTTGCTCGTGCCGTGGCCGAGTCCTGCCACCAGCAGGCGCTGGCGGGCCCTCGCAGCCGGGAGGGACAGCGGTGGATCAGGAAAGGGCCGAAGCATCTGACATGGGGCGCGGGCAGCCGCTGGGGATCCCCGACCACGCGCGGGCGGCGGCAGCCCGGTGGAAGCTCCATGGCTTGGAGCCGCTGGCGCGAGGCGCGGAAAGTCTGGTGGTGCGAGCGGAAGACGGGGAAGGCACTCCCTGGGCGCTGAAGTGCCGGCCGCCGGGCGATCCGGGGACCGAGCGCGAGGCAGCGGCCTTGAGGCTTTTGGCCTGCGAGCGACTGGTAGCCCTGAAGGCAGTGGACGCGGAGGCCGGGGTTCTGTGGCTCGAGTGGGTACTGCCCGGCCATGCGCTGGCGGCGGAGACCGACGCCGCCGCGCGCGATGCCTTTTGCCAGGTGGCCGCGGCGCTGGCCTGCGCGCACCCGTCGGGGGCACCCGAGGGCTTTCCGCGCCTAGCCGACCAGCTGGCCGCCCTGGATTCTTGGCAGAACGCTTGCTCCGCCGCCGAGTCCCGCGCAGTCGCCGAGGTGGTTGCCGGGGCTTGGCGATTGGCGGCGTCCCCCCACCGTGTCGTGCTGCTGCACGGCGACCTGCATGACGGCAACCTGCTTCACCGCCTTCAGTCCAGCCGGGCGGGCGACGGCGCGATGGCGGCCACGGCCATCGACCCGAAGGGCGTATGGGGGGATCCGGCGTACGAGCCCGCCTGCTTCCTGATGAACCGCTGGGTCCGCCGGCCGTGGGCGGTTTCCGCCATGCAGCGCTACGCCCGCGGCCTATCCGCGCGGCTGGGATTGGATGAAGGCCGCGTGTGGGCTTGGGCGGGCGTGCACACCGCCCTGTCCCTGGCCTGGAGCCGCGAAGACCACGCGGCCATGCCCGCACCCAGCGACCCTCGCTGGCGGGTTCTGCAGGACTGGATGCGTGGGGCCGAGGCCTAGGGGGAGCGGCGCGGGATCCTTCCGCCTCGCCGGGAGTCAGCGAGTGCCCTCCGCCATCCGTCGCCATCCCTGCCAGTTCTGCGCGATCCACCCCGTGGCGCCCAGGGCGCACACGGCGAGAAACCACAGCAGCGTGAATTGCATCGGGTCGGCGATCGCGTGCAGAAAGCCGGCAGTGCCCGGCGGGGCATACCAGGCCACCGACGGCGACGGCCTGACGGGGTACAGCCGCCAGCCCGCGGCCATTGACGCCAGGGCCGCCAAGGCGAACGCGGCCGGACTGAGCGCTGCACTGGGGAACGCCTCGCCGCGATGGCGCATCATGTAGATCACAAGATAGAGGGGCGTCGCGATCATGAGGGCGATCGCGGCGGCCGTCACCCAGAATGTGGCAGGTCCGCTCCAATAGCTGTAGGGCCCGGCCGCCCAGAGCGGATAGGTGCCGGCCACCAGCCCGTCCACCAGGCTCAAAGCCATGAGGGCGGGGGAGCGGCGCAGCGCTGCCCTGAGCCGGTGGCCCGGCTGCAGGAGCAGGGCCGCGGCGGAAAGTCCGGCGGTTGCCGGCAGCCAGCTGAGGCTCGCTAAGGACAGGATCGCACCCCCGATGGCCCCGGCCAGCAGCGAGAGGGCGAGGACGCGGCGAGGGGCCGCCGCGGACGGCCGGATCTCCGGCGGGGGGCCCAGGGCGCCGAGTGCGAGCCGCCGGGCGTCGTCGAAGGAGTGTCCATCGGCCAGCGCGGCTTCCAGTGCCCGCAGATAGTGGTCGTACAGCTCGTCGCGCACCGACTTGGCTTCGGCCGGCGAGGTCAGATGGCGGGTCGCCGCGTCCAGATACTCAAGAATGTCCAAGAGCTAGCCCTCCTTCTCTCTGCACGGCTGGCACTGAGATGACGCGATTGACGGCCATCGCCTTGGCCTGCCACTGGGCGCGCTGCACCGCCAAGGCGCGCGTGCCCTCAGGCGTGAGCGCGTACAACTTGACGCGCCGGCCCGCCGCGCCTTGGTGCCAAGTGCCCTGGATCAATGCCTCGCGCTCCAGCTGGTACAGCCGGGGATACAGGGTGCCTTCCTTCAGGCCTAAGAGTCCCTCCGACGCCTCTTCCACGCGCCGGGCAATCTGATATCCATGCGCCGGCCCCGCCTCCAGCACGGCCAGCACCAGCAGGGCGGGAATCGAGGGCAGAAGCGTGTCCATCGCGCACCGTCTCCTCTCAAAGCTCTGTACATAGAAAACTATGTACCAGTCGGCGCGTCAAGCCTTCGAGAGCAGGAGATGTCCCTCACCCGGTGTATCCGGCGGGCGAAAAGGCGCCGATACGGCTGCCGGGTGCAGAAGTCCGGGCGGCCCACTCTGTGCTGTCAGCAGAGACAGCGGCCGGATGCTGCGCGGCGACATGGCGAAGATGGGGGAGGATGCGCATAGCCCATCACTCCGGCAGCCCAGGCCCTGGCCGATGAGGCAGTGACGGCCGTGGTGCGGAGGCGCTCACACGGCCGCCCAGCTGGTCCCCGCGGGACGATATCTTTCAGGCGAAGCGGCGCCGGGTGTTTTGAGCCAGGGCCACTGGTGGCTCACCAGCGGCCCTGGCTGACCCTGGCGGCTAAGCCACGGCGGAGGTGGTGGGGAGGCGCTCTTGCTAGTGTGCGGCGATGACGGCGCACGGACGCCTCTTACAATGTCTGCCGCCACCGGGCGGGCCTGGGGCCGCGAGCGGTCGGCGCGGCGCCTCGTGTGCCTGCCGCGACTGGCCCCCCTCTTAGGACGGGCGCCTCCCGCAGGCCCGCGAGATTGCGGGGACCCGCGGCTGTGATCCGGGCGATTTCGGATTGGGGCCGGTGGCCGTGGATACGTGGGGCCGATGGGGGTTCGTTCATTTGGATCCTGCGGCCGCGCCCCTGGGTGAGGTCATGGCGCCCATCTCCCAGGAGATGGCGCTGGCAGGTTTGCGCTGGGACGGGGTAGCCTCACCGATGCGGCGCGACTGCGAGATTCAGTGCAACGGGAAGGTGTGTGTCGGCAACGACCTGGCGGGCCCGCACACGCCGCTGGTCCACCCCGGCCTCCACCGGGCGTTGGACTGCGCGCGGTATCCGGTGAGCCGCGCGGACACGGCTCCAAGCAGGTGAGCCCCACGCGCTCGGCAGGAAACAGTGCGACGGGAAGAGGGTGCGGGCGCTGGCGGCCGGGACCGTGGCGCTGGACTACTGGGTTTGGCCCCACCTCATGCTGAACACATCATCCTGCCTTTGGGTGTGGAGCGGGCGCTGACCACTTTCGCGTGGCTCTTCGCACCCGGCGTGCACGCCGACGAGATTGACGACACCGTGGCATTTTCGGATCAGGGGCATCACGAGGGCCTCGTGATTTGCGACGCGGCCCGCGCGGCCTGCAGTCGGCCAGCTGCAGCCGCGGCCGGCTTGTGGAGCTCCGCGAAAACGGCGGCCACGTTCATGGGCTCATGGCGGACTGGCTTCGGGAAGCCGGGCTCTCGGCAGGGTTTGGCGGCGAGCCAGGGCTGTGGTTTAATAGCCTGATGCGGATGGCGGTGAGGCCGGGGGGGTAGCGCGCATGACTCTCTCAGGGGTGGCCCCCACCATCAGGGCGGAGGGGCTCCAAAAGCGTTTTGGCGCGGTGCAGGCGCTGTCGGGCGTGGACTTGGCTGCGGCGCCTGGCACGGTGCTCGGCTTGCTTGGCCCCAACGGGGCCGGGAAGACGACCGCCGTGCGCATTCTCACCACCCTCTTGGTTCCGGATGGCGGCCACGCCGAAATCGCCGGGTATGACGTGGTGCGCCAGCCCCAGGCGGTCCGGGAGCGCATTGGGCTAGCCGGCCAGCAGGCCTCGGTCGATGAGTATTTGACGGGCCGCGACAATCTGGTGATGGTGGCGCGACTGTACCACCTGCCGATGAAAGCCGCTCACCGGCGTGCCGATGAGCTGCTCGAGCGGTTTGAGCTGGCGGAAGCCGGCGGACGGCTGGTGAAAAATTACTCCGGAGGAATGCGGCGGCGGCTGGACCTGGCCACCAGCTTGGTGGTGGCTCCTCCGGTTCTGCTGCTGGACGAGCCAACGACGGGCTTGGATCCGCGCAGCCGCATGGGCATGTGGTCGGTGATTCGGGAGCTGGTGCAGGACGGCACCACGCTCTTGCTCACGACCCAGTATCTCGAAGAGGCGGATCAGCTGGCGGATCACATTGCCGTGATTGACCAAGGGCGGGTGGTGGCGGCCGGATCGCCCGACGATCTAAAGCGCAGCGTCGGGGGCGAGCGCATCGACGTGCAGGTGCGCGATGCGGGCCAAATCGCTCTGGCCGCTCGCGCGATGGAGCGCGCCGTGGGCCATGCGCCGGAGGTGGACCGCGAGGTGCGCCGGCTCAACGCCACGGTGGCGGGCGGCGCCGCCGCTCTCACGGCGGTGGTGCGCGAGTTTGACGCGGACCAGGTGGTGGTGGAGGACCTTGCGCTGAGGCGCCCCACGCTGGACGAGGTGTTCATGAAGCTGACCGGGCACGGGACGGCTGCGGCGGAGGCTCCCGAGGCGCCGAGACGCCAGCGAGGGGGTCGCCGCTAGCCGGAGTCCTCCACGGACGCCGACACAGCAAGGAGGGCCGCATGGCCGCAATAGACATCAAGCCTGGGGATCACCCCCCCACCGCTTGGACGCGCTTTCGGTGGGGGTGGGCGGATTCGTGGACGGTGGCGCGCCGCCACCTGATGCACATTCGCTACATGCCCGACAAGCTGCTGGATGTGACCATCCAGCCCATCATGTTTGTGTTCATGTTCGCCTATATCTTCGGCAGCGCCATCGTGGTGCCCGGGGGCCACTACAAGTCCTTCCTGATGCCGGGCATTTTCGCCCAGAACATGATGTTTGCCGCCATGCCCATCATGGCCGCCATGGTGCAGGACATGCAGCGCGGGGTCATTGACCGGTTTCGGTCGCTCCCCATGTCGCGGGCCGCCGTCCTCATTGGCCACATTGGCGCGAGCTTCCTCGAAAGCATGCTGGGCCTGGTCATCATGGTGATTTGTGGTCTGGTGGTGGGGTGGCGGCCGCTTTTGGGGGCCGCCTCGACCGCCGAAGCCATTGGGGTGCTGATGCTGTTTGCCCTGGCCATGACCACCGTGGGCGCGTTTTTGGGCCTGGTGGTCAAAAGCGTGGAAGCCGCGCAGTCCTTTGGGTTCATTGTGATGTTCCCCCTGACGTTTGTGGCCAACACCTTCGTGCCCACGGCGGGGATGCCGGGGTGGCTCCGCGCCGCCGCCGACTGGAATCCCGTGAGCGCGGTGGTGCAAGCCACCCGCCAGCTGTTTGGCAACGCGGCGGCGGTGGCGCCGGGCCACGGCACCTGGACGCTGCAGCACCCGGTGGTGTCATCGCTGGCCTTTGGCTGCGCCCTGATGGCCATCTTTCTGCCGCTGGCGGTCTGGCGCTTTCGCCGCATGCTGTCGCGGTAGGGACAGGGGGGCAGCGGCGTCCACGGCCCTAACGATCTAACGATGCGGGAGGGCTGGAGCGGTCGGGGCCGCCCGGTCATGGCTCGCCGGCAGTGGCTGAGGAAATGTCGGCAAAGGCCAGGGCGTCATGTGCCCAGGCTTCTTGGAACACGTACGCCCGATTCTTGCCGGCGCGCTTGGCGGCATACATGGCAATATCCGCGGCGCGGATCAGGCTTTCGCGATCCTGCCGCTGGTGCGGATAGATGCAGAACCCCGCGCTCACCGTGGGCACCACCGTCGTGCCAGGTGCTAGTGTGACGGGCGCGGCCAGGTCGCTGAGCAGTCGCCGGGCGGCGGCTTCCGCCGTGATGGGGTCGGCGACCCCGTCCAGCAGCAGGCCAAATTCGTCGCCGCCCAAGCGGCTGACCATGTCGCCGCCGCGCCGAGGGGCGGCCAGCCGCTGGGCTAGTTCCATAAGTACTTGGTTGCCCACGGGATGTCCCCACGTGTCGTTGATGTGCTTGAAGTTGTCCAAGTCCACGATGGCCACCGCGAAGGCGTCCAGCCGATTCGGGCCCCGCCCGGTGGCTTCGGCCAAGCGCCGGTGAAAGGCCGCCCAGTTGGGAAGGCCCGTCAGCTGGTCGTGCGACGCCTGGTGAGTCAGCTCCGCGTGCTGCTGCTTCTCGGCCGTGACATCGTGCAAGACGAGGATGCAGTACCGGGATCCCTCGGCGGTGACGTAGTCACCTTCCGCTACGACCCAGCAAGGGGCGGACGGGTGGCCGGCTTCCCTCGTCCCCCGGAGTGCCAACTCCCATCCGCGGATGGGTGCCTGGCGGGCAAACTGAGCCCGGTACCACGCGAGCGCCGCATCCGGGCCTTCGGCGACGGCACCCGCCAGCGACCCGCTCAGGGAGCCGAGCAGCGCGGCGGCGGCGGGGTTGCAGTCCACCACGCGCCCGCTCCCATCGATGAGCAGGGTGGCCGCAGGCGTCAGGGCAAGCAGGTGATGGTACTGCTGGAGGCTGTAGGGGAGAAACCTGTATCGGCGGACCGCCAGCCGCACGGCCACGAGCCACAGCAAGAACCCCGCCAGGTACGGATAGGGCGGCAGCCAGGCGGGCGGCCGATGGGGCAGGAGCGCTCCTCCAAGCAGCTCCGCGGCGTCGAGGGCCACGACGCCCCACAGGAGCCCGCCGACGAGCCCCCGCTGGGCCGGGTCCTGGGTCCGGGCCTGCGCCACCACCATTGCCAGAGCGATGCAGCTCGTGAGCACCACGGCTCCCCACATGGCGCTGTGGAAGGCGCCGCTGTAGTGCGGCTGGGTCCAGAGCGGCGTGCGGGCAAAGACCGTGGCGTTGAAGGTACTGCGGTGGGTCGTGGCCACCTGCACGCCGGGAAGCAGCCAGACGTAGCTGACAAGCAGGCCCACCCCCTTCGGCAGCTGCCGCATGTAGCCCAGCACCCGCAGAAATAGGTGGACACCCAGGGCGGTTATCACCAGCCCCAGCGAGCCAATCCCGTAGAGGGCAATGGCGCGCGCATCGCCCAATGGGAGCACCTGGATGGAGTACACCGCAAACAGCAGGAGGCCAAACGCGAAGTGCTGCGCCGCAAGGAGGCGCGCGGACGTGTTGTCCAACTTGCTGCTGAGCGTGGCCAGCCCCCAGTGGAACACAAGGACACAGGGCACCCCGACCATCAGCGACATAAATAGGATGTGCATCGCCTTTAGCCCGGCGGCCACACGGAGGGCGCCTGCCGCCTGCTTGCTGGCACCGTGTATCCGTGCCGCCTCGGGGGACTCCTCCCTGCAGTGTCTTGAGCCGGCGGCCTGATGTAGAGGACACGCTTCACTCTATCAGACGGCCTGGGCCCATGCGAGCATGTGGGCGCAATTAGAGTATTTCTCAGGCACTGAGCGTGGCGCCCGCGCGCTCGCGCCGCGCGGGCGATTCGCGCCGTTGAGCTGATTCGGCGCCCGTCGCTCGCGGATCGACACGACTCCCCGCGGACCGATGGCCGCGAAGACTTGCGGGCGGGGGAGCCAGCGCTTACGCTTCGCCCAACGCGGTCTCCGCTGACCGCGCCGCTGCGGAGAATCGAGAGTGGGGCTCGAATCGTGGGAGGCCAACGATGAAAGTGCTGCAAGCGTATGTCCGCGTGTATGTCCGTGACTTGAACACGTCCCGGCCATTTTATGAGCAGCTGCTCGGGGAAGCGGCGAGTGCTCAGTTCACCTATGAGGCGGCGGGACTGGAGCAGGCAGTGATCGGGCCGATTCTGACTTTGGCCGGGACGGACCAGGTGCTGGCCCCGTTCCGAGAAACCCCCTCTATGGCAGAGTGGTTGTGGGCAGAGCCGGCCCGGCTGGTGACCTCCACCTCCAAGCACCGCGCCCGGCACAACCGCTCCTCGCGGATAAGTGCCGCGGCAAAGCCGGTGGGCCTGGCTGGTGTTGCGCCGCGCACCGCGACCGCTCCTTGCCATTGCCCCGGCGTGCTGGATGGATGATTGGTGCTTCGCTCGGACGAGGAGCGTGCAGGATGGCGCCGCCCGCGGCGGCCGCCCGCCGCGCGATTTGCGGGTCCGGGTATCATGAGCCCGAGGGGGTGGCGAGAGTGGCGGACATGAAGGCGGCTGAGCTGCTGCCCATTCCCAACTTGCTGGCTATGCGGCGGGTCCTGGCGATTGCGCCGCATCCGGATGACAACGAGGTGGGCGCCGGGGCGACGCTGGCGAAGCTCATTGGCCTCGGAGCCCGAGTGGACTGGGTGGTGGCCACCGACGGTGCGGTGGGCACCCTCGATCCCTCCCAGCGGGATTCGCTGGTGGACACACGCCGGCGGGAGCAGGAAGCGGCCATTCGGGTGCTGGGCGGCGGGGGACTCACGTGGCTGGGATTCGCCGACATGACGCTCCGGGATCGGCGGGCGGAGCTTACGACCGCGGTGTTTAGCGCCATCCGGTCGGCCGCGCCCGATGTGGTGCTGTGCCCCGACCCGTTTATGCCGTACGAAAGCCATCCAGATCACCGGACACTGGGCATGGCAGTGACGGAGGCGGTGTCCATGGCCCACTTCCCCATGGTGGAGCCCGACGCGGGCCCGCCGGTGGAGCCGCCCGCCATCGCGTACTACGGCACGGCCTGGCCCAATACGCGGGTCGACGTCACCGCGACGTTTGACGCAAAGCTCCAGGCCATGTGGGCCCATGCCAGCCAGTTCACCAAGCCGGCGCAGCAGGTGTTGGGCTTTTACCTCCGCACCCGGGCAGCGGAGCACGGGGTCGAAGTGGGCGTGGAGCTGGCCGAGGCATTCAAGGTGCTGTCGGTGTGGCATCTGCACTTTTTCCCGGATGCCTGGCAAAGCTAGCTCGGATCTCACCCGGGAGGCGGGATGGTCCACGCACTGAACGTTCTGAGTATTTGCGGCGGCGAGACACGGCCGAGCTGGCCAAGTGGCGCTGCAGGGCCATTTTCCGAGGCTTGGGGGATGGCGGGCGGACTCAATCTGGCGCGCGGGGGGCATCAAGGCGGCTTCCTTGCTTGTCAGGGCCCAAGGCGAAGGGGTAATGTGGCTCTCAGGTGAAGGTGGCGCAAGCGTTGGCGATGACGTGCAACCGCCGCCAGGTGGCGGCGCCGGCATCAGGCCCCTGGATGAAAAGGGATGGCCTGACAGGTCGCAACCCCACGGCGCAGAGCGCGTGGGGCATTCCTTGTGCCGCTGGCCGGATGATGGACACACCGGCGCCGGGCGGCCTTATGGCTCTGGCCGCCGCCTGGTCGAGGCGGCGTGGAATCGGGCGCACCTGCATGGCAGGGCTGGCAAGGAGGCATCGGAGTGGCCGAGTCATTTGATTTAGTGGTGTTGGGTGGCGGCCTGGGCGGCTATGTCGCCGCGATTCGGGCGGCGCAGCTGGGCATGAAAACCGCACTGGTGGAGCGCGACAAAGTGGGGGGCACGTGCCTGCACCGGGGCTGCATCCCCACCAAGGCGCTGCTTCACACCGCCGACGTGGTGCACCAGCTGCACGAGGTGGGCGAGCTGGGCATCAAGCTGAAGAAAGAGGCCTTTTCCCTGGACTACCCGGCGGCTGTGCAGCGCAAGGACAAGATTGTGACGCAGCTGTGGCGCGGGGTTGAATTTCTCATGAAGAAAAACCACATCACGGTCTACAAGGGAGCCGGCCGCCTGGCCAGCGCCACCCAGGTGGTGGTGGACGGCGAAAAGGGGCAAGACACGCTGTCCGCCAAGGACGTGCTGGTGGCGGTGGGTTCAGAGCCGCGGCCGCTCCCGAACCTCCCCTTTGACGGCGAGCGGGTGCTGTCATCCGACCATGTGCTGGAGCGCACCAAGGTGCCGGCATCGGTGCTTATTGTCGGCGGGGGCGCCATTGGCGTCGAGTTTGCCTCGATGTACCGCGACTTCGGCAGCGAGGTCACGCTGGTGGAGATGCTGCCGCACATCCTGCCCCAAGATGACGCCGAGGTGGCGGCCGAGCTGACGAAGCTCTTGACCCGCCGGGGTGTCAAGATTTATGCGGGCGCGGCCGTGGACGGCATCCAGGTGGGAGCCCAGGGCGTGACCGCCCAGGTGAAGCCCAAGGAAGGGGAGGCCCAAGCGGTGGAAGCCGAGGTGCTGCTGGTGGCCATCGGCCGCCAGGCGGTGACGGCCGGGATCGGGCTGGAGACACTGGGGGTCAAGATGAACCGCGGCTTCATCGAGGTGGACGAGGCTTATCGAACCAGCGTGCCCCACGTGCTGGCCGCGGGCGACTGCATCGGCGGCTACCTGCTCGCGCACGTGGCGGCCCATGAAGGCATGATTGCCGTGGAGGCGCTCTCTGGAAACCACCCAGAAGGCTTGAACCCCAACCGCGTGCCGCGCGTCACGTACTGCCGGCCGGAAGTGGCCAGTGTGGGCGCTACCCAGGAGGAAGCCGAGGCGGCGGGCCACGCAGTCAAGACCGGCACGTTTCCCTTCAAGGCCAATGGCAAGGCGCTCATCCTCCAGGAGGGCGACGGCTTCGTGAAGCTCGTGGCTGATGCGAAGACCGACGCGCTGCTGGGGGCTCATATTATTGGCCCGCACGCGTCGGATCTCATCAACGAGGTGGCGCTGGCCAAATTCCTGGAAGGCACCGCGTGGGAAATGGCGGAGAGCGTACACGCGCACCCCACGGTGTCGGAGACGCTGCACGAAGCGGCGCTGGTGGTGCAGGGACACGGCATCCACGTCTAGACACGTCGAGAAAGGACGGCGACAGCATGGCCAAGGCCAAAGCCCCTGCCCAGCGCAAGCCGGCTCCCGGGCTCGGCACCGAGCGTCTCCGCGAGATGTACTACCACATGGTGATGGCCCGGGCGCTGGATGAGCGATGCTGGGTGCTGAATCGTGGGGGCCAGGCGCCGTTTGTGATTTCGGGCCAGGGCCACGAAGCGGCCCAGGTGGGCACCGCCATGGCCTTTGACTCGGCCAAAGACTTTCTCTGTCCCTACTACCGCGACTTGGGCGTAGTGCTGGCGTTTGGGGTTACCCCGCGCGAGGTGATGTGCGGGCTCCTCGCCCGCGCCAACGACCCAAGCTCCGGAGGCCGCCAGATGCCGTCCCACTGGGGCCATGCCGGCCGGCGGGTTATCACCGGGTCGTCGCCGGTGGCCACGCAGATTTTGCATGCCGCGGGCGTGGCGCTGGCCGCGCAGGTCCGTGGGGAGGATACGGTGGCGGCGGCGTTTTTCGGCGAAGGATCGTCGAACCAGGGCGACTTTCACGAGGGACTCAATTTTGCCAGCGTCCACCGGCTGCCGGTCATCTTCATCTGCGAAAACAACGGCTATGCGATTTCGGTGCCGCTGTCCAAGCAGATGTCCATCTCCAGCGTGGCCGCCCGCGCAGCGGGCTACGGCATTCCGGGGGTGGAAGTGGATGGGCTGGACCCCCTGGCGGTCTACCAGGCGACCGAAGAGGCGGTGGCCCGCGCCCGCCGCGGCGAGGGGCCCTCGCTCCTGGATCTCAAAGTGGTGCGGCTGACGTCGCACTCGAGCGACGACGACCAGCGGTCGTACCGACCAGCGGAGGATTTGGCCGCCGAGCGGCAGCGGGATCCCCTCCCGCGCTTCCGGTCTTGGATGGAGTCCCAGGGGGTATGGGATGCTCAGCAGGAACAGGACTTAGGCGCCCGCATCCAGCGCGAAGTGGATGACGCCACGGAATTTGCGCTGGCGTCGCCGGTGCCGGACGCCAGCACCTTGCTCGATCACGTGTACGCGCCCTAGCGGCGCTGGAAGGAGCAACGATCGTGCCAGAAGGACTCACGGCCGAGATTTTGACTGATATGTACTATCACATGGTGCTGGCGCGTGTGCTGGACGACCGCATGTGGGTGATGAACCGATTGGGGCGAGCGCCGGTGGTGTACTCGTCCAATGGCCACGAGGCCACGCAGGTGGCCAGCGCCTTTGCACTGGACCGCGGCCGCGACTGGGTAGTGCCCTACTACCGAGACTTGGCCCTAGTGCTGGCCATGGGCATGAGCCCCCGGGATGTGTTTCTCCACCTGATGGGCCGGGCTAGCGATCCCAACTCCGGCGGGCGCCAGATGCCGGCTCACTGGGGCTCGGTCGACTTAAAAATCCTCACCACCGGCTCGGTGGTGACCACCCAGATGATGCACGCGGCGGGCATTGCCCTGGCGGCCAAGCTGAAGCATGAGCCCACCGTGGCGATGGCCACGTTCGGGGAAGGGTCCACGTCGCAAGGGGACTTTCACGAGGCGCTGAACTTTGCCTCGGTCATGAAAGTGCCGGCTATCTTTCTCAACGAAAACAACGGCTACGCGATTTCGGTGCCGTCCCGAAAGCAGATGGCGGTCCCCGATGTGGCGGCGCGAGCCCAGGGCTACGGCATGCCGGGCGTGGTGGTGGACGGCAACGACCCCATCAAAGTGTACGAGGCCGTGAAGGCCGCGGCCGACAGGGCGCGCGCGGGCGAGGGCCCGACGCTGATTGAGGCGAAAACCTATCGGTTTGTGCCGCACTCCAGCGACGACGACGACCGGGCTTACCGGTCCCGCGAAGAAGTCGCGGAAGCCAAGAAGCATGACCCGCTGGCGGTCTTTGAGCGGCAGCTGCGTGAGCAGGGGCTCTTAGATGACGCCCAGCACAAGCAGATTCACGATCGGGCCAAGGCGGCGGTGGATGACGCCACCGAGTTTGCGGATGCCGCCGCGGACCCGGATCCCAGCACGCTGGGTCGGCACGTGTATCACGAAGCGGCAGTCTAGTCGGGATCTGAAGCGGGAGGCAAAGCAGTGGCGATGACGTATTTGGAGGCGGTCCGCGAAACCTTGCGGCAGGAGATGCGGCGAGATTCCCGCATTATCATCTACGGCGAGGACGTGGGCGTGCGGGGCGGCGTGTTTCGCGCCACCGAAGGCTTGCAGGCAGAGTTTGGCGAGGATCGCGTGATGGACTCGCCGCTGGCCGAGTCGGCCATTGTGGGCACCGCCATTGGCGCGGCCATCAATGGGCTAAGGCCGGTGCCCGAGATCCAGTTTGCCGATTTTATCTTCCCGGCGGTCAACCAGATCATTCAGGAGGCCGCGCGCATCCGGTATCGATCCAACGGCACCTTTGGCGTGCCGCTGGTGATTCGCGCGCCCTACGGCGGAGGAATTCATGGGGCGCTGTACCACTCGCAGAGCATTGAGGCATTCTTTGCCCATGTGCCCGGGCTGAAAGTGGTGATGCCCGCCACCCCGTACGACGTGAAGGGCCTCTTGGCGTCATCGATTGAGGACGAGGACCCCGTATTGTTTTTGGAACATAAGGGGGCATACCGGTCCATTCGCGGCGAGGTGCCGGACGAGCGCTACTTGATTCCGCTGGGGGAGGCGGACGTGAAGCGCACCGGCACCGATGTGTCCATCATCTCGTGGGGCATGACCGTGAACTCTTCGCTAAAGGCAGCGGAGGCGCTGGCGAAGCAAAACATCTCCGTCGAGGTGCTGGACCTCCGCACCATTCGACCGCTGGATACCGAGGCCATCCTCGCGACCGCCAAAAAGACGGGCAAGGTGCTGGTGGTGCACGAAGACAACCTCACCGGCGGCTTTGGCGGTGAGGTGAGCGCCCTGATTGCAGAGCATGCGCTGTTTGACCTGGATGCGCCGATCCGCCGCCTGGCGGGGCCGGACGTCCCGGCGATGCCGTACGCGCCCAGCCTGGAGCACGCCTTTTTGGTGACGCCCGAGAAAATCGAGGCGGCAGCCAAAGAGCTGGCCTTGTTTTAGCGAGCGACCCGAATCCTGCACCGTTTCGCTGTGCGCGCGGGCAAGTCAGTCGAGCAGAGTCGAAAGAGTCGAGGAGGCACTATGGCGGAGCAAGTGTTGATGCCCCAGCTGGGCGAAAGCGTCACCGAGGGGACCATCGGCCAATGGCTGAAGCACCCCGGCGACCACGTGGACAAGTATGAATCGCTCTTAGAGGTGCTGACCGACAAGGTCAATGCTGAGGTGCCGGCGCCGGTCGCCGGCACGGTTGTGAAGCTGCTGGTGGAAGAGGGCGCCACCGTGCCGATTGGCACGCCCATCTGCGAGCTGGACACCGGGTCCGGCGAGAGTGCCGCCCCAGCACCCGCCGCAGAGCCTTCCGCGGCGGAAGCGGCTCCGGCAGCGCCGCCCTCCGCAGCCAGCGCGGCGGTGTCCGCTGCGGCCAAGGCCGCCCCGGCCCGCGAGGGCACCCGCTACTCGCCGGCCGTGCGCCGGCTGGCGGCCGAGCACCAAGTCGACCCCGCGGCCGTCACGGGCACCGGCGCGGGCGGGCGCGTGACGCGCGGCGACGTTCTGAAGTTTGCGGAGGCGGGGGCCAAGGCGCCCGCAGCCGCTCCGGCGCGGGGCGCCGAGGCGTCCGCTCCTGCTCCCGCGGCGATGGCGGCGGGTGCGCCGGCCCATATCGAGGACGGCGACACGCTGGAGCCGGTGAGCCAGGTGCGCCGCGTGATTGCCGAGCGCATGGTGCGCTCCAAGCAGACCGTGCCGCATGCCTGGCTGATGGTGGAGGCCGACGTGACCGGGCTGGTGGCGCTCCGGGCGCGGCACAAAGACGTGTTCCGCGAGCGCCACGGCGTGCCGCTCACCTATCTGCCCTTCATGATGCGGGCTGTGGTGCGCGCCTTGCAGGCGGTCCCTATCATGAACGCCCAGTGGAGCGGAGACCAAATTGTCATGAAGCGCCGGGTGAACGTCGGCATCGCGGCGGCTACGGCGCGCGGCTTGGTGGTGCCGGTGGTGCATGACGCGGATGAGAAAAACGTGGTGGGGCTGGCTAAGGCGACCCAGGACCTGACCCAGCGCGCCCGGAGCGGCCGCCTGAAGCTGGAGGACCTCTCCGGCGGCACCTTCACGGTGGACAACACCGGGGCGGTGGGCACGGTGCTGACCTATCCCATCATCAATGCCCCGGAAGTGGGCATCGTCACGATGGAGTCCATCGTCAAGCGGCCCCGCGTCATGCCGGGCGACGCGATTGCGGTGCGGTCGATGGTGAACCTGTGCCTGAGCTTTGACCACCGCGTGGTGGACGGTGCCGAGGCGGCGCTGTTTGTGAACACCGTGAAGACCGAGCTGGAGGCGCTGACACGGGAGAGCCCCATCGACTAGGAATCCTGCGCCAGGACGGCGGCTGAAGAGCCAGACCAAAGGAGGTGTCGACTAATGGAGAGTCAGGGGAATCCAGCGGCGGTGCCGCTCGTCGAGGCTGCCAGTGTGGAGCCGTCAGAAGGGCCGGGGGGCACCCCGGCGGCCCTGCCGACGCATCCTTGGCACATCGACCGGCAGGCACAGCCCGCGCAGGCCAGGTTTCTGCCGCCGTGGCTCAAGGTTAAGCTGTCCAACGGCCCGCATTTTCTCGAGCTCAAAGAGCTCATGCGGACGGCGGAGCTGCACACGGTGTGCGAAGAGGCGCGCTGCCCCAATGTGTACGAGTGCTGGGAGCAGCGCACGGCCACCTTTCTCATTTTGGGCGACACCTGCACCCGCAGCTGCGGGTTTTGCGCCATCAAGACGGGCAAGCCCACCTGGTTTGACCAGGGCGAGCCCCAGCGCGTGGCTGACTCGGTCGTGCACATGGGCTTGAAGCACGTCGTCATTACGTCGGTAACGCGCGACGACTTAAGCGACGGCGGCGCCAGCATCTTTGCCCGCTGCGTCGAGGAGATTCGCCGCCGGCTGCCCACGTGCAATGTCGAGCTGCTCATCCCGGACCTGCTGGGCAACTGGGAGGCGCTGGCCCACATCGTAGCGGCGCGCCCCGACATCCTGAATCACAACACCGAATCGGTGCCGCGCATGTACAGCTGGGTGCGGCCCAAAGCAAACTTTCAGCGCAGCATGGAGCTTTTAGCCCGGGTCAAGCAGCAGGATCCGGCTATGGTGACCAAGTCCGGCATCATGGTGGGCCTCGGCGAAACCCACGAGGAAGTGCTGGACGTATTCCGCGCCATGAGGGATCATCAGGTGGATGTTCTAACCGTGGGCCAATACATGCGGCCGGATCAGAAGCACCTGCCGGTCGAAAGATACTACACTCCAGAGGAATTTGCGGTGTTTGAGCAGGAGGCGCTGGCGATGGGATTCCGGCGTGTCGAGTCGGGGCCGCTGGTGCGGAGCTCGTATCACGCAGCAAGCCAAGTGCCCGAGCGCTTGGCGGCGGCGCGGTAGCGTGGGCGCTCGCGAAGCTCGTCGGCCGGCCCGGGTCATTGACCTGGGCCGGATGGAGTATGGGGCGGCGCTCCGCTGGCAGCAGCAGGTGCATGAGGCGGTGCGCGAAGGGGCGTGGCCCGACACGCTGCTGCTGGTGGAGCACGACCCCGTGTTTACGGTGGGGCGCCACGCGCGCGGCTCTCACGCGAACGTGCTGTGGTCTGATGCCGAGCGCGAGCGCCAAGGGGTCGCCCTCTTTGATGTCGACCGCGGCGGAGATGCCACGTATCACGGGCCGGGGCAGCAGGTGGGCTATCCCATTTTGCATCTGGACCGGCACGGGCACGATCTCCTGGTATACCTGCGAAACTTGGAGCAGGCGTTTATCAACTTGCTGGCCAGCGAGGGTGTGCCCGCCCGCCGCATCCCACCCCACACCGGCGTGTGGGTTCAGGAGGACAAGGTGGTAGCGATAGGGGTCAAAGCGTCGCAGCGGGTGACGTCGCATGGCTTTGCCTTCAACGTGGACCCCAATCTTTCGCACTTTCACGGCATCATCCCGTGTGGCATTCAGGACAAGGGCGTCACCTCGCTGGCACGCCTGACGGGGGGGCGCCCGACACTCGCCTCGGTGCGCCCGGCGGTGCTCGAGCATCTGGGCAGCGCGCTGGGGCTTCGATGGGAGTCAGTCGATCGAGCGGTGGCCGAGGCGAGCCTCGCGGCTCTCACGCTGGCGGGCACGGCCCCGTGAGCCGCCATCGGCGGGGTGCCCCCGCCGCCGGCCGCACGCGCGGTGCTCCGGCTCGGCCCCGGGATTCAGACGACCCGTACTACGCCATGCTGCTGGAGTGGCTGGCCGCGGAGGCCGAGGAGCCGGCGGGCGCCGAGCCGAATGCGGCCGGGATGCCAGAGGCTTTAGTGCGCTCCGAGCGGCGCGAGGGGGGCAGCCCATGACCCGGCTGATGCAGGTGGATGTGTTCAGCGGCCGGCCGCTGGGAGGCAATCCCCTGGCGGTGTTTGTGGATCCGCCCGAGCTGCCCGCCTCCGCCTATCAGGCCTGGGCCCGCGAGATGAATTTGTCCGAAACCATTTTCGTGTGGCCGGAGTCGGCCGATCAGTACCTGGCGCGCATCTTCACGCCGGCTCAGGAGCTTGGGTTTGCGGGGCACCCCACGCTGGGGGCCGCCTGGGTGCTTCGCGAGCTGGGGGCCCTGTCCGGCCCGGCGGCCACCCAAATCACCGCAGCCGGCCCCGCGCGGGTGCATTTCGACCAAACCGGCACGGTGTGGTTTGAGCCGCCGGCGCGCGAGCTGGGTGATTTGCTGGACGCGGCCGCCGTGGGCGCGGCGCTGGGGATCCCCACCTTGTGGATGGTGCCGGGCTTGCCTCCGCAGGCGGCGTCGGTGGGCGTGGGGCATTTGACCGTTCAGCTGGAGCCCGGACATGTGGCAAACCTGGCGCCGAATGTCGGGCGCGTCAAAGAGCTGCTGGAGCACCATGGCCTGACCGGCATGCTGGTGTGGTCCTTCTCAGGTGCGGGGCGGGTCCACGCGCGGGTATTTGCGCCCGCCGCCGGGGTGCCGGAGGACCCCGCCACCGGGAGTGCCGCCGCCGCGCTGGGGGTGGTGCTGACGCAGGCGGCCGGGGTGACAGAGCCCACCCGCTACACCATCAGCCAGGGGGCCGAGGTGGGGCGGCCGTCAGAGCTTCTGCTGGCCGTCAACCACACGGCGGCCCGCTCGATCGCGGTGGGAGGGCGGGTGGCGCCGGTGTTTTCCGCCGAGGTAGACCTGAATCCGTAGCGAGCGGCTGGGATGAGAACGCCAAAATCCGGGAGGAATGTTGGGTGAGTGAGTCGGAAAGCCATTGGCCCGAGGTGGTGACCGAGGTTTACGCCGTGCTCTCCAACGGGGCGGGAGCGGTGGGCCTCACATCTATCGCGGGAGGGCACCAGCTGCCGGGGGGGCGATTTCACCTGCAGGAGTCGGCGGAAGCGGCGCTGATGCGCCTGGTAAAAGAGGTGCACAATCTGGATATCGCGGTGGGCAGTTTGTCGGGGCTGTACCAGCGGCCCGAGCTGTGCCGACTCGCCCTCGTTTTTCGGGCCGAGTTGCTGGATGGCGATGCCGCGGTGCTGGCGTGGGCCAAGCCGGGCGAGTGGCCGGCAGACCTGGTGCCGGGCACAACGCTCCGCATCAACGACGCCATGCGCTTTGACGGCAAGACCGCCCTGCGGCTGCAGTAGCCTGAAAATGGCGTGCACGATCCGGAATGGTGTGCGCCGCGCCGGCTCAGGGGAGATCGGGAGGGCGGCGGAGGTGCGGCATCGCCGTCTTGGGCGGCCGCGGGGTCCAGCACGCGAAGCGCCAGCGCGGCTCGGTCGGCCATCCCAGCCGGCTGCACTCGTAGTGGGTGCCATGTGCATCCGCCACATGGAGAATATGCTGGCAGGTGGCACAGTACTGGCGCGGGTCCACGGGCTCACCCCCATCCGTCTTAGCCCGCCCATCTTAGCGCACGGGCCGCCGTTCCGCCTGCGCTGGACCAATTCCGACGCGGCGGCATCTGCCGGCGCGGGTGGGCCACGGCTCAGCGCACCACGCCAACGGGGAAGTTGTCGAAAGTGCCATCAGAGGCCATGAGGGGCAGGAGCTCCGGAATGGACTGGGCCGCCAGCCTCCGATCAGAGGGATCGCGATGGGCGTTGGGAAACGAGCCCGCCAAGCAAGAGTGTTCTGCGGAAATGGCTAGGGTGTCGGCGCCCAGTCGCTGGATGCAGTTGGCCGACGTCAGCCAGCAGAGGCCAGCCTCTGGCAGATGGCCCACACGATGCTTGGTCGCTATCTCCCACACCGAGGCGGAAGACACCCAGAGTCGGGTCTCTGGGTGCTCGATGAGTCTGCGGGTGCGGTGAGGGAGCAGATCCGGAGACCCGATGGCCCAGAGCAGGGTGTGGGTATCCAAGAGGGATCCTATCGGTCCCACGCGTCCAGCTCCTCCGCCGGCAGGGGTCGAAAGAAGTCTGGAGGAACATGCAAGGGCAGGAACCCCAGTTCCTGCGGCTTCGGAGGGGCAGAGGAACCCGCATCGCGGACGGAATCCTGCCTTTGGCCACGATGATTGACTCTCCCGCCCACGCGGCTTCCAGCAGCCGGGACAAATGGGTCTTCGCTTCGTGCACCCATGGTGACTCCTCCTAAGCTAAGGGTATTAGAGTAAGGTCCTCGGAGCACAGTCGGCGATGGAGTCTTGGGAGGCGGGGGCACGTGCGGCGGCGCGCCCCGGAGTCACAAGTTCGCCCTCGAGAAGACGGCTCTTCGGAGCTCGCCCAGCGCGCCGCGCGTTATAATGGCTCTATGTCTGGCGCTCTTCTCATCAGGGGCGCCCGAAGGGGGAATCGGGATGGCGGACGAGCAAGAGCGGGACGCGCGCCTGCTGGAGCGCATTCAGCGCGGGGAATTGGTGGAAGAGGCCGACGAAATGACGGCCGAGTATCGGGACAATCTCATTCACCTCATGCTGATGGAGGCGGACTCGGAGATTGCCGGGGCGTTTGGCTACGTGCCGTGGATCATGAAGGCGCCGACGCCGGCCGAGATGCTGGCCGTGGCCAGCATCACCCGGGACGAAGTGCGGCACGGCCGGGTGGTGTACAAGTTGCTGGAGAACCTCGGCGTGGACGTGAGCGAGCGGGTCAAGCAGTTTGACTTCACGCTGCGCGTGGAGGAAAAGGACTTTTTGGGCCAAGCCCGCGCCGGGCAGGATGAGCGCGTGAACATCTTCTACTACCCGATTGACCGGTGGTCCGATTTTGTGCTGTTCAACGTCCTGATGGACCGGGGCGCCGGCCACCAGCTGGAAGACGTGCTCCAGTGCAGCTACGGCCCCTGGAAGCGGGTGATGCAGGGCATTATGAAGGAAGAAAGCATGCACATCGCGCACGGAGACACGTGGCTGCGCCGGCTGGGCCGCGACCCCGCCACCCACGATGAGCTGCAGGAAGGCTTGGAGCGCTGGTGGCCGCGCATCATGAACGTCTTTGGGCGGCCGAATACGCGGCGCAACGCGATTTATCAGAAGTGGGGCCTTAAGGTGCGCGACAACGACGCCGTGCGCCAGGCCTTTGTGGACGACGTCAGCCAGGTGATTGCGGAGTCCAATCTCACCATGCCGTCGTGGACCCCTGACTGGAACGTGGTGCCCGAGGAAGGCCAGGCGGCCGGCTGATGGCGGCGACTTCCGTCTCGGCCGCCAAAGCGGCCTCCGTCCGGGTCGTGGACGCGGTGGTGCACGACCCGCACGTGGCGGAGCTGCTGGCGAGCCACGGGATTGTGTTTTGCCCCGGGTGCTATGTGCTGCTCACCTCCACGCTGGAGGAGGCGGCCGCCTACAACGCGGTCCAAGATGTGCCCGCGTTTCTCCGCCAGCTGGCGGACGCGCTGGAGGGCCCAACCTCCGGGGGAGCCCACGCAGGCACCTAACGGATCTCATTGGGCGCCCTGGGTTCTCTCAACAGGCCGCCCGGCGCGGTCCACGGCCCGATGCCGCACCGGCCTCCACGCCACGGGGGCCGGTGCTGACGATCTCACGCGCACGGCGCGCTGGCCGGGCACGCGCTCCACCCACCCGACCTCGATGAGCCGCTGCGCAAGGGTTTGCCCTAGCAATCCGGCTACGTGCGGCGCGCGCTCCGTGCCATCCAGGCAGGCGCGGACCACGGGACGGTGCCCGTGCGCTCAGGCCGCATCATCGATGCCACCGGCCTCGAGCCACGCATGAGCGGCCGGGCCAGGCACCCAAGTGCCGCCCTGGTGAGCCAGCACCCGCTCTGCCTGCAGTTCTTGGCCCAGAGCCACGGCGAGGCGGCCGGCTCAGTGGTCATAGCACAGCCGCGCGAACGCAAACGCGGCTGCCTCCGACGACTGCGCGAGTGACCGTATGGGCCGCGGCGGCGCGATGAGGGCGCAGGATTCCAGCACGTGCCACGTCGCCCGAGGCGAGGCGATACCAGCAGTGGGGGCCGCGCGGCTCGGCGGTGACCAGCCCCGCCGCTTCCAACTTTCGGAGGTGCTGGCTGGCCGACGCTGGACTTACGCGGGACGCCTTGGCCAGCGCACCTGCTGTCATGGTGTCATGGCTCAACAGCAGGTCCAAACAGCGGGCGCGAGCCGGATGACCCAGCAGGGCGGCCACCGCTGCCACATCGGCCTCGCTGACGGAGCGCGCTTCCATAGTTAACGTCCCCCTAAAACCTTCTGGCCTTAGAATAGCTGAGATCCCTGACTGGCGGGGGATCAAGGGACAGGCGGGAGGGGCGAGCCATCATGCAGGATTCGTGGTACGGCGCGGCCGATGTCGCGTACATCCGACAAACATTTGTCACGCTGGAGACAGCGGCCGACCGCGGCGGTTTGACCCGCCAGCAGGCGGTGGGCGCGGTTGCGTTAGGCTACTTGCCCAAGCCTTCGTATCGTGTGGCGGGCGAAGACTGGGTGCCCAACGACTACCTGGCGCTGTGGCGCGCGGCCGATGAGCAGGGAGAGCGCATTGGCGGCCTTTTCCGCGAGCGACTCGCCGCCGCGCACCAAAGCGCCTACGGGCGGCCCATGCCGGCGGCGGAGGGTGAGCGGGCCTGGCGGGACTACCTCTCGGGCGACTACGGGGTGTGTCTCTGGGTGGTGAGCCCAGAATCCATTGTGCGCAAGGGCTGGCTCATCGAGCACATTCAGCACGAGGTGCGCACCCGGTGGGCGGGCCCAGTCCCTCAGCGAGCCGAGGCCCAGGAGCGCTCCGAGGTATTGGCGGCCCTGGTGCGCGAGCTGGATGCGCTGGAGCGTCCCTTCGCGGCTGGCGACCGGCTGCGATTTGGCGGCCCGTCCTCCCGTGATATCCATGTCACAGGGGTGCGCGCCCTCCTGAACCTAGCATGAGCACTGCGCGGTACCGTGGCCCGTGGCGGCTAATGGCGCCTCGGGAATCCGTGTCCACCGGGTGCGTGCGCCGTGCAGCCGGCCCACAGGGCGATCGCTGGAAGGCGGCACCCACATATAATAAGGTCGGAGAAATCGAGGGAGCCGGAAAGATTAGGGGGAACGGGGAGGCTGGGGAGGGCGTTCAAGCCCGCTCGGGGGACGTCGCGCATTTCCGGTGCTCGGGGCTGTGTGGGCGCAGGGGTGTGCAAAGAGCAGGGAGTGCGGCGGCATGGCGTACACTTCTATGGGTTTGCCAGTATGGTTGTCGGCGGTCTTCGGCAGGAAGGGTTTGAGGTGTGCGCCGTACCGGGCGACTATCCGGGTCACGCTGAAATTGAATTGGGGGCGGCGTGGCCCGGTGGAGACGAAGTCGGTGATCTGACGGCGCACGCCCTGGTGAAGAAATTGTGTGAGCGATTAGTGGCGCGATGCTCGCCTCGGCTTCTGGTTGATCCCCGCCCGACGGAGCCCGGCTGGGGTGGAGGACCGCTCTGTGAGTCGCGCACATTCGAGTGACATTCAGCGGGCGCGGCACGGTGAGAGCCAGGGCTCTGAGTTGCGGCGTCCGTTTCCGGTCGGCATGAGGTTTAGCACCAGGTCGGTGATTCGGCTGTCGCAGTGATATCACGGCGATGCCCTGGCCGCGAGAATCGGGGCAGGGCGCGGTCCGCGCGGCAGTCGCTCAGGCGTTGAGCGGGTCCACCACCCACACCGGGTGGCCCGAGTGCTCCAGCGAGTAGCCGGGGAGGCCGCCCAGTGCCCGCTGCACCGTCGGATGCGCCAACGTCGCGAGCAGACGCTCGACGCCGGGCGCCAGCGGGAGGGCCGCGACCCAGTCAAAAGGCTGCACCGCCAGCGGCAGGAACTGGAGGGCATGCAGCTCCGCGACCGCGCGCGGGATGACCGCCAGGTCGGCGTGGTCGGCGGCCACCAGTCGAGCCGACTCGTCGTGGCCGGGAGCAGCCGTGGTATGGCGGGGAGGGCCGAGCGCATGGGCTTGCGCCGTGCGGGTTGCGAGTGCGGCGGTCTCCGCACCGGCCGGGCCTATCGCCACGGTGCCGCCCTGCCACCGCGCGGGCCACTCGGCCAAATCGTTCGGCTGGCGAGCGGCGAAGCCCACCTCAAAGGCGGCGGCGCGAATGCCTTGGCGCACCGCGGCCCCCGGCCCCACGTGCGGCCGATTGTAGCCATCGGGATGGAACAAGTGCAGGCCGGCCACGTGCACCAGCCCTGCCTCAAACAGGGTGAGCGCCGCGCGGCTGGAAACCGCCAGCACATCGCAAAACCAGCCGGGGTGCTGGCGCTCCAGAAACTGTGCCACCAGGGGCAGGGCCGGATCGCAGCCAGCGACGGCCAGCACCCGGTCCGGCGGGCGTGCGCCCGGCAGCGCCTCCCACCGGCCGTCCTCCCGCACACGCACATCGGCTACCACTGACGTGGTGGGATGCAGCACCAGCCGCCCGTCAATCTCGGTCCACCGTGCGTGGGCCGCCGGGGTGCCAGCCCACACCTCATCCGTGGGGCTAAAGAGCCGCTCGACGGTGGTGCCCAGCGCCCCCGCCAGCTTCACCGCCGTATCTGCCCGCGGCACGTGGCCCTGCTCAATGGTCAACAGCGACTGCCGGCTGATGCCCGCTCGCCGGGCCAGCTCGGCCAGCGTCCAGCCGCGGCTCACCCGGATCCGCCCAATCTGGGCGCCAGGCCCCCGGTTCACGGTGCCTCCGCGCGCGCCGCCGGCTCGGCAGCCAGCGCGGGCACCGCAAACCAGACCGACACCACGGCGCCTACCGCCGGCGGCAGGCCGAGGCCATCCGCCTCCACCGGCCACTCCTCCTCAGGGGAGGGCGCCGTCCCAGGCGGGGGCATGAGCGTGGCCCGCCAGCCAAAGCCTTGGGGGTGGACGGCAGCGACAGCGCCGCGCACCGCGGCGCCTGGGCGGGGGGACCAGTGAGCGCGACCGGGGTGCAGCCACCACGCGCCGAAGGGTCGATAGCCCAACAGCCGAGCCGCCGGTCCGGTGGGCGGCTCGCGCTGGAGATCCGCCGGGGTGCCCTGGCCCTCCATCCGGCCGCCGTCCAACAGCAGCACCGCGTCCGCCCAGCGCTCCATTTCACTCCAGTCGTGGCTGGCCCAAATCACGTGGGCCTGGCGGCGGTGCGCCCAGGCGCGGAGGACGCCGAGGCATCGGCGCCGCGTGTCGGCATCGACGGCCGACAGCGGCTCATCCAGCAGGAGAATTGGCGCCTCGCGATAAAGCGCCCGCGCCAGCACCACCCGCTGGGCCTGGCCGCCGGACAAGGATCGGCCCCGCCGGCCCGCCAGCGCCGCAATGTCGAGGGCGGCCAGCAGCTCCTCGGTGCCCTCCGGACCCGGCCGGCGGCCCGCGGGCGCGCTGGCTTGCACCTGCTGCGCGACGGTCAGGTGAGGAAATACGCTGGGCGCTTGCGGCACATACACCAGTGGCCGAAGGCCCGCGGCGGTCGCTAAAAGCTCGCGGCCGTCGAGAGACAAGGTGCCCGTGCCGGTCAGAAATCCGGCCAGCACGCGGAGCCAGGTGGTTTTCCCGGCACCGGACGGCCCGTAGACGCCCAAGAGGGATCCCGCGTCCATCCGGATCCGGATGGGGTCAGGCCCGAGGCGGGGATGCGCGACCTCAGCGGTCAGCATGGCGCGCCACCCCCGTGGCGAGAAGCGGCAGCGGCAGTGACGCCACCACCAGCACCAGGGCCAGCGCCATCGCGGCCGGCAGCCCAAAGTCCTCCAGAGTAATCCAAATGCCCACGGGCAGACCCGCGGGGTGGTAGCTCACCACGATAGGCGCTCCGAAGGCCCCCATGGCGCGGCTCCACGCCATGGCGGCCCCAAGGGCGAGGCCAGGCGCCGCCAGCGGCAGATACAGCCGCAGCAGCAGCTGCCGCGCGCTCCATCCCAGCGTGGTGGCCGACTCCACCAGGGGTGCCGGCACCGCACGCATCGCGGTCCATGCCGCCAGCACGAAATAGGGGGCCGCTTCATAAACCTCGGCGGCCACCAGCCCAAAAAAGGCATTGGTCCAGGCTAAGTGCGTCACGGAGTCCGGACCCAAGAGGAAAATCAGGGCCAAGCCCAGCACCAGGGGCGGCAGCAGGAGCGGCAGGACCAGGACCACCTCCGCCCAGGCCTGCGCGCGCGGCGACAGCCGCGCCAGCCACCAGGCCAGCGGCGTGCCGCCCAGCAGAATAATGAGCAGCGAAAGCCCGCCCGCGCCCAGTGAGGTGCCCAGATAGCGACCCGCCGGGACAGCCGCCAGCGCCGATAGGTGCAACGCCCCCTCCAGCGCCAGGACTGCGGCCGGCGCGGCTAAGACGGCCAGCGCCAGGCCCGCTGCCGCCACCGCGCCGGGCCGACCGGCGCTAAGGGGAAAGCGCATGCCTCACCACCGCCGGCACCGAGGCGTGGCGGCCCGCATAGGCGGGCGGGCCCCACTCGTAGCCGAGGCGCGTCCAGTAGGGCCGGCCCGCCGCTCCCAGCGAATAGGCCAGGAACTTCGCGCCCGTGGCGGCGTGAGCGCCAGGGGGAATGGTGGCGCACACACGGAGCGCGTGGCCGGTCACCAGTCCGACCGTGGGAAAAGTTTGGTGCACCTGGCTGTAGAGTGCCTGGTCCGACGGGTTGGCAAAATCCAGCGCCGGCGGCAGGGGCACGTAAGGCAGGTGGCGCGACTTGGCTTCCGGCAGAAATGCGGATGCCGCATCGATGGTGTCCGCCTGCACCTGGGTGACCACGGACGTTTCGGACAGCACCTGGTGGGGATTGTTGGGGGCGCCCAGCACTCGAGCCACGGTGTCCGACGGCAGATGATAAATTTTCTGCGCCAGCATGACCATCAGGTAGAACGCTTGACCCTGGGGATCTGTGGCCGGGTTGGTCCGGCCCAGCTTGAATCCTGGCTGCGCCATCAGGCTGAACAGCGATTGAATGGGCCGCTGGCCCTGGGCGATTGCCTTCAGCGCGGGCGCGAAGGGGCTTTTGGGGCTGTATGCCAACACCAGCGGAGCGCTGGCAAAACACGCCGCCCAGTAGGGCCGCTGGCCCAGCTCTTGAATCGGCTTGGTGCCGATGCTGTAAAACACGTCGGCGGCAATGGCATGCGCCGCAATCTCGCGAGCTAGGCCGAACGACCCCGCGCCGCGGCCGTGATACGCAATGCCCTGGGCCTTTTGGAACGCGGGGCCGACGCCCAAATCCATGACCGGCCCCAAGGAGCCCGCGTACGCCACGTTCACCGCCGGCTTGGACGCCGCCGCTGGCCCGCTGCAGCCCGCCAGCAGCAGGGCGATGCCCACACCGGCCCGCCAGCGCTTGCCTCGCATCTGGCCTCGCATTCGGCTTATCCATCTCCCATCTGTCTGCCCGGGTCAGCGGAGGTGTTGTTCTTCCGTTCTGGCGCGAGCGCTTGGTGGGGATGTAAACAGACTCTGGCGGTTGTGTCAACAATATTTTACGTGGCCAAAGTCTTTGCACCCGGGGACAGCACGCGGAGGCTCTGCGGGTGGAGGCTCTACGGAATGATGGCTTTCAAGATGCGCTCCAGGAGCGACCCCGCCTTGCCCCCATGCGCAGAGGGCGGGCTGGCCCTTTTGGTCGACCGCGTGGTTGGGGTGCCGGCCCCCGTGCTGTGGCAGGCGCCCGGGGGGGCGGCCTTGGGCAGATGGCCGGCCAGGAACACCTCCCGATACGCGGTGCAGCACCCATTGGACAACAGGCCGGTGTGCTGGCAGACCGTGCGCCACACGACGCCCGGCGGCTGGCGAAAGGTCTCTATCGGCTGGCCCGCCAGCGCCCGCTGCATGAACGACGCCCAAACGGGGCCTGCGCCCCGGTCGCCCGTGAGCCCCATCGAGGTGTCTTGGTCATTGCCCACCCACACCACGCCCACCAGCTGCGGTGTAAAGCCCACCAGCCACGCATCGCGCTGCTTCGACGAGGTGCCGGTCTTGGCATCCGCCGGCCGGGTGAACACGCGCGTGAGGTTGTGCGCTGTGCCCACCGGGCTGGTGAGCGGGGCCGCAAACAGCTGGTCCACCACATAGGTCACCGGCGGAGGCAGCACGCGGTAGCGCTGCGGCGACGTTTTCAGCAGGTAGGCGCCACTAGGGCTTTGCACCGACACAATGGAGCGGGGGGCGATGTGGTAGCCGCCGTTGGCCAGCGGCGCCACCGCGCCGGCCATTTCCAGCGGGCTCACGGAGCTGGAGCCGAGCGCGGTGGTGAGGTTGCTGGCCATCGGGGTGGTGATGCCCATCTTGTTCGCCATGGCAATCACGCGAGGCGGCGTGAGGGTGGCCATCCACTTGAGCGCCACAATGTCGTCGGATTCGGCGATGGCCTGCCGCATGGTGAGCGGGCCAGCGTACACGCCGCCAAAGTTGTGGGGCCGGAATACCCCGCCATGGCCGTTGGGAAAGCTCACCGGCCCCGACACCTTGACGGCCGACGTGGGGTAGCCGGCTTGGATCGCGGTGGTGTACAGAAAGTACTTGAACGCGGACCCGGGCTGCCGATAGGCGTAGGCGGCCCGATTGAACGCGCTGGCGGCGTAATTCCGGCCGCCGACCAGGGCCGTGATGTCCCCGGTGGCCGGGCTGAGCCCCACCACGGCGCCTTCCGGCTGGGCCGCCCCCTGGTACGTGCCGGTGGGGGCGGGCATCGCGGTCGCCATCGCGCGGTTGGCCGCCGCTTGCGCTTGGCGGCTCAGCGTGGTGACGATGCGGTAGCCGCCGCTGTCAAAGTTTTTGGCGGCGCTAGGCAGCAGCACGCCCAGCTGGGAGCGCATGAACTGCAGAAAATAGGGCGCCGTGGACCCGTCGGGCGGCACGGCCCGCGCGAGCGCCAGCGGCTCGGCCGCCGCCGCCCGGGCTTGGGCCGGGGTGATGTAGTGCAGGGTGGCCATGCGCGCGAGCACCAGATTGCGCCGCGCCTGGGCGGCCGCCGGATGATAGTACGGGTCGAGGGCCGAGGGGGCGTTCACCAGCCCGGCCAGCATGGCCGCCTCGCTTAGGGTGAGGCGGCTGGCGCCGTGGCCAAAGTACGTTTCGCTGGCCGCCTGGACACCGTAGCTGCCTTCTCCAAAGTACACGTCGTTGAGATACATGGTCAGGATTTCGCTCTTGGAGTACTCGGTGCCCATCTTCAGGGTGATGGCCAGCTCCTTGAGTTTGCGCGCAATGGTGCGCCGGTCGGTCAGGAAGAGATTTTTGGCCAGCTGCTGGGTAATCGTGGAGCCGCCCTGCACAATGCGGCCGCTGGTGATGTCCACCGCCAGCGCCCGCGCGATGCCCACCGGGTCGATGCCGGGCTCTTCCCAGTAGGTGTCGTCCTCGATGGCGACCACGGCGTTCCGCATGACAGGCGGAATGCGGCTGGCCGAGACGGGGATGCGGTTTTCGGTGGCGTACACCAGCGCGATGAGGTGGCCGTGGCGGCTCAGCACCTGGGTGTCGGCGGGCAGGGCCGGAGGCGGCCAAATCACCAACACGCCCGGCGCGCCAATCAGGACCGTGGCCAGCAGCAGCACCGGCAGGCTGACGCTCGCGCCGGCGTCCATGAGCCGCCGGGCGGCGCGGCGGAGCCAGGTCTCTCGTCCGCGACCTCGACTGCGCCGCGATGGCGTCGCCAATCGCCTCTCCTCCTCTCTCGGCCCTTGCCTATAGCGTGCCCGGGTTTGCGGCGGAGAGGCGGGCCGCTATAATTTGTCGGGTGTGTCGGCGGTGGTCGCCCACACAGTTTTTGGAACAAGGATTTGGGAGGCCACAGCGTGCTGGAGACGCCCCGAAAATTTACCCTGCTGGCCGGGACGGCGGAGGGGCCGACGCGCTTGAATGCGTTTGACAACGCACTCTTGGCTGCCGGCATCGGCAACTTGAACTTGGTGCGGGTGAGCTCCATCCTGCCGCCCGGGGCGATTGAGGTGCCCAGGCTGGCCATTCCCGAGGGTGCGCTGACCCCTACCGCGTACGGCACCATTACGTCCGAAGAGCCGGGGGTGGCGATTGCGGCGGCGGTGGCCGTGGGCATTGGCGCGGACGGCCGCTATGGCATCATCATGGAGTACTCGGGCCACGGGACCTCGGAAGACGCGGAGTCCATGGTGCGAACCATGGTGGCCGAAGCGTTTGCCACCCGCCAGCGCGAGCTGGACCGCGTCCTGGCTCGGGCCGTCGGGCACACGGTCAGCCGCATCGGATGCGCGTTTGCCGCTGTGGCGCTGTGGTACTGACATGGCAGCCGACATTTGGTTTACCGAGCGCCAAACCTCCGACGTCACCTTAGGCCTCCGCGTTCGCGAGGTGCTGTGGCAGGAAGAGACGCCCTACCAGCACCTGATGGTGGCCGAGACGGCGGCGTATGGCCGGCTCCTGACCCTGGATGGGGCCGTGCAAACCACGGAGCGCGATGAATTTTTCTACCACGAGATGATCGCCCACGTGCCGCTGACGGTCCACCCGCGCCCGCGGCGGGTGGCGGTGGTGGGGGGCGGCGACGGCGGTGTCATCCGCGAAATCCTCCGTCACCCCGAGGTGGGTGTGGCCCACTTGGTGGAGATTGATGGGCGGGTGATGGAGGCGGGCCGGCGCTTCTTTCCGCAGCTCTCGGCGGAGCTGGACAACCCCCGCGCGGAGATTCACCTGGTGGACGGCATCCAGTGGATGCGCGAGCAGGGGCTGCAGGACGCCAAGCTGGACGTCGTGATTGTGGACTCGACGGATCCGGTGGGGCCCGCGACGGGTCTATTTGGCGAAGTATTTTATCGGTCGGTGCATGACGCGCTGGGGCCCGACGGGGTGCTGGTGGCCCAAACCGAGTCGCCTATGTTGCAGCCGCACTTGATTCAGCAGGCGCAGGCAGCCATGCGGGCGGTCTTTCCGCATGTGTATCTGTATTTGGCGCCGGTGCCCACCTATCCGTCCGGCTGGTGGAGCTTCAGCTTGGCCAGCAAGGGTCCGCGCCCCGAAAATGCCCGGGCGGTCCGCTTGCCCACGCGCTATTGGACGCCGGCCATCCAACAGGCAGCGTTTGTGCTGCCGCCGTTTCTCGCGCGGCTGCTGAGCCAGGCAGGCGTGGCGGGCTAGGGACCTATTTCCGACCGTCCAAAGAGTCCAAGAGTCCAAACGGCCCAAGGAGGTTTTCATGCAGCAGGTGCCGATGCCGCAGCTGGGGGAAACCGTGTCCGAGGCCACGGTGGGGGCTTGGCTGAAGCAGCCCGGAGAGCACGTGGCGCTTGAGGAGTCCCTGCTGGAGGTGCTGACCGATAAGGTCAATGCCGAGGTGCCGTCCCCGGTGGCCGGCACGGTCGTGCGCTGGCTGGTCGAGGAGGGGGCAACCGTGCCGGTGGGCACGCCGCTGTGTGACGTGGCCGAGGACCCGCCGCCGCCCGCTTGGAGCCGTCTGGGCCGCTTCATTGGTGCCACGGATGCTGCGGAGTTGGCGTCGGTCGTCGTGATGGGCCTGCCCATGGATTGGACGGCGTCATTCCAGCCCGGGTCGCGCTTCGGCCCCAGCCGGATTCGCGAGGCCTCCTATGGCCTGGAAACCTACTCGCCGGTGCTGGACCGTGACCTGGAGGAGCACCGGGTCGGCGATTTGGGGGACCTGGAGCTGCCCATCGGCAATGTGAGTGCCAGCTTGGATGCGATTCGCGCGGCGGCGTCGGCCGTACTGGCGCGCGGGCAGCGCTGGGTGGCACTGGGCGGGGAGCACCTGGTGGCGCTGCCCCTGATTGAGGCCGCGCTGGAGCGCTGGCCCGATCTCGTGGTGGTGCACGTAGACGCCCACACCGATCTGCGGGAGGCGTATCTTGGGCAGCCGCTGTCCCACGCCACCGTGCTGCGCCGGGTGGCCGAGCGCTGCCAGGCCGGCTCGGTGCACCAATTTGGCATTCGGTCGGGCACTCGCCAAGAATTTCAGTGGGCCGCGGCACACACGCACCTGCATGTGCGCCAAGTCGCGGAGCCGCTGGCGGCGGCCCTGCCGGAGTTTGGCAGCCGGCCGGTGTATCTCACCCTGGATGTGGACGTCATTGACCCCGCCTACCTCCCCGGTACGGGCACCCCCGAGCCCGGCGGCATCACGCCGGACGAGGCGTTTTCAGCCATCCATCTGCTGAGCGGGGTGCGGCTGGTGGGAGCGGACGTGGTGGAGACCATGCCGGCCGCGGACATTTCCCAGCGCACGGCGCTGCTGGCCGCCAAGTTGGTGCGGGAGCTGCTGCTGGTGATGGCGGGGGCTCCCACGGCGCCTTTGGTGCATCAGGGGACGTAAGGGTCCCGGATGCCGCTGCCCTTGGCACGGCGGCGGGTGGCCCACTGAGGTTCCACAGGCACGACCGGCACGGAGGCCCCGGGCTGGCGGCTGTCCACCCACACCTGCGCCTCTTCCTTGCTGCGGCACGTGTCGACGCCGCGGCGGGCCAGCTGGCGCCGCGTGGACCGGACCAGGGCGTCCTCGTTCGCCAGCACCCGAAGAATCAAGGGATGGGTGGGCTCATAGCCGGTGGCGGCGATAAATTGCGACGGCAGGACGTTGTGTCGCATGTGGTTGCACGCCCGGCACGCCACCACGCAGTTGTCCACGGCCGCCTGGCCGCCATACGACACGGGGATGACATGGTCCAGGGTGGATCCCGCCTCACCGCACCAGGCGCAGTGAAGGCCGTCCCTCGCCAGCACGCGGCGAAAAATGCGCCGGTAGGCCAGCGGGCGGTAGCGCAGGTGCAACACGCCGCCGACGAGGTCGGCGAGCCCGTCCGCCACGTTGGACGCGGCTTTCTCTGGCGAGCACGGTGTGAGGCGCCGCCCATCGGGGTCCCTGACCGGTACGGTGGCCCTGGGCTCGGCGGCACCATCGGTCACGAGTGGACGGCCTCTCGCGGCCGCGCGTCCCGGCCGCCACGGGGCCGCCGCCGCTGCCAGACGGCCGCCGCGCCCGCGCCGGTGGCGGCCAGCAGCGTGACATACCGAAAGCCCAGCACCCGAAAGTACAGGGACGGGCTGTACGGCAAGAACAGGGGGTACACGTGGCGATCGCCATAGCCCAGCACCCCAAAGGAGTTCCACCAGTCCGACAGCCCGCCCAGCGTGATGGCCAGAAAGCTCCAGAGCGGCCACTCCGCCACCGACGCCATGGTGAGCACCCAAATCATGTACTGGGGCGAAAACACTTTGTTGACCACCATCCAGACCAAAAACGCCAGCGCGGCGGTTTTGGCCGGGTCGGCGCCTCTGAGCGTAGCCCACAGCGCCAACAGGCTCACGGCGCCCAGGAGCAGGAACGACAGCCCGTCCACCGCCAGCGTGGACGCCAGCTTGGACAGCGTGGGCAAAATGAACACCCAGATGTCTCCGCCCACGGGCCGCCCAGCGTTGAAGGTGAAAAACCAGGACCAGTTTTGGAAGTTGGCCAGCGCCATCGGGAGGTTCAGCCCCACCACCGGAGCGACCGCGGCCCATGTGAACCGCCAGGCCTCGCGGCGTTGGCCGCCGCCCCACAGCGCGGCCGCCATGAACGGCCACATCGCAATGGGGAAAAATTTCACGGCCACGCCAACGCCCAGCCACACGCCAGCCCAGATCCAGCGCTCGCGGCGGAAGCACCACCAGGCCGCCACGAGAGTCGTGATACCCAGTAGATCCCAATTCAAAAAGGCATAGGGCAGCCACAGGGGCGACAGAGCCCAGGCCCAGTAGGTTCGGGGCGCTATGCGCCGCAGCATAAAGAACGTAGCGACGGCGCACGCCGCCAGCACCGCCATCGTGCCTAAAAAGTACGCCAGCGGCCCGGGCAGCCATGACATCACGTACATGAACCAGCCCATGAGGACGGGGTACTCGATGCGGTTTGCAATATACGGCAGCAGGTGCAGATACAGCTCATGGGTGCGGTACAGCCAAATGACATCGGAGTAGGCCATGCGGGGCATGCTCCACACCGCGTAGCTTGCCGAAAGGCGGTGAGCGTGAAAACCTTGGCGCCAGAGCTGCGGCGGGATCATGCGGAATCCTGCCCAAATGAGCCAGCCCGACAGCCCCGCCAGCGACAGCCATGCCAGCCCATCCATCGGCTTCGGCCGGCGCTGCGCCGGCGGGGAGTCGGACCGGGACGGCAACTGGTCGGACCTCGTCATCCACACACCCCTCGGCGCTGGCGCTTCCGGATCACGGCGCCAATCTTTCTCCGTAGTGTATCAGACGCCGGCCTCAGCTGGCGGAGCCAGCTCCGCCCGGTGGGGCAGAGGGAAAAACAGCGCGCGGGCATTGTCGGCTGCGATGGCGTGCACCTCCTCGGCCGTGAGGCCTCGGGCGGCGCCCCAAGCTTGGAAGCGCGCCCACTCCGGCGCGAAGGCGCCAGGCACCCCTCCGGAGCCAAACAGCAGGCGGTGGCTGCCCACGGTGCGCCGCGCCTCCTCCCAAAATGACTCCGGGGCCTGGGACAGCTCCAGCCACACATTGGCGCGACAGGTCGCCAACGTCAGCGCTTCGGCCAAAAACGGCTCGCGGACACCGGATGACACCAGCACCACGGGCACGTCCGGGTGAAGGATCAAGCTGGCGTCCCAATCCTCTGGGTGTGAAAGATACAGCGGGGCGGGCCCCGGCCCGATCCGAACCGCGAGGGGGCGGCGATACCGCGCGAGGAGGCCGACGACGGCGCGGAAGGTGGGGTCATCGGCACGCCGGCCGGCCACCGCGGGCCATGCGAAGGCGCCGGCAGCCCCTTCTGCCAAGAGCGCCTCCAGCGCCCGCGGATGGTCCGGGTGCGCGGGCGCCAGGGCGGCCAGGCGCGGGCTGTCCTCCGCCAGGCTCAGTAGGGTGCGGCCCGCGGCTAGCGGATCTGGGGCGGCGAGCGCCGCCCAATCCAGCAGCACCCGGCGCTCGGCCAGCGGCCGCCGCAGATCGTCGGACCCGAGCGCGACGTCTCCCAGGGCGGTGGCGTGCGCAGGCGCCCACGAGCAGACGTCCAGCACCCCAAGCTCTACGGGCGCGGAGTCGGCGCCGCTGGCCAGCACCACCGGCTCCCCCGATCCGGAGGCGGAAAGCGGCCGCCCGCGGTGAAATCCCTGTGCAGCGCCCACGTGGAAGGCGCCGCCGAATCGGCCCAGCAGCGGGACCACCACCACGACCGCGCTGCTGTCGAGGCTCCGCGCGAGGGCCAAGTCCTCCACGGCTCGATGCTCGGCCGCCGTTTTGGAGGCGGTGGCCATCACCACTAGCGCGGGCCCGGTTCGCCGGCACTCTGCCCAACGGGCCGGCGCGAGCGCATCGGGCCCCAGGAGCAGCACGACTCGGCCCCAGCGGGTGGGGATGGCTTCAATGCCCTCGCCAGCCTCAAACCACGGCCGCTCGGGCGGGTCCAGGTCGCACTTGGCCTGGCTCCCCAGCACCGCCCCGTCTTGGTCCAGCACCAGCGCCCGCTGCTGCTTGGCGCTCGTGGCCGGGTCCAGCACGCGCAGCGTGCCGGTGACCACTCCCACGCCGTGGCGCCGCGCCGCGTCGGCCAGCATCCGGAGCGCGCGGCTGGGCATGGGCTCGGGGGGGTTCAATCCCAAAAACCACTCGGGAAACACGATGAGGTCCGCGCCCAGCTCGCGCGCCCGCTGCATGTGGCTGGCGGCGCGCTGAAGCGCCGCCGTGGCATCGCGGTCGTACGGGGATTGGCTGATGGCGACGCGGGGGGTCAATCCGCTCACCTCCCACTTTGCCACATATTGCATCTAATGAGCTATACTGTCAACGACCAGTGGATCAAAGCTTCGGAGTCCGGATGGGCCTCCGACCGGGGAGCGTGGGCCATGACCTGGATCGCATCGGACTGCCGCGCCAGAATCATGCTGCGGCCGTCAAAGTGGACGTCCCACAGGCGCGCCAGCAGCTGCGCGCTCACCCCTGCTCGCACGGAAGGTGCCGCCTGCATTGCGGCCATGAGTCCCTCCTCCATCCACTGGTCGCGCCGGAGCCGCCGCTCCCCGGGCTGCGCCGAGAGCGTCCAGGCCTCGTCCCACCACCAGGGATTGGCCGCGGGCTGGGCGATGACCGTGGCACCGAGGGCCGCCAGCGCCGGCAGTTGGCCTCGAAAGTCCGGCTCATGGGAGGTGTGGGCCACGTGAAAGGCGTCGTAGCAAATCGCCGTGCCGGCGGCCACCGGCCCGACCGGATAAACGCTGGGCGCGCTGCGGCTGGGTGCCAGGTGCAGCCGGTCCTCCTGCGTGGGCACCAAGTTGACTTTCGCGGTGTGGTGGATGACGCGCCCATCAGGCCCAAAGGTGAGGGACAGGTTGTACACCTGCCCATCTTGGGGGCGGTATTGATCGGATGCGTACCCCAGGGCGTTTTCGGGCAGAAGCGCCGAGCCCGCCACCACGGTGGCGCCCCACTGCCGTGCCAGCCGCGCAAACGTGCGGTGCCAGGCGCCATAGACAGCCGGGGCCGCGGCCGTAAAGAACGCCGCCTCCAGCGAGTGGGCGCGATAGCGGGCGCGCGTCCACAAGAGGCGTGGCAGCGCCCGGCGGCCCAGCAGGCCAAACGCCTCGTCCAGGGTTTCCACCTGGGAGAGGCCGCGCGGCGCCGCCGCCAGCGCCAGGAAGGTTGCCACGTCTTCGGGAAACACCACCAGCGCCGCCTCATGGGCGCGGTGGGCGACTGGCGCGCCCAGCCGGCCCAGGTGGCCGGCGAACGCATCCGCATCCTGGTAGTCTGTGAGCGTCATGTAGGGTTGCACGGCAAACAGGTCAATGGCGGGCGACGGCTGCATGTGAGCGCCTCCTTGCCAGGACATTCGCGGGCCGTGTCGCCGGATCCTGCCATCTGGAAAAAGGAGTGGGCTCAGCGGGGTCGAACCAACCACATGCGGGGTGACATGTTTGCTGGGAATACCGAGGGCGGCAGCGGCCGCTCGCCAAGGAGCCAATGGGCGGCTGGCCGCCCTGCCGTGTGCCCGCCTGCGTATCCCCCTCAGTCCTCCACGCATTGAACTGGCCAAAGGAGTGAGCCGTCATGCCGTCATGGTCATCTGAGCGCCCCGCGTGGGCGAGCCACTTGCCCGATATGGATCCGGGAAAGCGAGGGGCATTTCATGGACCAGAGCTGCACTGCCAGGGATGGCCTCAGGAAGCGGCGCTGCGCATGCTGCTGAATAACTTGGACCCGGCGGTGGCGGAGCGGCCCAAAGATTTGGTGGTGTATGGCGGGCGCGGCAAGGCGGCGCGCAGCTGGCCGGACTTTTGGAACATCGTCGCGGCGCTGACCGAGCTAGGCTCCGAAGAAACGCTGATGGTGCAGAGCGGCAAGCCGGTGGCCGTGTTTCGCACCCATCGCCACGCGCCGCGGGTGCTGCTGGCCAACTCGCTGCTGGTGCCGGCTTGGGCCACCTGGGAGCATTTTTGGGACTTGGAGCACAAGGGCCTTACCATGTTTGGCCAAATGACCGCGGGCTCCTGGATATATATCGGCACGCAGGGGATTGTGCAAGGGACTTATGAAACGCTGGCCGCACTGGCCGAGCAGCACTTCGGTGGGTCGCTGGTGGGGCGCGTCGTCCTGACCGCCGGCCTGGGCGGCATGGGGGGGGCTCAGCCGCTGGCCGTGACCATGAACGGCGGCGTCGCGCTGGTAGTGGAGGTGGACCCCGCACGCATCCAGCGCCGCCTGGAGACGGGCTACCTGGACGAGGCCGCTGACCGCCTGCCTGACGCGCTGGCTCGCGTGCAGGCGGCGCGAGCGGCGGGACGCGCGCTGTCGGTGGGGGTGTCGGGCAATGCGGCGGACGTGCTGCCTGCCCTTTATGCCCAAGGATTTCGCCCCGACGTCGTGACCGACCAAACGTCCGCGCACGACCCGCTCAACGGCTACGTGCCGCCGGGCATGTCGCTGGAGGACGCCGCTCGCCAGCGCCGGACCGATCCCGCTCGGTACGTGGCGGCGGCCAAGGCCGGCATGGCCCAGCATGTGCATGCCATGCTGGCATTTCAGGATGCCGGCGCCGTCGTCTTTGACTACGGCAACAATCTGCGCCAATTCGCCTTCGAGGCCGGCGAAGCCCATGCCTTTGACTACCCGGGCTTTGTGCCCGCCTTCATTCGCCCGCAGTTTGAGGAGGGGCGCGGCCCATTCCGCTGGGTGGCGCTGTCGGGCGATCCGGCCGACATTTACCGAACCGACCAGCTGGCGCTGGAGCTGTTTGCCGGGGACGCGCGGCTCACGCGCTGGATTCGCATGGCGCAGGAGCGGATTCAGTTTCAAGGCTTGCCGGCCCGCATCTGCTGGCTGGGGTATGGCGAGCGCGCCCGCTTCGGGCTGGCGATGAACGAGCTGGTGCGGCGCGGGGAGCTGAAAGCCCCCATCGTGATTGGCCGCGACCACTTGGACGCCGGCTCGGTCGCTTCGCCGTACCGGGAGACCGAGGCGATGAAAGATGGGAGCGACGCCATCGCCGACTGGCCCATCTTGAACGCGCTGATTAATACGGCTGCCGGCGCCACCTGGGTGTCGGTGCACCATGGAGGCGGCGTGGGCATGGGGTACGCGCTGCATGCGGGCATGGTGGTGGTGGCCGACGGCACTGACGAAGCCGACTGGCGCCTGCAGCACGTGCTCACCACCGACCCCGGCATGGGAGTGGCCCGGCACGTTGATGCTGGCTATGAGAAAGCCCTGCGCATTGCCGAGGAGCGCGGCGTGAAAATACCCGGGCGCACCCGGTGAGCCCTCATCGAGGAACTGAGGAGGCCGCCCGCCGGTGGGTGGAAGCGGTGCACGGGCATTTGGGCCGGACGATGCATCGGGTGACCGCTGCCCGGGGCAGTCCACCAATGGTGGTGGCGTCCGCCGGTCCGCTGGACCATCCGGTGCCGATGGAGGGCCCGCTTCCGCGAGGCCGGGTGGAACGCCGCCGCACCCCGCACGCGGTCCACTTCCTGCTGAGCGCGCCGGACGGTATGGTGCTGGGCGTTTCGGTGCCGCCGGACAAGGTGCACCCGCTGCTGGAGTCCCTGCTGGTGCTGTCTGCCGAGGTGTACGCGATGCTGATAGACCAGCAGCGGCAGCGGGAGGAGTTTTTAAGCCTCGCCCACGAGGTGCGCAACCCCCTGATGCTGATTGCGGGCTACACGGAGCTGCTGGTGCACCGGGGGGAATCCGAAGTATCTGGCTTAGTGCTCGAGGAAGTGCGGCGCGTCGAAGAGCGGCTGGAGGAATTCCTGACGGCGGGCCGGCCCATGAGCCGAGCCCTGCTCGACATCGCGGACGTGTTGGCGCGCGTCATGCGGCGATACCAGGCGATGCTGGCGGCCGCCGGCGTTCGGGCCGCGGTGGAGATACAGCCGGCGTACGTGTACGGCGATGCTCCACAACTGGAAATCGCCGTGGCGAACCTGGTGAAAAACGCCGTGGAGGCAATGCCCAGCGGCGGGCGCATCACGCTGCGGTGCGAGCGGGTGGACCAGTGGGCTTCCGTGTGCGTGGAGGACACCGGGCCGGGGATAGCACGGGAGGTGAAGGGCCAGCTGTTTCAGCCCTACGTGTCCACCAAGCCCGATGGCCACGGCCTAGGACTGTCCCTGGTGGCCGATGTGGCCGAGCGCCACGGCGGCCGCGTAGAATTGCTGCCCAGCGAATCCGGTGCAGCGTTTTGCATCTGGCTGCCGTCGGCCGATCCGCCCGCGGCCTCGACCTGAACCTGCTACAATAGCAACCAGCAGTGGGTAAGGGGGATCACGCGCACGTTTGTTGTCGCGGCTATCCGAGTGGCCTGGCGCCGCCTGTGGCGCACGCCGTCCGTGTTTAACTTAGTGTTTTGGGATTTGATGATTTCCCTGGCGGTGCTGTCGGTGTACAGTGCCCGCCTGTCGCGCGAGCTGCCCAAAAGCCTGACCAGCCCTTCCGGCCTGCTGGCTGGCCACGCCGCCGCCGCGACCCTGGCGCCGGCGGTGATGTGGCGCCTGGGCTTGTTTTTGGCCACAGTGCTCCTGATTGTGACGCCGTTCCGGGTGGCGGGACTTTATGGCGGCGCGGCGGAAATGGTGGTGGCGGGCGAGGGCCGCCGCCGATTTTTTTACTTCTTCAACGTGGCCCGCCGACTTTTTTGGCGGGGCCTGGCCATCACGGCCGCCGGGGGCCTGCTTTTGGCGGCGGTGGTGCTGGTGGGTATGGGAGCAAGCCTCCTCGGCGGCGTGCCGATTTTGGGGCCGCTCGCCTTGGCCGCATGGCTCCTGGCTATCTTGGCGGCCGTCACGGTGGCGTTTCGGGGCCTGGGCGGTCTGGCCGCCGCCAACGCCGGGGCGTGGGCGGCGATTGTGGAAGCGCTCACGTGGTGCTGGAAGCACCTGGGCATCACCTTGGGATTCGGCTTCGCCGTCGGGCTGGCCACGCTGGCCGCCTTTTGGATTGTGGTGGTGGCGGCGTCTGTCCCGGTGCTGGGGCCGGTGCTGGCATTTGTTGGCCTCTGGATTATCACCGGCATGATGGCGGTCATTCCAACGGTGCTGTACCGGGCCACCACGGACGAAGACTCCGAAGCGGCGGCGTAGCCCCTCGGCGCCACGCTAGAGAAATGTCATGAGCGCGAGGAATAGCCTGGCCCACCCAGGGCATCTTACCGCCTGAATCTCGGAGGGGGCGGGGCGAGTGAGGCGGTGGCGGGCCCCCGTCGTGCTGGCGCTGTCAGCCGGACTGCTGGTGCTGAGCCTCGTGCACTCGACCGGCGCCCCGGCGCGGCCGTCGCCCGCTCCGCTCCTCCATCGGGTTGCCCTGCGCCTGCGGCCCAGGCCGCATCAAACTTCAGCGGATCCGGGCGGCACCGCCGCATCTTTCCACCTGCGGCCGCTTTCACGCTGAGGTGCAGGTGCTCGGCACAAGCCGGTCGGCTCCTCCGCGCTGGCGCAAAGCGCGGCCTCGGCCCGCATAGGCTTCAGGGGGGAACGCTGTGGGCAGTCGGGCGCGGGGCAATCCGGTGGCCTTAGGCTTGTGGCTGGTGGGCCTCTTGGTCCTGGCCAGCATCAGCGGGGGCCTCGGCGCGTTTCTGTTTGGCGCGTGGGCCACCGCCGGGGTGGCTGCGGCGTGGGAGGGCGGCAGGGTGGCCGACCTGCAGCAGCGGCTCGGCGCCATTGCGCTGGCCCTGTTTCTGCTGGGGCTGTTGTGGTGGTGGGCCAGTGCACCCGGAAGCGTGCTGGCTAGTGCGGCCGGTTACTTGGGGCCCGCGTTTTTGGGTGCGCTGGCGGGTGGTGCTGGCGGCTGGCTCTGGCAAGGGCGCTAGCGCCGGCCGCTGCCCGTGAGCGGGCGCGCCAGCCGCACCAGTCCCAGTATCAGCAAGCTGTAGGGGGTGAGGAGCCACAGCAGCCGGGCCCACCCAGACGCGCGCCGTAGCATCCCGGCTCCCATCACGCTCAAATAGCCCGCCACCGCTCCCAGGGTGGCGGGCGGCGACCACCCCAGCTGGTGCATCGCCACCAGGCCACCGCCCAGTGCGAGGAGCCATCCCCACGCCCGCGGGTCCGGGCCATGCGCGGCGGCCGGGGAGCACCCGGGGCAGCGGCGGTCGGCGAGGCAGCCGGCGCAGGCCGGCGCCCCGCACTGGCGGCACCGATAAACCTGGTCCGCCGCATGGCGCGGACACACGGAAGGCCGCGGCGGCGATGGGGCGAGATCCACCTCCGGCGCCAAGGACTGCGCCAGCATCCGGTAGGCCGCGTTCAGGTTTTTCATCGCGACTTCCGCTTCGGCCCGCGCGCGCTCTTGGCCTGGCGCGGCGTAGAAGTCGGGATGCCAGCGGCGCACCAGCCGGTGATAGGCCGCCCGGACTTCGGCGCGACTGGCCGCTCGGCTGACGCCCAACACTTGATATGGGTCCATAGCCGCCTTTCCCAGGGGCGCCGGGCACGGATCGCCGCCTGCTGTCGCCGCCGGGTGCCGAAAATAATTTTATGAGGGCGCCCTCCGCAGAAGACCGGGGCTTGTCCGCGATAATGCAAACAGCACAGAGGGGGGGATTCGGATGGGCGCACTGCCGGACATCGTGGCGCCTGGGCTTTTGGTGCTGCTGGTGGGATACAACCCCGGACGGCACTCGTGGGAGCAGGGACACCACTTTGCAGGGCCGGGCAGCGACTTCTGGCCGCTCCTGTATGAGTCGGGGCTCACGGGGCGCCGGCTCACCTGGCGCGAGGATCACGAGCTTTTGTGGTGGCGCCTGGGCGTGGCCAACCTGGTGGACCGGATGACGCCGTCCAGCCAGGATCTGTCCTCGGAGGAGAAGCGAGAAGGCGGCTGGCGCCTCCGGCAGAAGGTTTGGCAGCTGCGGCCCCGGGTGGTGTGCTGCCTGGGCAAAGACGTCTACCGCGCGTACGCCATGCGGGGCGCGCGCGACCCGGTGGCGTGGGGCTTGCAGCCGCACTCGGTGGTGGAGGGGGTGTGGGATGTCGCGGCGCCCAACCCCAGCCGCCGGTCCACCGTGCCGTATGCAGCGCGGCTCGCGGCCATGCGCCGGGTGGCGGCGCTGGCAAGGGCGAACCCGCCCGCCAACTCGCTATAATGGCGCGGGAGGGATACTGTTGGACGACACCACCGTGGGAGCCCCCAATCGGCTGCAAAAGATTCGGGAGGCACTGGGCAGGGGAGCATATGGGGCGCTGGCGCTCTCTCCCGGGGATGACATGCGGTACGCGGTGGGCTTCACGCCGCCTTACGATGAGCGGCTCGACTTTCTCATTGTGGGGGAGGCTGGGGCGGCCCTGGTGGTGCCAGGGGTGAACGCCACCGAGGCACGCACCCGCCTGGCTCAGGCACCGGTGCATGTGCTGGACTACGCGGATGACCAAGGGCCGGGCGCGGCACTGGCCAAGGCGCTGACATTGGCCACCGGTGGTGCGTCTGCCGGCACTGTGCTGGTGTCAGACGATGCCCGCTACGACCACGCGCGGCGCCTCAGCGAGGTGCTCCGCCCTGACGGCGTGGACCTGGCGAGCCGCGTCATGCGCTCGCTGCGCCTGGTGAAAGATGCCGACGAGATTCGCCGGCTGCGCGTTTCCGCCGGGCTCGCGGACCAAGCCATGGAAGCGGGCTTTCGCGCCATTCGGCGGGGGATGACGGAAATGGAGTTGAGCGACGCGATTCGGGCCGCGTTTGTGGAAGCCGGCGCCGACCAAGCCTCCTTCATGATGGCGGCTTATGGACCGGGCGCGGCCGAGCCGCACCACCACCCGGGCCCGGCGCGGATTGGCGACGGCCCGATTACCCTGGACATCGGCTGCCGCGGCGCCGGATATGCGTCTGACATGACCCGCATGGCGTATGTGGGGACCCCGGACGCGGAGTTCCTGAAAGTGCACGAGATTGTCTACCAGGCTCGCATGGCGGGTGAGCGGGCGGCGGAGATTGGCGCGCCGTGCTCCGCCGTAGACCATGCGGCGCGAGCCGTCATCGCAGCGGCCGGCTATGGCCAGTACTTTGTGCACCGCACGGGACACGGAATCGGGGTGTCCACCCATGAGCCCCCGTCGATGATGGCGGGCGACGAGACGATTTTGCAGCCCGGGATGGCGTTTTCCATTGAGCCGGGCATTTACCTGCCAGGCCGCTTTGGCGTGCGCATCGAGGATGTGGCGGTCATGCACGCGGATGGGCCGGAAATCTTGTCGCACGTGTCGCAGCAGCCGCGGGTAGTGGCGGGATGAGTGACGGCCCCCACCAGCGATCTCGCCATCGTTCCTTGCCCGCGGGCGAGCCCGAGCGGCCCGCGGTGGGTGCTCCGGCGCCACGGGTGGTGTTTGACACCGAGCAGGGCCAGCTGCCGCTGGAGTCGTTCGCCGGCTCGATGCTGGTGGTGTACTTTTTCCCACGGGCGATGACGCCGGGGTGCACCGCCGAAGCGTGCGACTTCCGCGACCAGCACGGCGCCTTTCGCGACGCGGGCGCCGTGGTGATGGCCGTCAGTCCCGATTCACCCGAGCGGCATGCGCGATTTTCCGCCCGCTACCAGCTCCCGTTCTACTTGGCGACCGACCCCGAGGGGGTGGTGGCCGATGCGTTCGGGGTGGGTGTGAGAAAGGTTTCGCGCGGAGTGCCGCAGCGCGGCGTAGAGCGGTCCACGTTTCTCATCGACGGCCGCGGCATTCTGGTCGCCAGCTGGCGCCGGGTGCGGGTGCCAGGCCACGTGGGGGAGGTGCTGGCGGTTGTCCACGGGCGGCGCTAGCGGGCGGCGGCGGGGGGTGAAGCCGGCGCTGGCCGCCCTGGCGGCCGCCTATCCCGACGCCCGCACGGCGCTGGACTTTTCCACCCCGTGGCAGCTGCTGGTGGCGACGGTGCTGTCGGCCCAGTGCACGGACCAGCGGGTGAACATCATTACGGCGCGGCTGTTTGGGGAGTGCCCGGATGCTGTGGCCATGGCGCGGCTGTCGGTCGAGGATCTGGAGGCCCGCATCTTCGACTGCGGGCTGTATCATGCGAAGGCGCGCCACCTGGCGGCCACCAGCCGCACCGTGGCGGCGCGGTGGGGCGCCGAGCTGCCGGCGGCTATCACCCGCGAGGAGCTGGAGGCGCTGCCGGGGGTCGGCCGGAAGACGGCCAGCGTGGTGCTGGCCAACGCGTACGGGGTGCCCGCGCTCGCGGTGGACACCCACGTGTTTCGCGTGGCCCATCGCTTAGGCTGGTCGGCGGCCAAAGACGCCAATCACACGGCCGATGACCTGTGCCACCTGATTCCCCGGCGGCAGTGGGCGGCGGCCCACCACTGGCTCATCAGGCACGGGCGCAAGATTTGCCACGCCCGCCGCCCGGCGTGTGGCCAGTGCGTGGTGGCGCGCTGGTGCCCGCGCATCGGGGTGGATGAGCCGGCCGCAGCCGGCGGGGGCCGGCGCGCTGCGGGTCGACCGCGTCGTGCCGCTCCAGTACCTCCAGGAGTTCCGGCTGGCTGAAGGATCGGGGATCGGCGCGGTGGCGGCCAGCAGCTTGCGGAGGCGCGAGCCGCTGATGATGACGCGGTCCTGATCCCCATGCGAGCAGGCTTTCAGCAAAGCCATTTGGTTGCAGCGGCGGCAGTAAAGCGTGAGGTCAATGGCCAGCGCCCGAATTTCCAAGTCGTCTGGGTGGAGCGCCCAAAACGCCCGCTGGGCGTCGCAGGACCTGTCAAACTGCCCCTCCCCTGCATGGTCCCGGCCCACCAGCAGGTGGCTCGCCCCAAAGTTTCGGCGAATAACCGCATGCAGCAGTGCCTCGCGGGGCCCGCCATAGCGCATTTCCATAGGATAGCCGGCCTGGATCACGGTGCAGGGGCAAAGTAGTGGGCCACCAGCCGGCTCACCACCGGCATGCGCACCTTGGCGGGAACGTCGGCCGGCTTCAGCCCACCCAGCATCAAAAGGCCGCCGCACACTTCCCGTGCGATTTTGGCCAGAAACTCGTGGGATCCGTGCGATCGATGCAGGGGACGGCGAGTTGGGAGGGCCGCCACCCGGTTCCACCGGCGCGCCACAAATTGCTGCCGAGGTTCCTCCGGGATGCAGACCCGCATAGCTGCGGCGGCAGCCGCCGTCCGACAGCACCGCCACCCGCCCCGCCAAATCACGGGCACCTTGGCCGCATCCGGGTGCGCCGCGTCGGTGGTGCCGAACACCTGCGGGCATTCGCACAGCGTGTCAATCGCGCATTGTTCCTCCAACCGCATGATGGCTGCGGGCTCGCCCTGGAACCAGGGGCTGCCGCGTGCCCGAGGTGCAGGGGATCCGCCAGCACTCGGGTGGCCGACACGATGATAGGCCCGAGCCACAAGATGCCATCGGCGAGGCCGGCGTGCGGCGCCGTGGACTGCCAGTTGCGAGAGTGCATGAAGCCGGCGAGCGTCGTCGAGGCTCCTGCCCAGCATGAACAGCGCTGACGCTGCGCGGCTGGGGGGACGGGAATCGCGGCCAGGGTGCGCGCGGTCGGCCAGCGGGGATCGCTCGGGCTCGGGCACCAGGCGGGGACCCAGCACGCCATCGGGTCCGTGGGGCTTAACCAAGGGCAGGCAAAACCTCCTCGCTCCTTACGCCTGCGGCCGCGGAGGGCAAGGGGGCACGCTTGGCGGCAAACCCGGAAATGGCCGGAGCCGATCCGATGGCCGCGCAGGGCGAGGCCGCATGTGGTCTACTTTCAGCAGCGGGATGCTTAGCGCCCGATTGAGGAGCCCACAGGAGGATGAGACGGTGCGGGTGGTGCTGCAGGGCTTTGGTCCCTTTGGGCGGTTTCAGGTCAATCCGTCGGAGCGGCTGGTGCGCGACGTGGCGGAGTCGCCCCCGCCGGGGGTCGAGGTGCTGCCGCTGGTGCTGCGCACGGCGGACGCCGAAGTGGAGCGCGTGCCGGCCTTCATGGCGGAGTGGGTGCCGGACGTGTGGATAGGGGTGGGGCTGGCGGGCGGCCGCCACAGGGTGGCGGTGGAGCGCGTGGCCATCAACGTGGCCGACTACGACATCGGTGTGGACGGAGTAGCGCGGCGCGGCGAGCCCATCGTGCCCGGCGGCCCGGTGGGCTATTGGTCCACGCTCCCTCTCGACCGAATCGCGGACGCCTGGCGGGCGGCCGACATTCCCGGCGATGTATCCAATTCGGCCGGCACCTATCTCTGCAACCGCAGCTTTTATGTCGCGCGGCATGCGGCGGAGCGGGTGGGGGTTGGGCGGACCGGCTTCATCCATGTGCCCGCGATGGTCGAGCAGGTGTCTGGGGCTGCGCCCGCGTGGCCGTATGCGCTGCTGCGCCACGCGCTGGCGGTGGCCGTGGCGGCGGCAGTAGGCCCTGCGCCTTCCGGTGCCGCCACCCCCTAAGGTGCACCGCACGAGATAGCTGGGAGGAGAGGCGGATGGCATGGGCAGGAGGGCACCGGATGACGGTGCTGGGGCTGCTGGTGGGCCTGGCGCTGGCGGGCGCAGCGACGCTGTTTGTGCTGGATAATGCCGCCGCGCACCTGTCGGGCAGCCAGGTGCACCCGGCCCCAGTGTTCAGCTCGTCTGGGCATGCACAGTCCGTCACGCTCAGCAACGCGGCCGCGGTGCTGCTGCACTTTGTGCCAGACCAAGATGCCAACAGCCTAGGGGTGGCGATGTGCAATGCCACCGGGCAGCCGACGTGCAGCCTCGCGCACTACCCAGGCCAGGTGAAGGTCGCTGAAGCGTCGCAGCACCGCTACCAAGTGACGGTGATTATGACCGTGCAGGTGCACCGACTGCTTCAAGCCGGCGAAATTTCGCTGGGGTCGCTGCCGGGCGCCTCCAGCCTGGCCACGGGCGAGCTGGCCGTCTCTAGCGACAGCGCGATTTACGGGGTGAAGATGAATCCCACGTCTCACCGGGCGGTGTTCCAATTCCTCCTGTCGGCCACAGGGCGCACGGTGTGGGCCCTGGATTGGAATGGCCTCGGCGCCGTCAGCCAAAGTGCCTCGCTGCAGTAGCCATCTAAGCAGCAGGGAGAGGGAGAGGGAGCCGGCAGGCCGATTCCGCGGACCGGTGGCCGCCGGCAGTCAGCCAGGCGGCCCTCGGCATCCAATCCGCCGCCGCACCCACCGCGGCGGGCTCAACATCAGCATGGTGAGGGTATGCACCGCCTGGCTTGGAAGAGAACGCACGCGGCGCGGCCAGCACGGGAGCTGTCCGCCGCCCGCGATCTAGGTGCCGGGGATTCCGGTGCCGCTGCCACAGCGCGCTGGCCTGGGCTGAGGGATGAGCGCGAACGTCACGCCTGGGCGGGATGAGGGAGGGTGCTGGACCGGCGAGCCCTGTTCCCAGCCCGCGGCTACGGCGTGTAATCTGTCACCTGCCCGGTCACCGCGTCCACCACCAGTTGCTCACTAGTGACCGTGCCTTGGGCCGGCACGCCCTGCGGCGCTGAAATGTCCACCACCTCCGGCTGGATGAACCACTCGGTCACCAAGTACACCGGCCGGTCGGGACTTATCGTAGCGCTGGCTGCGAGGGCCGGATCCTGCCGGTGCAGCGCGCCGTAGGTGGTGAGCACCGCAGTCGCGCGCTTGATGTTGGGCCCAGGGATCCCGTTACCCGCCAACACCTGCTTGGCCGTCAGCAACGGGGTGCCGGGGGGCGCCTTTCCCGTCAGCCAGCCTTTTTGGGGCACGGCACAGCTGCACCGCCGGTGGACTGTCATGCACTGCGCCAACCCGGGCACGGTCTGGGTGCAATTCTGGTGCTTCGCCATGCACGCCTGCAGCAGCGTCTGATTCACCCCGTGGTACATCACGGCGGCTGGGAGGCCGCCCGCGAGCGCCTGCTGGGCCGGCGCACGGACGCGGCCGGAGGCCGAAAGGCCCATGACGCAAATCGCCAGCACGGTCCACGCCAAACGCGCTAGGCTGCCGGTCATCGGAATGCACTCCTCCGCTTTACGTGGCGACCTCGACTGCCGAAAGCCTCGCGTCCGTGTAGAAAAAATGCAAGACGCTCCCAGCGCTGCCACTAGGTTAGCGCACCCGGGGCGGATAGATCAATCTGCCATCAAACTTGGATTGGTGTAGGCCTGGCGCTGTCGGCCCGCGCGGCCGTGTCGGGATTGTCCGCCGCCGGGTCCATCCAGTTGCCCAAACCCGCCGCCATTCCCCTAGCCCAAGCCCTGCAGCCGTATCCCAGCTTGACGTCGCTGCCGGCAGGGGGCACCGTCGTGTCCAATGCCTCATACACCAGCTGGTGGGTCCAGTGTGGTGCAGCCGCCGCACGCTGGTGCCGCACTTCTTCTCCAGCGCCCCCACCGTCCACATGGGGTCCTTCATGGGATTCATCCCTCCCTCGCGGCCAGCCTAAAGCCTGCCGCCGCCTCAGGGTCAAGTGCTTGGCGATTTTCTCAGGATGCCGGCCCCGGCGCCTCGTCTTGGGGTCTGCTATCGTGGGGCCATGGCAATGCATGAGTCTGCTGTGGGTGCGCCCGCGCGCTTTCGCCTCTCTCACTTCCCACCCGCCGTATGGGCCACCGCGTTTGCCACCTTCGTGGCCTTTATGGGCATCGGCGTGGTGGACCCCATCCTGCCGCTCATCGGACGCTCCATGGGCGCCACCCCTTCACAGGTGGAGTGGCTGTTCACCAGCTACATTGCGGTCATGGCGGTGGCGATGCTGATGTCAGGGGTGCTGGCCACCCGGCTGGGGGGCAAGCGCACACTGCTGGCGGGCCTCGGCGTGGTGGTGGTGTTTGCCACCGCCTCCGGCTTGTCGCCCAGCATTGGCGTGCTGGCGCTAGTGCGGGGAGGCTGGGGGTTCGGCAACGCGCTGTTCACCTCGACCGCCCTCTCGATCATCGTCGGGCTGTCGCTGGGCGGCATGGGCGCGGCCATCACGCTGTACGAGGCGGCGCTGGGGCTCGGCATCGCGTCCGGGCCGCTGATCGGCGGCTGGCTGGGCTCGCACTACTGGCGCGATCCGTTTTTTGGCACGGCCACCTTGATGGCGATCGCGTTTGTGGCCACGTGGGCCTACGTGAAGGAGCCGCCGCGCCGAGAGCCCGCCCGCACGGCGCGCGACATTCTCGCGGCCCTGAGAAACCGGCCAGTGCTCACCAATTCGCTCATCGGCTTGTCCTATAGCTATGCCTTCTTCACGATTCTGGCCTACTCTCCGCTTACGCTGGCGCATCTGAAGCCCATTCAGCTGGGAATTACGTACTTCTTCTGGGGAATCCTCGTGGCGCTCAGTTCGGTGCTGCTGGTCAACTGGCTCTTGACCCGCTGGCCGGCCACCAGCATCTTGGCGGTCAATCTGGGTTTCCTCGCCGGCTTGTTTGTGGTGGCCGGTTTGGTGAATGGAACAGGGCTCCTGTATGCCATCGTCGTCTCGGGCCTGTTCTGTGGCGTGGCCAATGCGCTCTTTACCACCATGGCGATGGCCGTCTCGCCATTTTCCCGATCCATCAGCTCGGGGGCCTATAATTTTCTCAGGTGGTCCGGCGCCGCCATTGCCCCGGTGGCCTCGGGGCTGGTGGACCAGGCTTTGGGCGTGCACGTGCCGTTTTTTGTGGCGGCCGGGATGCTGGTGGTCGGCACGACGGCTCTGATCGCCCGCCGGCGCGTGCTGGAAGGCGCCATGGCCCACGAGCGGGCTCTGGCGGGGTAGCAAGCCTCCGCCGCTACCCTGCTGGGCCTGCTTACCGTGTTCGCCGCATGAGGCTGAAGGACTGGCCCGTGGGACCGGGCTCAGGCTGCGTGGCCAGGAACAGGGCCAGGGGGACGACATCCTCGGGCTGCTTTACCCACTCGCTTTCAATGGAAAACACACTGCTCGGGTCGGTGGCTGGCCTGGTCATGTGGGTGAGAACCGGGCCCGGAATCAGTTCGTTCACGCTGATGTGGTGCTGAGCGACCTCGTCCGCCAGGACACGGACAAGCATCCAGAGGCCGGCCTTCGAGACGGAATAGGCCGAGTGCTTCACGTGGCCGTGGTGCCCCAATCCCGACCCCACCATCACGATGCGCCCCCCGCCGCGCATTTTGAGCAGGGGAATCGCCGCCCGGGCGCAGTAGTACGCGCCAAAGAGATTGGTGGCCACCACCTCGGTCCAGCGCTGCGGATCGCTCGCTTCGAGTTCAGTGGGCTCGTCCCCCACCCCAGCATTGAGCATCGCGATGTCGACTCCGCCGTACTCCGCCCTCACCTGCGAAAATACCGCGCTCACGCGGACCACGTCGGTGACATCGCAGGCATAGGCGGCCGCGCGCCCGCCCGCGGACGTGATGTCCGCGACCGTCTGGGCGAGATCGCGCGCCGAGCGGGCGACGCACAGCACGGTGGCTCCGGCGTCCGCGCACCCATACGCGATCGCCCGCCCGATTCCACGGCTGGCTCCCGTCACCAACACTAACTTGCTGTTCAGTCGGCCTGACAACATCCCGCCTCCTTGGCACCAGAGTGAATCCGCCGGCAGGCAAGCGGGCGGGGCCCGCTGCCCACCCACCCGCGACTAGCCGTCCTGCTTGGGGGTGGGCCAGTCCTCCCCCATCCAGCCGGCGTACAAGGCCCGCTGGGCAGGGGTGGGGTCCTTCACGCGGCGGATCTTGTAGTCGTTGGGGGGCGCGTCGCCCAGGGTGACGCGCCGGCGCAGCAGTTGGCCGCGGCGAAACAGCGCTATCTCCACGACGTCTCCTGGCGCATAGTTGATGCGCAGCCGATCCTCGAGGCCTTTCCCATCGAGCAGGCGCACGTCGTCCAGTGCCACCAGCTCGTCTTCGGGATACAACTGCCCCGCCGCCGGCCCAGGGTCGTAGGCGACCCGCACCAGCAGTCGGCTCTCCTCGTCACGAGTCTCAACGCCCAGCCACGCCAGCGGAGGGTCTGACGTGGGAGGCTCGTCCGGGTTCGGCGGCTCGTCCTCAGGATCTTGCTGGTGCAGCTCCTCATTCTTGGTCACGCGGTCGACCGCCAGCCCCGCGTCGGCGAGCCACTCGTCCAGCCGAAGTTCGTCCACGCCTTCAATGTAGCGCCCAAAAAACTCGGCCAGCGAGCCCCCGGCCACTTCCTCAGCGGTCTCTTGATACACGGACTCGGGAAAACCTTGCCCGTGGTGGCCATACCGCTCAAACAGCCGGCACAGCACGTCGTCGAGAGATCGCTGGCCCTGTGTGCGCCGCCGGATTTCCAGGTCCAGCGCGATGCCCACCAGCGACCCCTTGAGGTAATACGAGATGCGCCGGTTGGGCGCGTCCGGGCCGCGGCGGTACTCGCCCAGCCAGGTGTCGAAGGAGGAGCGGGCCAGCGACATGACGTAGCGGCCCGGCTGCCGCTCGTACGCCTTAAGCGCTTCGGCCACTTCCTCCAGATAATCTTTCACGGTGTAGAGGCCCGAGCGGCGCAGGGACAGCAGGGCGTAGTAATCTGTGAAGCCTTCCATCGCCCACAGGAGGTGCGTGTACACTTCCTGCGAGTAGTCAAACGGCCCTAGCATATCCGGGTGGATGCGCTTGACGTTCCACAGGTGGAAAAACTCGTGCGCAATGAGGTACAGCGCGCGGCGATAGCGCTTCCAGGGCCGAAAGGCCTGCCGGTCAAACCCGCAGGTGGTGGAGTTCAGATGCTCGAGCCCGCCCGTGCCGCGGGCCGCCAGGTGGAAGATGAACGTGTAGTGCTCGTACGGGAGCCCCCCAAACATCGCCGCCTGGGTCTCGACGATGGTGCGGGTGTCGGCCACCAGCTTTTCATCGTCCTGGTTGCCTGAGCCCCAGATGGCCACGGTGTGGACCTTCTGGTCCACCATGAACGTGTACCGGCGGTGGGTCCCCACTTCCACCGGCGAGTCCAGCAAGATGTCAAAGTTGTCGGCATGAAAGTGCCACGGGTCGTCAGAATCCGGGGTCAGCCCCGTGGAGGCATACCACCCGGCCGGCGCCCTCACATGAATCTCGACCGGCAGATCCGGCCGCTGGTCCACGCAGAAAAACAGGTTGGCGCCGTTCCAGTAGGCATGGCTGTCATCGAGATGGCTTGTGCTGGTGCCAAGCTCGAAGGCGTACACGCTGTAGCGAATGGAGGCGCTGGTGGTCGGCGCGTCAAATTCCCAGGTGCTTTTCGCGATTTTGCGCAGCGCGAGGGCCTCGGCGTGGCCGTCAAACGCCTGCATGTCAAACACGTGGCGGGCGTAGTCGACGACCTCGTAGGACCCCGGCGTCCAGACGGCCATGTCCAGCCGGTGGGCGCCGGGAGTGAGCCCCGCCAAGTCCAGTGTGACGTGGTACACGTGGCGACCGGGCTCCAGGCAATCCACGGTGTACGTGATAGTGGGAGCGGTTTGTTGAGTGGGCATGCTGTTCTGCTTCACCTCGTTCGCGATCCTTAGTGACGGAGCCATCCTAGCATTACCTAGCATGACCCGCGGCGCGCGGAAGTTTCACCGCCGTGTCCCCCCGCGTCCGCGCGCGGGACGCAACCGAAGGTGAGCCCCCAAAAAAGGGGGGGCGAGGCGGCGCGATGGCATTGGTGCCCATGGTGGTCGAGGCGAGCCCGCGCGGCGAGCGGTCGTTTGATATCTACTCCCGTCTGCTGCGGGACCGGCTTCCTGAGCTGGACCGACGTGTCGGGGCTGATGCCTGAAGGCTGGCAGTACCAAGATCTGGTGTATTATCTGCCATTGAGCCCGTCGCGGGCGATTCCGAAGGCTGAGAGACTGGAGTACGGCGGGCTATCTCATGAAAGCGGCCGGCAGGTCGACGGCCCTTTGACCATCTTCCGTGAGGAAGGCGGGCCGATGCAGGCGAACGGCCCTCAGCCTGTCATGGATGGGGCCCTTGCGGACAACATGCTGGGCGCATTCAATCTGATGCAGGGCGGAGACGGCGCTCCCGCGTCGATGCTCACCACTCATTGGGCTGGGGCGGTCTGGACTTGGTGCGTCTACGGCACACGGTTCTACGACGGGGATCCCCGCTGGTCTCGCATGCCGGAGCGGCCGGATCCCAGTCCGGTGCTGGGACCGTGGGGAGAACCTGGAGGCCGCCCCCGAGGACCTTCAGAGCGACCCGCAGCGGTTCAGCGCGTTTAAGCGGTCGCTGCGCCGGATGTTGCCGTTCGCCGAGGACCTCCTGGTGAAAACGGGTGGCGCCCTTGACACCGAGCCTCGGTGCAGCGATGATTCTCTTATGAAGCGCATAACCATCAGCCTCCCCGAAGAGTTGGCGGCCACATTGAGGCGTGAGGCACGACGGCGGCACGCTCCCCTGTCGGAAGTGGTTCGAGAGGCCTTGGCGTCTCGATTCGAAGCGGCCCACGAGAGCGGGGGCCCGCTCCCGTTTGCCAATTTGGGGAGCAGTGGCTTAACGGACACGGCCCGCCGCATCGAGGAAATTCTTGCACGAGAATG
>JAJZWV010000063.1 GCA_021846505.1 Bacillota bacterium
ACCAATCAGGACGGGGTTGTTTTTGGTGCGCCGCGACAGGATTTGGATCACGCGCTCAATTTCCTGGTCGCGGCCAATGACCGGATCCAGCTTGTTGTCGCGGGCCATCTGGGTCAGATCGCGTCCGTACATGTCCAGCGTCGGGGTGCTGGCCGGCGCCGCTTCCCCGCTGGCTCCGCTGGCGGGATTGGCACCCGACAGGTGCACCAGCTGGTGGCGCACTTTGTTGAGGTCAGCGCCGGCCGCCAGCAGCACCTGTGCCGCCACGCCCTCGCCCTCGCGAATCAGGCCTAACAGCAGGTGCTCGGGCCCGATGTAGTTGTGGCCCAGTGCCTCCGCTTCTTCCCGGCCCAGCTCCAGCACCACTTTCTTGGCGCGCGGGGTAAACGCCACTTCTTCGTTGGGGCCAATGGCCGGGCCGCGCCCGGTTGCCTTCAGCACCTCACCCCGCACGGTCTCCAAATCTAGCCCCAGGGACTGGAGCAGCTTAGCCGGGAGGGCATTGGTTTCGCGAATCAGCCCCAGCAGCAGGTGCTCCGTGCCCACGAAATTGTGCCCCATGCGGCGCGCTTCTTCTTGGGCGTAAATGACCACACGGCGCGCCTTTTCCGTAAACTGTCCAAACATGCGCTTGTCCTCCTTTGCTCCTTTGCTCCTTGGCTCCTTTGCTCCTTTGCTCCTTGGCTCTTGCTCGGTTTCCTTGATGCTCCGTCCCCTCGGCCTCTTGGCGCCTACCCGACTGCCAAGTGCCTTTGAATCAAATCGGCGCGAGTCCGGTCGCGCTCACCAGCGTCCAGCTCATGCCCAGCGTAGCGCTGCAGGAGCCCCGGGCGCGTCAGGCTCACCAGCTCGCTGAAGGTGGCCTCCCGGAAACCCGGCAGCGTCCCCAGCGCGATGCCGAGTTGCACCTCGGACAGGAGGCGCAGGGCTTCTTCGGACGTCAGGATGCGTGCGTGGGCCAGCACCCCGAAGGCCCGGCCGACTCGATCGGCCAGCGCGAGGGGGGCCGCCTTCTCCAGCTGCTGGCGCGCGTGGCGCTCGCGGCCCACCACCTGCTCGGCCACCACGGTCAACGCGTGCACCATCTCCTCTTCCGAGCGGCCCAGCGACACCTGGTTGGAAATCTGAAAAATACTGCCACGGCCCTCGCTGCCTTCTCCATAGAGGCCCCGCACCACGACTCCGGTTTGGGCCAGCGTGTGGAACAGCGCCCCCGCCTCCCGCGTGAGCACCAGCGCGGGCAGGTGCACCATCACCGAAGCGCGCAGCCCCGTGCCGACGTTGGTGGGGTAGGCGGTCAAGTACCCGTGGTCGGCGTCAAACGCAAAGTCCAGCCGCTCTTCCAGCGCATCGTCCAAGCGGTCCGCCACCGACCACGCCGCCGACAGCCCCAGCCCCGGCAGCAGCACTTGAATTCGCAGGTGGTCTTCCTCCCCCACCATCACGCTGACGGTTTCCCGTGCATCCGTCACCACCGCCTCATAGCGAATCGGGTCCGCCACCAGCAGCGGGCTGGCCAAGTGCTTCTCGACCAGTATCTGGCGGTCCAGCGGCGCCAAGCTTTCCAGGCGCAGCGGCTTGAGCTGCCAGTCCCGAGACAGGGAAGACACGGCCTCCAGCACGTGGTCGGTCATGGCCCTCCCCCGCGCGGCATCCAAGTGGACCGGAAACGGCACCCCCTGCAGATTGCGGGCCAGGCGCACGCGGCTGGCCATCACGACGTCGCCCTCCGGCCCATTGCTTTGCATCCAAGCGGTTTCCGATGTTTCGGTCGCCATGGTCATGCCTCCCCCGCGCCATCTTGCGCGCGAATTCGATCGCGAAGCTCCGCCGCGCGCTCAAATTCCTCCTGCTCCACGGCTTCGCGCAGCTGGCTCCGCAGGAGCGACAGCTCGCGCTGCCGCCTCACGGCATGGCCGGTGCGGGACGGGATTTTGCCGCAGTGCTCATTGGAGCCGTGAATGCGCCGTACCACTGGGTCCACCCAGCGGCCAAACACCTGGTAGCAGTGGGGGCAGCCCATCTGCCCCGTGTGCTGAATCTGCGCACCCGTCCACCCGCACTCCGGGCAGGCGGGCCCCCCGATCGCGTCGGCGCCACCATCCTCGGGGGATTCCAGCGGCACCAGCCCCCCTAAGATGTGAGCCAGGGACAGCGTGGGCAAGAGGGCCCCGGCCTGCCGCGCGCACGGCTCGCACAAGTGATGCTCTCGGCGCTCGCCGTCTTTCACTTCGGTGACCTGCAGCGCTGCTGGGCGCTGGCCGCACCGCTCACACAGAACAGTCACGATTCCGCCTCCTCCGCCTGCGGCGGCTCTTTCGCCACCACGGCAAGAATCATCGCCCCTAAAATGCGCGCCCGCACTCGGTCGCGCTCCGCCATCGGCAGATCCAAGACATCGCGGTCGAGCGCCGCCATCACCATGCGCGCCTCCCGGTCAGTCATCCACTGCTGAGCCGCCAGCCCGCGCACCACGTCCGTGGCGCGCCGCTGGTCAATGCCCGGCGCCGACGCCAGCAGCGCCAGCACGCGCTCCGCTCCGAGGCGCAGGCGGGAAATGCGAATCCCGCCCCCGCCGCCGCGCCGCGCTTCCACCAAGAATCCCCGGGCAGGCGTAAATCGCGTCACCAGCACATACGTGACCTGCGACGGCACGCACCCAAAGCGCTCCGCCACCTCGGCGCGCTGAATCTCCAGCGCGGCCACGCCGGGGTGTGCCAACTGCTGCAGCAGATACTGCTCAATGGCGTCGCTCAGCGTTGCCATGTGGCTCCTCCTTTCGGTGGATCTGGCTGGACTCCTTTTGACTTTGCCTTTTCTTGACCTTTAGTTTACTGACCGAATCCGGGCTGTCAAGGGAATTTGCGGGCCCGCAAACTTTTTTTGCAGAATTCCTCACGGGAAGCCGATTCGCGGCAGGACCCGGGCGCGCCGTGTGTAACGTTACCTTGAGAGCTGGAGAGCTGGAGAGCTGGCGCCGCCCGCCGCGGCCACAAAGGGGGCATAGCCGCATGGCGCGCGTATTTTTCGCCTTTCCCGCCAATGGCCTGGTGGAGTCCACGGCTCAGCGGCTGTCCGGAGCCCTTCAGCAGGCGGGCTTCGAGGGGCGCCCCGTGCCGGTCCACCAACTGCACATGACACTGCTGTTCCTCGGCGACGGGGTGCATCTGAACCAGGACTTCCTGGACTTCGCGGATCAGGCGGTCAAAAGCGCTTCGGCGCTGTTTCCGTGGCCCCTCTTGCGGCTGACGCGCTGGGTGGGCCTACCCGACAAGTGGAGCGCCCAGGCGGTGGGGATTGGCCCCGGCCGGCCTTCGCCGCCGCTGCAGGCATTTTACGAGCGGCTGGCCTTTCAATTGAACGATCTGGGGCCCTTTCCGCCCAAGCTGACGCCGCACCTCACCTTGATGCGTCCGCGGGCCGTGGGCCATTGGAATCAGCTGCCGGGTGTTGCCGTCACCTTTCCGCTGAATCGCCTGGTCCTCTATGAAAGCCAATTGTCGCGCGCCGGGGCCGTGCATACGCCGCTCCACATGTGGACCGCGCTGCGGCCGTAGCCCAGGTGCGGTATGCTGGCGCCATACGCTTCGCCATGGCCGAAAGGGGGCTCCACATGTCAGCCCAGCGCACCATCGTCATTACCGGCGCCACCCGCGGGATTGGCCGCGCCACCGCCGAGCGCCTGGCCGAGCCCGGCGTCCGCCTGATTCTCCACCACCGGGCGGGCCCCGAGCTGGGGCAGGCCGCCGCCGCCGCCTGTGAGCGGCGAGGCGCTGCCGTGCGCGTGGTGCAGGCCGACTTGTCTCAGGCTCTCGAACTGCAGCGCTTTGTCGCGGAGCTCGCCAGGGAAGGGCCGCTGCATGGCCTGGTCAACAACGCCGGCGTGTACGAAGGGAAGGACTTGGCGGGCACGACCGAAGCCGAATGGGCGCGGGTGCTGGACATCAATCTGAAAGCTCCGGTGTTCCTCATTCAGGGTTTGGCGGCCCAGCTCCAAGCGGGTGCCGCCTCTGTCGTGAACCTGGGCTCCATCATGGGCCACCGCCCCTCGGCCGGCGCGTACCCCTATCAAGCCAGCAAGGCGGCCATCCACCACCTCACCAAAAGCTTGGCGCTGGAGATGGCGCCTGGCGTGCGGGTCAACGCCGTCGCGCCCGGCTTCATCATGACCGACATGAACCGCGGGGGCTGGGAGCATGACGCCTTCAAGCAGGAAGTCGAGTCAGATACCCCGCTGGGCCGCTGGGGGCAGCCGGGGGACATCGCCGGCGTCATCGCCTTCTTTCTGTCCGACGCGTCGCGCTTTGTCACCGGGCAAACCCTCTTGGTGGACGGCGGCAAAGGACTCTAGCACGCGCCCGCCCTGCGTTCCGACGCGAGCACGGCGCGGCAGGCCGGGCGACCACCCATGCCGCCGAAGTGGGATCCGCCCGACGGACGAGCGCCCTCGCCCTGCAATAGTGCTGGGGCTATGGTGACGGCCCACAAAGCCAGCGTCCACATTGATGAGCAATCCCACCGCGAGCTGAAGGCCGCGGCCCGTCGGCTGGGCCTGCCGCGCCCAGACTTCATGGCGCAGGCCGCACGGAGGCCGCGCCGCCAGCCCGGCCACGGCGCGGCGGGACGGATAGTGGCCGAACTGCGCCAGGAAGTCCTCGCCTCCGCTGCCCCGGAGGAGCGGCGCGCGTGGCCGTAATGGATGCCTCGGCGGCCCTCTGTTGGCTGCTCCCGGACAAGCCCCAGGAATCCAGCGACCTGCCGAAGCCAGGGACTCAGCCGCAGCACCTTCTCCTGATGGTGCCGCCCGCCTGCTCTGGTCCGAAGTCACCAGGTTGGGATCCGTGGGCGCAGAGCGGCCACGGCTGAGCACCAAGTGGGCGATTCAGCTCTCCGCGCGCTCTTCGCCTTCAACATTCGAGCGTCCCATGCCCAGTGGCCGGAGTTTTTCGCCGGTCCCTGTCACGGAGGACCTCCGCCTGCGATGCTCAGTACCTGGTGCTGGCCCACGACCGAGCTGCGGAGCTGTGGGACCTCAATCACAACCTGGCAGCAGCCGCCAGCGCTGTCGGCATTCCGGCTATCCCGCAGATTCCCCGGACGCCCCTCGGCTACCCGCCTCGCGCGGGTTCGCCATGTCCCGAACCGACGGCAGGATGTCCCAGCCATTGACCAGGCGCTCTAGGGTGGCGCTAACTGGATCCTCACCCACAGAGCGGCTTCCGAATTATTATGCCCTCTGCGTTGAGGCGGCAGCCCCGTGAGAGAAAGCCCGGCGCGCGGCGGACAGGGTTGGCGGCGTGGTGGGCCGACCGCATGAATGAGCGGCGCACAGGGTGGATCACGGTGCTGGTGTGGCGGCCTGGCGGTGGTTCTGACGGCACTGTGGCGAATCCCGCTCAAGTGGAAAGTCCCAATCCGCCCAGCCTAGCCCGCCCGTGCGTCCTCAGTGGCGGCCGCGCTCACGCAGCAGCGCGCGTTTGAGGGCGGCCACGCGACGCTCGGGCTGTCAGGCTTCTGCGGCATCAAGGCCTCACGCCGGCCACCTTGCAGGCCATCCCGCAGTTTGACCGCGCACGCTGGGCGCGACTCGGGCCAACACGTTGGCGGCATGGACGGCCCCCTGCGACCATCCTGCGGCGGCGCGCTGACACACGGCGCGTGCCGTTGAAGACGCGCTGGGTTCGGGGCGTCATGGTGCCGGCCCTCACGCCGCTGCCGGGGCCCTGGCCTCTTGGGTGCGGTCAGCCCGCTGGGAGGCGCTCTTGCCAAGCGCGGCCGGCTGGACGAGCACCTGGCTCCCTTGCCGCCGCGGTGATGGCGCTGCGCCAGCCCTTCACGGCTCTTGACACGTGCGCTGCGAAGCGTGCTGAAGCTGACGCCCGATGCGCAGCGCGAGGGGTTGAACACCGGCGAGGGGCTGGCCGTGCTGGTCAAGCGCACCTTTGCCGAGGCGGCCGCCGCCGGCGAAATCACCCGACCCGTGGTCAGGACGTGTGGTCGGGCATCGAGGCCGTGCGCCGTCAGTTCACTAGCGACGCCGCCACCCGGAGCAGCGCGGGCCGACTGAGGTTTTGGGACACCAGGGTAAAGCTCACGCCATTCGCCCGCACCCAAAGCGCCAGCGGCGGCAGGGATCCATGGCCAGGCAGAGTCCGCACCTCCGCCGCATGGCCTCCCACGTGGACGTGGATGAGCCCGGTGCCCGAAGGCGCCTGGTTGATGGCGGACTCGCTGATTTCCAGCGAGGGGCCCCCGGATTTTGCGGGCGCGTAGGTCAGAATCAGGGCGTGGGTCACCAGGGGGGATTTCTTCGTCCCGATGACTGTCGCGGAAGGCTCGTGGGTGAGCCCGGCCGGCAGGCTGGTGGGCAGGGCAATAGCAAACGGGACATCTCGGACAAAGGGCGACACGGTCGGCGGCAGCGCCTGCGAGGAGGCGGGCGACGCTTGCACCCTGACCGCATGTGGGCTGGCCCCCAAGCCCAGCCCACACCCTGACAGCGCCGCAGATGCCAGCAGGGACACCCCCAGCACCGCCCACCGCCCCAAACGTCCCGCCACGTGCGATGAACCTCCTGCGGCGCCTGGCCCGGTGTCTTCCCGGCCAGCGCCGATTTACTTGGGGCGAATGGCGGCCCCCATCGCCCCCCGCGCCGCCCCGCCGCGTGCGGCCCGCGAGTTCGCCGTATTATAGCATCAGCGCGGAGCGGAGTAGGATGGGCGCGGGCCGGGCCGCCTCGCCCGCGCTGAAGCCTTGCGCGATCCCGCTCACGGTCCCGAGGGAGCCAGTCTATCCCAGCGCTTCAGCAGAGAGGGGGCCCGATGTCTCATCCACGCTCGCCTGCCCGGCTGCCGGCCTGGTTGGCCCTGGGCGTCGCGGCGGTGGCACTCGGGATCCTCGCCAATGGGGGCACCCGGGTCGCCTGGCCCGGGGCAGCGGCCTCTCCGCCTCTGCCGTCCGTACCCGGCTTGCCCACGTATATCGGCCCCGCCCACTCGACGCCGGCGGTGTCCGTGTACGTGCCGCCGACCGAGGCGACCGGGCCGCGCCAGTTCCTGGGCTTCACCCCCCTGCGGCGCGCCAACGCCCTGCTGATGGCGTGCGTGGGCGGCACCACGGTCACCGTGCGCCTGGGCGCCACCCTGCATGTGATGCAGTGCCAGGGGATTGTGTACGAAGATGCCATCCCGCGCAGCGCGTCCCCCCTGACGTTCCAGGTGCTGGCTGGAGCAGCGCAGCACTGGCTCGTGGCCGCCTACGGCGCCGACCACTCCGCCGCGCTGCCATAACGGTGCGGTGCCCTAGTTGAGGAGGCTCCAGATGTGCGGGTCCTCGATGCCCAGGCGCCACAGCGCAATGCCGGCCAGCTGCAGGCCGGTGGCCATCGCCACCTTGGTCAAAAACGTGGCCTGATTTTCAAAGTACACGGTGTGGGTCACGCCCCCCGCCTTGTAGCGGAAGTGCCCACGGGCCGCCGCCATCTGCTGGCCATATTGGTGGGCCAGCGCCTCCGCCTGCCCCCAGGTCAGCGCCTGGCTGCCGGCGGTGGACCACACATACCCGTAGCCGGGCACTCCCAGCACCACTTTCCTGGGCGGCATGGTGGCCACCGCATACTTCAGGACCGCTTGCACCCAGGAGGGTGAAGCCACAGGGCCGGCCGCGCTATTTTGGTTGTGCTGGTCGTACGCCATGATCACCAGCAGGTCCGCTGCTCGGCCCAGGGCCCTATAGTCGTAGGCGCCGGTCCAGCTGCTGGCCGGATCGCTCGCGGTTTCGGCCGGGATGGACAGGGTCACGTCCTTTCCATGGGCATGAAACACGCGCGCCAGCGCCTGGACAAACGCAGTGAACTGGCGGCGGTCTTGGGGCGCGATGCCCTCCCAATCCAGGTTCACACCGGTATACCCGTTGGCGGTCACCAGCGCCAGGAGGTTGCGGATGGCCGCCGCGCGGGCTGCGGGGCTGGCCAGGAGTGGAGTAAACACCGGGGCCCCCGCGTTGTTGCGCACCAGCGCGAAGGTCACCAGGTGGTGCTGGCCTGCCCAGCGAATGAGGGCGGTGTTGGTGCCGCCCGACACCTGGCCCGCGCTGTTGATGGTATACCAAAAGGTGATGAGTCCGTCCAAGGCGGGCAGGTACTGCTTCACGAAGGCAATTGCCCCGGGAGCCGTGGGGGAATCGGCCAGGTACCCCATCACCAGGCCTGGCGGGAGCCCCTGGCTGCCGACTGCCGCCACCGGAGCCGGCAGCCGGCGAGGAGCCCTCGGAGCGCTGCGCGCCAGATGAGCGTCCGCCAAAAGGGCTCGGTCAAACGTGATAAACTTCGTGGCGGCCGCTCGCGCCTCGGGGGCCACCGCGGTCAGCACCAGCACCAGTGACACGGCCAGGAGCCCCGCCGCCCAGCTGAGCAACGACTTCAGTCCCAGCATGCCTGTCCCTCCCTGCCGCGCCGCCTCGCGTGCCACGGCGGCGGCTGAGACAGACTACGCGCGCGGGCGAGATTTAGACGTCGGGCGGCGGGGGGATGCGGGCACCAGCGGCGGCGGGCGCCCTTAGCCTGGGAACAACCTGCCGCACATACCAAAACGCCAGGACGGCCAGCACCGCCACAAACACCAGCGGCCACGGCACCGGCCCCGGAATGCCGCTGGCGGTGGTGGCGGCTCCGACACCCAGCCCGGCAAACACCACCATCGTCAGCACGGTCGTCCACGGCAAGCCCGGCATGCGAAAGGTTCGTGCGCGGTGCGGCTCGCGGCGGCGCAGCGACAGCACCAGCCAGGCGGCCAGCGCGTACATGAAGGACTCCACCGCCGCACCCACGTTGATAAGCAGCGTGTACACACCGGTGGCGTACACCACCGCCGCCAGCACCAGCGCCACAGCCGCCAGCAGCACCAGCGCGCTTTGGGGCACCAGCCGGGCATTCAGGCGGCTGAAGCGCACGGGCAGGAGGCGCTCCCGCGCTGCGGCATACACAAAGCGCGACGCCGTCGCCAGCCCCCCATTAAACGTGGTCATGGCGGTGGTGAGGCTCACCACCACCATCCACCAAAACCCCCAGCCCCCCAGGACGGCGCGGCCCAGCAGCAGCTGCGGCACTGGGCTGGACGCCAGCCCATGCGCGGGCAGCACCATCTGCGCGGCCAGCGCAAACAAGCCAAACGCCACCGCAATCAGCCCCAGTGCCATGAACATGCCGCGCGGGATCACGCGGCTGTCCTGAAACTCTTCGGCGAGCGGCGTCACCCACTCAAAGCCGACAAAGACAAAGACCCCCAGTGCCAGGGCCTGGATCCAGTTGGGCCCGATTTGGAGCGCCGCATGCCAGTGCGGCGCCGGCACATGGCCCAGCGCCAGCAGGGACACCACCAGGAGGCTGCCTAGGAGGAACAAGCCGTTCAGATCCTGCACCCATCCCGCCACCCGGATCCCGCGCAGGTTCAAGAGCGTCACCAGCCCGAGCAGTGCGCAAATCCACAGAAGCCCCGGCACGCCCGGCAGCGCGGCCAAAAACACGTGGCCCAGCACAAAGGCGTCGGCGGCGATGACAAACACGACCGTGCCCACATACACCAGCGAGGCGACCATCGACAGCTGGTCCGAGGCACCGCGGCGGATCCACACGCGAATGGCGGCGGCCGATGGGTAGAGCGCCGTCAGCTCGGAGAAGTTGCCGGCCGCCAAGGTGATGAGGACGCCGGCCACCAAAATCGCCAGCCAGCCGGAGCGCCCGCCCGCGTAGCCCGCCAGCTCCGCCACCGCCAGAAAATTAATGGCCGCCGACGCAAGGCCGGCGCTGGTGGATACGGCGGTGCGCAGTGGCAGCGCCCGCTTCAGCCCGGCCACACTATTCCCCCCAAATCAGGAGTGCGATGATGTCGAGCCGCATCACGTCGTCCTGGGCGCCGCGCACCCGCAGATCGCCGCTCATGTACGGCTCCGTGGGGGTGGAGGCCCCCGAAAAAATATTCTGCAGCACCGCGGACGACCCTTCCACAATGAGGTCGGGCTCCCCGCCTTCCTCCACAACGGCCGCTTCTCCGCCTTGGTAGAACAGCCAGTGGGGGTCGGCGTCGTCGGGCTGCACCAGGATGAGGCGGTTCCAGTCGTGGTTCATCTGCCGAAGCCGCTCATTGCGGCTGCACGCCTCGGCGAAGCGGGCCAGCGTGTCCGCCAGCTGACTCATGCCCGCACCTCCCTAGGGTTTGGCCGCACCACAAACGGCGACAGCCCCGCGGCCCGCACGGTGTCGCCCCACGCCGGATCCTCCGCGCGCACGCCGGAGACCGCCACCAGGGCCGCCTCCAGCACATTAGTGCCGTATGTGCGCCCCATGAGCCGCGGGCTGGTGGTGACCAGCGTGGCGAGGCCCCGCGCGAGCAGCATCTCCACGTCGTCCGCCGTGGTGGAGGTCGTAAGCATCACCTTGCCGTCCAAGCGGCCCGCCAAGTAGCGGCGGATGAAGTGAAAGTCGCCGGCCACCACGTCCGCATCTTGAAAGTGGCGCAGAAATCGCGGATCGGGCTCCGCTTCCTGCTCGCTGCCCACCGGATAGAGCCGCTGGAACGGCAGCTTCACCATTTCCGGCACCAGCCGCTGGCCCAGCTCCGCAAGCTCGGCCAGCGTGCGAATGGGATAGTCGATGCGCGCCGAAAACATGAGGTCGCCACACACGAGATGCAGGCCGGCGGCCTCCAGCGCGGCGGCCATCGGATAGCGGTCCAGAGCCGACACCATAAGTGCCGTCTGGCCTGGCTTTAGGATGCGGTCGGCGGCCAGCTGCTCCACGACCAGCGGCTCCCACACGGCTTTGATGCCGCTGCCGTCCACCACCGGAGTGGCCGTGGCGGCCTGCGCCAGCTGCTCCCCCACCGGGACGGTGTAGCGCCGCGCGCCAACGGTCAAAAAGCGGTCCACCCCGCCAAGCCCCAAGGCATCCACGCGGCCATCCAGCGCATGAATCACTTCCAGGGCACGATCCAGGCGGCCGTCCATGCCGCGGCGCGACACCTGGACGGGCTCGCCCAGGACGGTGAGCTCCGCGCGGTGATCGCGCCGCGACGATCCGAGGCTTATGCTGACGACGGTTTTCACGGCGGCCCCCTGTGCACAAAATTGTTCACAGCGTCCATCATACCAGGGTGTCCCTGCCTCCGTCGCGATCCAGGCTCCGCAGCATGGGAAACAGCACCACGTCGCGGATGGACGTCACGCCCGCCAGCAGCATGGCCACCCGATCCACCCCGATGCCCAGCCCGCCCGTCGGGGGCATGCCGTGCTCCAGCGCCAGCAGAAAGTCTTCATCCAGCTCGGGCAACTCATCGTTGCCCTCAGCGCGCTCCCGCATCTGGTCCATGAACCGCTGCCGCTGGTCAAATGGGTCGTTCAGCTCCGAAAAGGCATTGGCCAGCTCGCTCCCGCGGCAAAACAGCTCAAACCGCTCGGTGGTGCGCGGATCCGCCGCCCGCCGCTTCGCCAGCGGCGATAGGTCCACCGGGTGATGCACCAAGAACGTGGGCTGCACTAAGTCTCTCTCGACCACGGCACTGACCAGCTTGTCCAAAATTTGCGTGCGGGTGAGCGAGGGATCGAGGTGCACCCCCAAGGCTCGCGCCGTGTCCAGCGCGCGCGCCTTGGTGTCCAGATCCAGCAAGTCCCGGCCGGTGCGCTCGCGGAAGCGCTCCCCCATGTCCACCCGCGGGAAGGGGGGCGTGAAATCCAGCCGGGTGCCGTCCACCTCAATCTCGAGGCCCCCGGTCAGCGTCTGGCAGAGGTGTGCCAGCAGCCGCTCCACCAAACTCATGATTTCTTCGTAGCCCACGTAGGCCCAGTACAGCTCCAGCATCGTGAATTCTGCCCCATGGTTGGCGTCGACGCCTTCATTGCGAAACACCCGCCCAATCTCGTACACCCGCTCCAGACCTCCGATGATGAGCCGCTTGAGGTAGAGCTCGGTGGCAATCCGCAGGTACAAGTCCCGGTGCAGGGCATTGTGGTGGGTCAGAAACGGCCGCGCCATGCCGCCGCCGGCAATCGGCACCAGCACCGGGGTTTCCACTTCCATGAACCCCTCCCGGTCCAGCTGCTCGCGCAGCAAGCGCACGGCGGCGGAGCGCAGCTGGAACGTCCGGACGCTGTCAGGATTCGTCATTAAGTCGACGTAGCGCTGCCGATAACGCAAGTCCGGATCCGTCAGGCCATGTCGCTTGTCCGGCAGCCCCCGAAAATTTTTGGACAGCGGCACCAGCTGGCCCACGGCCAGGGACACCTCGCCGCGGCGGGTTTGAAACACCGTGCCCGACGCCCCCACGTGGTCACCCAAGTCCAAACCAGCCAGCAGGGCCAGCGCTTCGGGCACTTCAGCGGTCACATGCAGCTGGAGGCGCCCGGAAGGATCGTGCAGGTCCAGAAAGGCGGCCCGCCCGTGCCCCCGAATCGCCATGATACGCCCCGCCACACGGGCCGCCTGGCCGTCGTTGCCGGGATAGCCGCTGGTGATGTCCCGCGCCAAGTGCGTGCGCTCAAAGCGGGTGTGGCGATACGGGTCCTGCCCGCTGTCGCGCCACGCTTGCCACTTCGCGATGCGCACGGCGCGCAGGGACTCGCCGGGTCCGTCCTCCAAGATTCGCCCTCCTTGACCGAAGTGTCAGCCCGACACAGCCAGACAGGCCCCCTTTGGGGCCAGCCGAGCTCGGGCGCCTACTTAATGGACAGCACTTGCATGCGGATTTTTCCAACCGGCGCCGTGACGTCCACCCAGTCCTTCACCTGGGCGCCCAACAGGGCCTTGCCCACTGGCGAGTCCACGGAGATGCGATTCTTGACCGGATCGGCTTCTGCTACCCCCACGATGATGTACTCCTCGGGGGCCTCCTCGCCCTCTTCCTGCACCGTCACATGCGACCCAATATGCACCACGTGCGGGTCCTGGGTCGCCTCATCCACCACGCGGGCGTTTCGCAGCATAGCTTCCAGCGACTGAATGCGCGCTTCGATGAGTCCTTGCTCGTTCTTGGCATCTTCATACTCGGAGTTCTCGGAGATGTCGCCGAACTCCCGCGCCGTCTTGATGCGCTCGGCCACTTCGCCGCGCCGCACCGTCTTCAGATGATCCAGCTCGTGCTCCAGCTTCTTCAGGCCCTCCGCCGACACCAGCAATTCGCGCTCCACCAAGGTTATGCCGCCTTCTTTCTGCAGTCTCTGCGCTCGCGTCCTACTTGCCGCCAAGCTGGAGGCATCCTATGTGAGGTCCTCCCGTCTTAACGCCCTCGCTAGCCTCCGTCCGCCCGGAGCGCCAGCAGCACCTGCTCCAGGCCGGGCACGTCGACGAACACGTCTCGGTCCAGCGGGGCCTCGCCTAAGATAATGGGCACCACCGCGCTGCGATCCAACAGCGCCTCCATCAGCTGGATGCGCCGGTCCGACGCCAGCAGCACCACGGCATCAAAGGCCCGCACCCGCGCCGCCATGGCTAAGATGCTGTCGATGAGCGCTGCCCCTGACAGGCTGTCGGCAAACGCCCGGCGCTCGGCATCGGTCATCACCCACACGAAATCGACGCCCAGCCGTGCCGCCAGCTGCTCCACCGCGGCCTTGTTGGCCACGGGAAAGCCAATCAGCGCCACGCGGTGCCCCACGCGAATTTCGCCCACGCTTTCCAGCCGCGAGATGAGCGTGCGGTCCACACCCAGCCTTGCGGACACTTCCGCCTGGGACAGCCCTTCGGCCCTGAGCGCCATCGCCTGCTCCACCACCAGCCGAATTCGGGTGAGGCTGACGAGCTTTTCCCCAATCCGCACCTGATCCATGCCTGTTAAGCGCCCTTCCCACGGCATGCCCCCGCAAAAGGGGCGACTAGTGGCGACAGACCCCGTCTGAACTTGGGATTTTACCAGATCTGTGCGCTCCCTGCTATGGAGGTGGCGCTGCGGTCCGCACGCCGGGCGGATGGGGCAGGAATTTGCCAGTGGGCGCGCGAAGTCCAAAGGATGCGCATCGACCATTGGCTGCAGGCAGCGCAGCGCGGCCCGCACCCGACCGGCACCCACCGGACCCGCTGGGGCGTGGTGGCGGGGGTGGTGCTGGCCTTGGCCGCCGTCGGCAGCTTGGCGGCTGTGGTGATGCACCTTCTGGGACCGCCAGCCCTGATGCCGGTGGACCTGCGGGTCTATCTCGCGGGAGCTCGCGCCATCCAGTCCGGATCCCGGCTGTATGGGCCGGGCTTTGATCCCGGCCTGCGGCTGCCCTTCACCTACCCGCCCATCGCTGCCATCCTGATGGTTCCCCTGTCGGTGGCTGGGGAGCGGACCCTGTCGCTGCTGTGGGACGCCGGGTCACTGGCGGCCCTGGCCTGGGCTATGTATGCCGTGGCGGGGCGGCCCCCCGGGCGCTCCCGGTGGATCCTGGCGGGCACCGCGCTGGCACTCGTTACCCAGCCGGTGTTTGACAACCTATCGCTTGGCCAAGTCGACTTGTTCCTGATGGCCGCCGCCGTGGCCGGATCGCTGCCCCGCGAAGGGCAAGCCTGGAGGGGCGCCTGGGTGGGACTGGCGGCTGCCGTGAAAGTGGTGCCCGGCCTTTTCATTCTGTACCTGCTGCTGGCGCGCCGATGGCGGCCAGCCGCCGCCGCCATCGGCACTTGGCTGGCGCTCACGGGGATCGGCTGGGCGCTGCGCCCGACGTCGTCCGTCCGCTACTTCACCCGCCTGCTGTGGAACGTGAAGCGCCCCGGCTCACCGACGTCCTATCTGAACCAATCGCTGTGGGGCATGGTGGATCGCCTGTCGCTCGGGCCGTGGCACACACCCGTGCTGGCGGCGCTGCTGGCCGCGCTGGCCGTCTGGGGCTTGTCCCGCGCCCTGTGGCTGGAGCACAGCGGCCACGCGGCGGCGGCGGCCGTCGCCGTGGGGCTGGTGGGCGTGCTGGCATCGCCGATTTCCTGGATTCACGAGGCGGTGTGGGCGATTTTGGCCCTAGTCGTGCTAACAGCGGCACAGGTCCCGCCGGCCGCCCCGGCCGATCGCCTGCGGCTCAGGGCCGCGGCGGCTTTGGCGCTGGTGCTAGCTATGCGGCTGCCCGCGCTGGGTGCTCGCCTAGCGCAGGCCGGTGTGGCGCTCCCGCTCGCGGGCGTGCTCCAAGACTCCGTGGGGCTGGTGGCCGTCGTGCTACTGCTGGCGCTATTCCGGACCTTGCATTCGATGCGGCCCCCCGCCCCGGTCGGTGCACCGCTGCCCACTCCCCCATCGGGACGTGGCTCCCACACATCCCTATAGCAGCCGCATGCCCTTTCCGATGACGCCAGGAGCCCTCCGTGCTGGGAAATCCGCGGCCGTTAGGGAGGAATCGGAAGCGCCGCAGCGAATTGCCTGCGCTGGGCAGCCGAGTTCCCAGGAGCGGCTTTCCCTCATAAGCGAACGCGATTGCTGAAAGGAGTCATCATGATGCGCGCATTCTGGAAAGTTGCCTCGACCGTGCTGGCCGCTGGAGGTTTGCTCCTGATGTCGGCGCCGGCGTCCGCGCCGGCCCTGGCTGCGACGGGCATCGTCAACGCCGCGCGCCACATCAGCCAGGGGGGGCCGGGCACCCACGGGAAGGGCCACGGGCACGGCGGCGGGGGCGGCTCCGCTGGAGCAAAGTATGGCTGGGCCTCGTCCAACTGGTCCGGGTATGCGGAGACAGGCACCTTCCACTCCATCACCGGCCAGTGGATGGTGCCCACGGTAAGTCCGTCCAAGGGATCCACGTATTCCTCAAGCTGGATTGGCATCGACGGATTCAACAACAGCAACCTCATTCAGACCGGCACGGAGCAGGACTACGCCGCGGGCGGCGCGCAGTACTACGCGTGGTGGGAAATTCTCCCCGCAGCCGAAACCGAACTTTCCCCGTCTCAATATCCGGTGGCCCCCGGCGACCACATGTCGGCCAGCATCGCGAACAACGGCAACGGCACCTGGACCATTGCGCTGAGCGACACCACTCAACGATGGTCCTTCACCACCACCCAGGCGTACAGCGGCCCCGGCGCGTCGGCTGAGTGGATTGAGGAGGCCCCCACGATTGGCGGCCACGTAGCCACGCTGGCCCACTATGGGCAAGCCCTGTTCAATCCGGGCACGGTCAACGGCGGCAACCCGGGCTTGGTCCTGTCAGACGGCGGCGTGATGATTCAGCGCCACTCGCAGGTGTCGACCCCGTCGCTGCCTGACAGCGACACGGACGGATTCAACGTGGCGTACGGGTCGGCGACGCCGTCGTCCCCCGCCAGCTAAGCGCCTCGCTCGCCCCCGGCCGGGTGCCCCCAAGGGCTCCTGGCCGGTTGGTGTCGGCGCGATTCGCTCTCCCCACGTCGGGATTTTTCCCCAGCGCTTTTCGCATTTCTCGGCCGCTCAAACAGGAGCCGCCGCCCAGCCGTCGAGATGAGGCTGCGGTGGCAGCCGGCATCTGCGTGGGCATCTGCATGGGCGGCCGATTATAGTGGACCCAGGAATTTAGACAGGCCCTGAAGTCCCTGTCGCGGTACACTCGCAGACGATGAGCAAGCAGCATTCCCCGACCGTGAAGGCCCAGCTAGTGCTGGAACTGCGGCAGGACCTGCGGCCGGTGACGCCGATGGCGGCCGAGTATGGCATCGCCCCCCGGCTGTTGCATCGGTGGCGGAAGGAGGCCGTCGACCACCGGCCGGACCTGTTCGCGGACCCGGCGGCGGCGCCCCGGGGGGCGCTGGGGGACCGGGCGGATCCGACGCTGTCGGTGCGTGCCCCAGCGGGTCTGGTGGGGGTCAGCCGGGCGCGTCTCTACGACCGGCCCCGCCTCGCGCCCCCCGCGACCGCGGCCGGGTATCACCGGATCGACGAAATCTACATGGCCCCCCGTTTTTCGGCTCGCGCCGACTCGCGGGGGTGTTGAGACAGGAGGGGTACGCGGTGAGTCGCCAGCGGGTGCCGCACGCGATGCGGACGACGGGGATCCCGGGCCTTGCCCCGGGGCCGGCCACCAGCCGGCCCACGCGGGGTATTCCTATTTGCTGCGGGGGTGACAGCGGCGTACCCCAATCACGTGTGGGGCATCGATATCGAGCCCCACGCAGCGCTCTTGAACCGTGAGTAGGTGAAAGACCTACGCCGCCGCCCCGTCTCAGCGGGTCGGTGAAGCGGGAGGCAGCCCGAGCCCGAGGACGCGGGCGCGGGTGGCAAGCCGCCTCGACAACGCCGGGACAGGCCAGCACCGTTAGATGGCCGGGGTCCGGCCCGCCCGACGGGACGGTGTACGTGAGGAACCAGCAGCTGAACGCCTCTTAAGTGACCCACCCGCTCGAACCTAACGGATGGCGGCGGGGTGGCGGTGCGTCTCCGCCCACGGGCGGAGCACTCCTGGGCCCGGATGATGTCGCCGGCCCGGAGACTCCGGGGAAGGTCTGCGGCGTACCCGGCGCGAGACCGCAGGGGCATAGCTGGGCCCCTCGCCCGTCAAACGGGGCAAGAGGGAACGTGGGAACCACTGGGGCGGTCCCCGCCCCGACCCCCTTCGGGAGGGGTGGCGGGACGGTTCGTCGCTGACTCATGCCGCCACCGTGGGGCGGAGGCCCCGTAGTCGTCCGCGGCCGGGAAAGCCGGCCACATGGCGAAGGGGTCCAGCCGGTTCGCAGCGTCCCTACGGAAGGGGGAGGGCGCGGATGAATATCGGCGAGCCGTGGCCCGACCTCGCAGAGGCCGCGGGGTGGGTACACCGGATGCAAGAGCAGCGGCACCCATGGGCCGGGACCACCCCGACCCGTCGCTTCGACGATGTCGACAATCGGGTCTAGGATCCGGCGTTTCTGGTCGTGGCGTTCTCCCGCGCGCGCGACAACAAGGGGGCCCGGTCGGCGGGGGTGGTGTAACTACTTCCGGCACGGCGTATCCGCCCGAACGTTCGCCTACCTCGACTACTTCACCGGGTGGCGCATCGTGGGATGGCTCCGCAAGCGCCACGCCGGTCTCCGTGGGGGAACGTTCCTCCGCCGGCATCTGCCGGGTCGCCCGATTCGGGACGGGCGGACGACGTGGCGCCGCCCCGGGGAGGTCCCCGTGGTGCGCTATCGCTACCGCGGCACGCGCATTCCGACGCCCTGGGCGGCCCCATCCGCCCCATTGGTCTGAACCTGTGGAGAGCCGGATGCGGTGAGAGTCGCACGTCCGGTTCGGAGGGCGGGGCAGGGAATCCGGCAGGTCGAAAGGCCGCGCGGCGCCCTGCTCCGACCCCTACACCTATATCCGCCTCCGCGGTACCTGGCTCTACGTCGTGGCCATCCTAGACGGGTTCTCGCGCTATGGGGTGAGTGGGGAGCTGTCCGAGACCCTCTCGCTGCCGTTTGGGCAGCAGGCGGCCGAGCGCGCCCTGGCGCAGGCCACGCCCGTCATCGGGAACCATGACCAGGGCAGCCAATTCACGAGCCCGCACGATACGGCGCGCCTCGAGGCGGCCGGGGGTGCCGATCAGCAGGGATGGGCGGGGGCGGGCGTTCGACAACATCTTCACCGAACGCTTGTGGCGGAGTGTGAAGTACGAGGAGGTGTACTTGAATGACTATCGCACCCCCCGGGACGCCCGGCAGGGTCTCGCCGGCTACCTGACGTGTTACAACACGGTGCGGCCGCACCAAGCGCTGGGGTATGCGACCCCGGCTGCGGTCTATACGGGGGAAGTGATCCTTGAGTAGACCCCCCCAGGGGGGGAGGGGATACGAATTCTCGCACGGTCGGCCTCCCCAAACAGGCTCTCGTTCTTTCCCTGACCCTTCCGTTTCGGCCCCAGGACTCCGAGCGGTCAGTTATCCCCTGAGAGGAGGCAGAGTGGGACTACGATCGGGCGATCGGCGGTCTTGACAACCGGGTCCACTTTAACTCACCGTTAGTCGCGGCAGCAAAACCTCCCTACCGTCGCCGTGACATAGAGCGGGTGAGCAGAAACGGGGGGAAACACAATACGCCGCCCGCAGGCGTGACCTGGCCGGGGGATGTGCCCACTGGGACGACGCGGCCTCCGCGACCCATCAGGACGCCCACTTTGGCACGACGCTCCTGGTTACCGACCACACCGAGTGGACGCCTGCGGCGGTTCTTGCTGCCTACCGGGGCAAGCCTCGTTTAGCCCTCCGTCGCTCGGGTAAGGTGGGGTACTACCGTAAGCGTGAAAGTCCCGCTAGTGGGGCGCTTCTTGACCGCTTCCTGGCCGGTGGCGTATACTGGTTAGTAAGATTTGCTTGACGTCCGCCTCGTCGCTTGCTTTGGAGGTGCGCAGGATATTTCCAAGCGGCTTCGATTCCGACCTGGCTGGGTCGGCGGCATTTCACTGGCGGTCGTAGTGATTGCGGGCGGTTGTAGCCTTCTCGGTGCTAAGTCGGCGCTTTACCTGTTCCCATGGCACTATGACTTTGTCCTTAGCGTACGTGGACACGCCTATCACGTCACACACCGCACGGTGAGCCGGGTCGGCCCTGAAGTGACAGAGGTCGCCTACCACGGGGCGTATTCTGGTTGGTACAAGGTTTACAGCGTCCCTGGAGTGCCGGTGTCGCAAGAGGTCGCCGTGCATGCGCGCCAGGGGTACCTTGAAGCCGTGCGTGTTCCAGGCCCGCAACGGTGACAGGACTCGAAGGGGACCGGGTGGGTACCGGAGCATCGGCTACCTGGCATGTGGACTTAAGTCAAGAGCGTGGCAGCCCAAAGTCGGGACTCGAGCGTTGAGCTGTGATATAGACGTCGGCCGCCCCCTGCGACGTACGGCACCCCAAGGCACTGCGCAGGCGTTGCCGGTTTTACAAGGTTTCGATGTGCTCGAAGATGGTGGGCCGGGCGTCGACCCGGGTGCGGAAGTGGCTTAGATAAACCAACGCCTTCTTCAACAGGCTGTACCGGGACTTAATGAGATCCCGAACCGTGCGTTACAGATCTCGCACCCGACTGGTTATCCGCGCGCCGCCCCCGGGTGTAGAGTCCCACGTTGTTTGGCCACGCGAGTCTCACGCTCCCTGGCCGCGGCGTAGGCCGCAAGGAGCGGGGGCGACTCCGGGTCGCCCCCGCTCCCTCAGGTCTCGGGACCCTCCGGGTTACA
>JAJZWV010000115.1 GCA_021846505.1 Bacillota bacterium
TCATCGGCGGGCGGCCGGCGCCGCCCATCGGCGGACGGCCGGAGCCGCCCATCGGCGGGCGGCCGGCCTGGCCCGCGCCCGTCCGCACCGTGGGCGGAGTATCGGTCCGAGGCCGTGTGGGGCCGTGCTGGGCGCCGTGCGGGTCCTTCCCGGCGGGCCGGGCGGGTGCTGAGGCGGCGCCGGTCCGCACCATCGGCGCCGGCGCGCTCTCGTGCCCCGCTGCGGGGGCCGGTGACGGTGCGGCTGGCTCGGTCGCGCTCGGCGCTGCCGCCGGCCCACCGGTCGGGGGCAACTTGCCTTTCATGATGTCGCGCACGATCTGCTCCGGCTCGGCTTCCACGGTGCTCATGTGGTTCCGAATATTTTCGACGTGCAGCCGGTGGAGCAGGTCGATCAGGCGCCGGCTGTCGAGCTTGAGCTCCTTCGCCAACTCGTATACGCGTATGCCGCGGTCCTTGTCGGTCTTCTCCGCTTTGTCCTTGGCCTCCACCTTGTCCGTCTTCCCCGGTTTGTCTGCCAAAATAATTCCTCCCCGTGGTTTCCGTGATGGCTTCCAGCAATCCCTTCACCAAACTTTTCTGCGTCACCGCTACGACCGCGTGCGGGCCCATGCCAATGGCGGCTCCCAACTCCAACTTGGTACCCAGCACCACGAAGGGGATGGCCCGCTCCTCTGTCCACGACTCATAGCGGCGCCGCACGGAGTGGCCGGCATCTTCCGCCACCACCACGGCTCGTGCCCGGTTGTCCTGCAGGGCACGCCGCACCTGCGAGTCCCCGGGCGCCAGGCGGCCCGCCCGCTTGGCCAAGCCCAGCCAATCCGTCCACCGCCCGCTAGGCATCTTGCGGGCCTCCTGCGGAAGGGGCACTGCCGATCGAGGCCTGCAAATGCATGACGACGGCTTCGGGCAGCGGCGCCGCCAGGGACAGAGCCCGCTCCAGGCGCCGGCTTTTCAGCGCGGCCGCCAGGCAGGCCGCCGAGGCGCACAAGTAGGCGCCACGCCCCGACCGCTTGCCGGTCGAATCCACCGCCACCCCGCCGCCCGGCTCGCGCACGACTCTGACCAAGTCACGCTTGTCCGCCGACCGGCCACAGGCAACGCAGGACCGGATGGGGCGCTTTCTCACGCGGCCCGCCTTCACCATGCGCCACCTCCCGCCTGCGACTCCGACCGGATGTCCACTTTGTACTGTGTCAGCTTGGCCGCCAGCCGCGCGTTTTGCCCATCCTTGCCAATCGCCAGGGACAGCTGATAGTCCGGCACCACGACCCGGGCATGCCGCGTCTCGAGGTCTACATCCACCGACATCACCTTGGCCGGCGACAGCGCGTGGGCGACAAGCACCGCCGGATCCGGGTCCCAGTGAATGATGTCCAGCTTCTCGCCCCGAATTTCATTCACGATCGCCTGGACGCGAGTGCCCTTCGGCCCGACGCAGGCGCCGACGGGATCAAGGTCGGGGTCATCCGCCCACACGGAGATTTTCGACCGATAGCCGGCCTCTCGGGCAATCCCCTTGATTTGCACCAGCCCATCGTGGATCTCCGGGACTTCCAGCTCAAAAAGCCGCTTCAATAGACCGGGGTGCGTTCGCGAGACGTAAATCTCCGGACCTCGGGCAGCCTTTTTCACTTCCACGACGTAGGCGCGCACGTGCTGCCCGGACCGCAACTCCTCATTGGGCACCTGGTCAGCCGGCCGCAGAATTGCCTGCGTGCGGCCCAAGTCCACAAACAGCCGCTGGTGCGACTCCGCCCCCCGAAACAAGTCCGCCAAGTCCCGGCCGGCCGCGTCGGTATTGCCTTGCACCCGCTGCACCACGCCGCTCACCACGTCGCCTTCGCGGCTGGAATACTCCTGATAGATAAGGCCCCGCTCTGCCTCGCGAATGCGTTGCATCACCACCTGCTTGGCGGTCTGCGCGGCAATGCGGCTAAAGGTGCTGGGCGTGACGTTGTACTCCACCACGTCGCCCGGATCCAGCGTGGGGTTATCCCGGTGCGCCTCGGCGAGCGCCACCTCTGTACGCTCGTCCGCCACCTCGCCCACGACCGTCTTGATGGCAAACACCCGGGGCTCTCCCGTTTGTCGGTCCACCTCTACCCGGACGTTCTGAGCGGCGCCGAAATGCCGCCGATAGGCTGAGATGAGCGCGGCCTCGATCGCCTGAATCAATATTTCTTTGTCAATTCCTCGGTCGCGCTCTAAGTCTGACAGCGCTCCGAGAAACTCGGCGTTCATCTGCCAACGACCTCCTGCTGCCGGCCTCCATGCAGGCCCGATTTCACGCCAAACCCACCGCTTCCCCGACGGGAGCGGAGCATTCCCGCATGTGAAAAGAGTGGGCCCACACCCACTCCGATCGTTTGCACCCTCTATGGTGCGCGCTTATGCACGGCCCGGTCGGATTCCGCTCCCAGCTTAGCACAACCGCGCGGGGGGACTCAAGTGCTGGGTGGCTCTACGTCAATCACTGTGGGATCGCGGTCTCCGGGAGGAAGCCGCGCCGCATCTTCCGTCGATAGCGATCGCGGTTGCGGAACCCGTAGCGCAGGCGATCTGGCGCCTTGATTTGGGTGTGGCACCCCTCAATGAACCCGTGGGGGAACTCCCGGCCCCGCTCCCACCGCGCCAGGATCGCGGGCCGCCACCGCTGAATCGTTTGCGCCCAGGCGTAGCCTTCGGCGTGGTTACAGGCCTCGGCGTGGATGAGCCACCGCGACAGCTGGGCCGCCGCGGTCGCGCGGTCCGGGGCCGGCAGGAGCTGGCGCCCGTCTTCTTTCAAGCGATGCAGCGCCCCCAACGCGGGATCGGTCGCCTGAATGGTGGCCAGCGCCGCCGCTGGGTGGGGCCGCCGATGCTCCACCCCCTTAATGAGTGGCCAGCGCCGCATGCTCGTCCCGGCGACGTCCTGCTCGTCCCGCCGGGCCGCATCCCGCCGGGGGGTACCCTCCTTGACACTGTGGAACGGGTCTACGAGGACCTGGGCGTGGGAGCAGGCGCGCTGGATGGCTTGGCGGTAGGCCACCTTCATGTCGATGCCGCCGCCGCGAATGCGGGCCCGCCCATCCGGGGGGAGGCGGGCAAACCACGCGTCCCGCGTGGCGATCCGGTCGTCGGCCCAGATCGTGAGCACGCGGCGCTCGGGGGCCAACAGCGCGATCGGGAGGCACCGGTCCGTCCCCCGAAACGACGCGTCATCAAAGGACAACACCCGGTCCCCCGGATGCGCCCCCCACGTGTCATCGTCCAGGGGCCCCGGCGTGTCCACCAACCGGTGCAGGCGGCCCACCCCCGCCCCGAGCCCCGTGCCACGCCCCGGACGCTATCCCGCGTCA
>JAJZWV010000116.1 GCA_021846505.1 Bacillota bacterium
TTCTACGCGGGAACTAGGACGGATTGGGAGCGTGTGGGGCAGGCCATCCGGTGGTGCCGATGGGCTGAGGCGTTGCCCGGCGTGACGATGACGCCCGCCTTTCAAGCACTGGCGGTGGCCGGCGTACCCCCCACCGCCGTGAAGGCATTGGCGCGCACCGAGGCAGCGCGCGAAGCGCTGCAGGCGGCCCTGGACAGTTTCCTGGCGCTGTTTGAAGACCGAGGATCCGCCCCGATGGCGTCGGTGGTGGGGTCGTGGCCGTTTGACCAGAGCTTGGGGTTTGTGGCCGAGCGGATGGCCAACCTGAGTGAGCTGGAAGACTGGACTGCCGTGGCAGCCGTCTGCCGGGGGCTGGAGGAGGCGGGCTTCGGAGAGTGGGTGGCGGAGCTCCGGCGCGCGGCCAGTCCAGGTTCTGTGGCGCGGATGCAGGAGGGGTTCTGGCGCCGGTTCCATCAGGAGTGGCTGGATGCGGTCGCGCGCGAGCGGCCGGTGCTGGCGCGGTTTCGCCGTCAGGAGCACGTGGACCGCGTGCGGCAATTTCGTGCCCTGGACCGGGAGCTTTCGCGGTGGCACCGGGAGCGCCTGCGCCACCAACTGTATGCGCGGCGCCCCCGAGACTTCGTGCAGGCGTCCAGCGCAGAGACCTCTATCGTCCTGCGGGAGGCACAGAAGCGGCGCCGGTTCATGCCGCTTCGGAAGCTGATGGGCCAGGTGCCGCACCTGCTGCCCGAAATCAAGCCGTGCCTCCTGATGAGTCCGCTGGCGGTCAGCACGCTTTTGGACCTCGACCTGTACCGGTTTGACTTGGTCATTTTTGATGAAGCATCGCAGGTGCGGCCCGAGGACGCGGCCGGAGCTATTCTGCGGGCGCGCCAGGTGATCGTCGTAGGAGACCAGCACCAGTTGCCGCCCACCGATTTTTTCACCGATCGAATGGCAGGGGAGGATCCCGAGGACGAGGCCGGCATCTTGAGCTTTGACAGTCTCCTGGACCTCTCCCGGGTTTCCCAAGTGGCCCGTGCGCAGCTGCGCTGGCACTATCGGAGCCGCCATGAAAGCCTGATTGCGTTTTCCAATCACGACGTGTACGAGGGTGGCTTGGTCACGTTTCCGTCCGCGGTGGCCGAGGCGCCTTATCGGGGGGTGGAGTACGTCCGGGTGGCCGATGGGCTGTATGGGCGAGGGGGCACGCGGGCCAACCAGCCAGAAGCGGCACGAGTGGCACAGCTTGTCGTGGAGCATGTCCAGCACCACCGGCGCCAGAGCCTAGGCGTGGTGACGTTCTCTGCCGCCCAGATGGAGGCGATCCAAGACGAGCTGGAGCGGCGGACACGGTCTGACCCGGCGCTGGCGCTGTGGCTCGGCAGCGACAGCCCGGTGGCGCTGTTTGTCAAGAACTTGGAGCGCGTTCAGGGGGATGAGCGCGACGTCATGATTTTGTCCACCGGCTATGGCCGGGACGCCAGCGGGCGCCTGCACTTTCAGTTTGGGCCCCTGGCGCTTGACGGCGGGTACCGGCGGCTGAACGTGGCCATCACCCGGGCGCGCGACCATGTGAAAGTGGTGTCGTCGCTGGCGCCGGAAGACTTGGCCCAGCGGGAGAGCCCGAGCCGCGGCGTAGCCATGCTGCAGCGCTACCTGGATTATGCCCAGCACGGCCCCGCGGCCCTCGGCTTGGCGCGGGGCGCCGGTGAGCCGGACAACTTTGACTCTCTCCTGGAGGAGAGTGTGCATGCCGCTCTGAGTGCGCTGGGCTGGTCCTTGCGCACCCAGGTGGGAGTGGGCCGGTATCGTATTGACCTCGGCGTGGTGCACCCGGACGAGCCCGGGCGCTTTCTGCTGGGGGTTGAGTGCGACGGCGCCCAGTATCACGGGACGCCGACAGCACGCGAGCGGGATCGGCTGAGGCAGGAAGTGCTGGAGGGGTTGGGGTGGCGCATCGCACGGGTGTGGGCGCCCGACTGGATCAAGAACCGGGCGGCCGTCATTGCCCAGCTCGAGCAGGCGTACCGAGACGCCCTGGCGGCGGCTGGGGACAGTGCTTTCGACTCGCCCGATGGCGGGCCGGTCGAGGATGCTGTCGCCGAAGAGGTGGCGCAAGACGCACTGCCGGCGCCCGGGTCCGCCCCCACGCCCCTGATGCTGCCGGACTATCCCGAACCGGTGCGGGGCCGGGCGGACCAGGTGGTGCGTCGTGAAGCCCCGGTGCACCTGGACGTGGTGGTGCGCCGGCTGTACGGGCGCACCTCGGAGCGCCGGCGCCGCGACGTGCTGGAAATGCTCCAGTACACGATGAGGGGCGAGCTGGGGTCCCGCACTTACGGCGATGACCATTTTCTATATGTGGCCGGCGCACCTTGCGGCGCCCGCGCGCTGGGTGACCGGGAGGTGTCGGAAGTGGCGCCCGAAGAGCTCGTCCAGGTGGTGCTGCTGGTGCTGCAGAGCGCCTATTCGCTCTCGCGCGAGGATCTGGCGCAAAGCGTGGCGCGCGCTTACGGCATCCAGCGTACCGGCACTCGAGTGCGGGCCGCCATCGAGCGCACGCTGCAGTTGGGCGAGGGGGCGGGCATGTGGGCGGAGGACGGGGGGCGCATCGCTGCATCCGGCGTGACGCTGGCCAGCCGCAGTAGCTGACGGATGGCACAACCCTCGCGCCGGACCCCAGCCACAACCCGCGGGCGACACGCCCTGCGACACAGAGTGAGCGCTGAGCGGGGGTGGTCCGCGGCGACCCCGACGCGGTGGAAGGCTTTAACGTGATGGACAACACCATGGAGTGTGATCAATAGCAGTCATATTAAGTCGGATAAAAAGGTCTGCACCACGAATCGCGTGGCCATTAGACTGAGATGGTGGTAGCTTGAGTCTCGGTATCCTCTTGGTGCGGTGGCGTCCTGGGTCTCTGGGGCAGCCGGGCCAGAGAGGAGGTGGTGCCGAGGCACGTGGTCGTGTGGATGTTCGTCATCCCCGTCTCGTTGCCTTGGCTCTTCAAGGCCTTGAAGAAAAAGCAGTCCGCCCCTTTTTCACGAGGGGTTGCCCATAACTTCACAGGGTCGGCAGAGCTCCCTTCCGCCAACAACGGAAGACTGCCCGCACCCGCCGCCCCCCGGGGCGGCGGGCTTCTGGCTGATTCTAAAAACGCAACCGTCGCTGTCTAGAGTGGACAGGCCCGGGCGGAAGTTCCAGCCGCCACACGGGCAAAGTGCCATGCTTCGGCACGTCAGCCGTCGCGCCTCCGGCCACGAAGTGGGCCGGGGGCTAAGCTCCAATATCGTGGGTGGATGGCGCAGACCGCCGGCGGGTGGGTGGGGTACGGACCGCTCT
>JAJZWV010000064.1 GCA_021846505.1 Bacillota bacterium
GAGGAGACAGCGTGGTCAGCGAGTCCAGGACCGTCAGCACGTTTTCCACCGAGCTTTTGGCCATCGACTTGCGCCGGACGGTCCGGCCCGGAGCCCCCATCTCCTCCTCGTCCACAATGCCGGTGACGGTGAGGCGGCCCGGGCCATCCACGCGCTGAGCCACGACCTCCACCTCCAGCACCGCGCCCAAGTTGGGTCCGTACACCGCCAAGCCATTCACCAGGCCCACATGCGCGTCGGGCCGCACGCGCCGGTCCATGCGCGGATTGTACTGGCCCATGGTGGCCACCCACTCCATGTCGGCTTGGCGGACGGCGTGGCGCGCCTCCGTCAGCGCCAAGCCAGCGGCAATCTGCACCATGTTGACCGCTTCGCGCCCGTTGGAGCAGTAGCGCCGCACCACCTCCAGGGCCCCAGGCTCCAGGGCCACCCCAATCTTGTCGGCGGCACCGCTGGCGATGCGGCCCACCTCATCCGACACCAGCGGCCGGAAAAACACCTCGAGGCACCGGGAGCGAATCGCCGGGGAAATTTCATGCGGCTGCCGGGTCGTCGCCCCCACCAGGCGAAAGTCGGCCGGCAGCCCGTTTTCAAAGATATCTTGGATGTGCACCGGCACGTTTTGGTCGTCCCGATTGTAGTACGCCGACTCGAAGTAGACCTTCCGGTCCTCCAGCACCTTCAGGAGCTTGTTCATTTGGATGGGGTGCAGCTCGCCGATTTCGTCGATGAACAGCACGCCGCCGTGCGCCTTGGTGACCGCGCCCGCCTTGGGCTGCGGAATCCCCGCGAGACCCATGGCACCGGCCCCCTGGTAGATGGGATCGTGCACGCTCCCAATCAGGGGATCAGCGATGCCGCGCTCGTCAAAGCGCGCCGTGGTCGCATCGAGTTCGACAAACGCGGCGTCGGGCTTAAACGGCGAATCGGGGTTTTTCTGCGCCTCCTGCAGCACCAGGCGGGCGGCGGCAGTTTTCCCGATGCCGGGTGGGCCATACACCAGCACGTGCTGCGGATTGGGGCCGCACAGCGCCGCCTTTAAGGCCCGCACGCCCTCCGCCTGCCCCACCACATCGGCAAAGGTTTGGGGCCTGGTGCGCTCCGACAGAGGCTCGTTGAGCGAGATGTCCCGGAGCCGCTTCAAGCGATCGATTTCGCGCCGCGACTCGCGCTCCACGGCCACCCGGGTTCCCTGCTGCGTCCGCAGCAGGTTCAAGAAGTACATGCCAATCACCAGCACGAAGAAAAACTGGATGATGGTCATCGCCAGATTCAGCCCCACACCTTTCCCCTCCCCCATCAGTACGCCCGCAACTCGGGCCGTCGCCAGCTGCACACCTGGCCGCCGCCAGCCGTTTGATAGATAGCCCGGTGGCACCCTCGCCCGTTCAAGAGGGTGTCCGCTTCGGCCGATCTAAAAGACGTACGAGAACATTCGTGACCGGGCTCAGCGCGAAGTAGTGTGCGCCGCATCGGGCGGAGGCGCGCCGGAAATGGCTGGGCTCGCGCCCAGCTCGGGGGTATTGTGGACCGCAGGGCGCATGTCCAATCGTGGTAATAATGACCAATTACGGCGTCCGGGCGAGGGCCGCCCAGTGGCGTCCCTGGCCTACCGCGTGGTCATGGCATGAGCGGCACGGTCGGGGGGACCCCGCTCCCTATGCCGACTCGCGTGCGATGGCGCAGCCGTGGTTGCCCTCATACTTTCTGGCGTGACTGCGTGGCAGAGGTCGGGGGCGGGAGAGCGGATCAGCCAACGGGCGCGCTGGGATCGATTGCGGCCAACCTCGAGAACTACGATCGGTAAAAGCCTCAGGCGCGAGTCAGCAAGCAGTCTGCCCGGTGCAGCGCGTGGCCCCCAATCAGGAAATCGGACACCGTCTGGTGCCGGGCTCGCAGGGAGGCGCCGCACGCGGGGCCGACGCGCGGACAGGTCAAGGAGGCCGCGCGGCGCTTCGTGTATGTCTGCCAGGCGCGGGCCGACTCCCGGCCAGCCCATGGAATCCAAAGTCACACCGACGTCATGCAAGAATCGCTCGGCTTCGTCGGCAGAGGGAAACCAGGCCAAGGTTTGTGAGAGGACCATCGGGCACGCCGCAACCGCACCCGCTGCTCGCAAAGCGGCCTCCGACGCGTCCCCGTGATCGGGGTCATCGGTGAGCACGTTCGTGTCAACGGTGGTCTTCAGCCAGACCTCCGCGCAACTCTATGAGCAGGTCATCGGTCGACCGACCACCTTCCGTCTTGAGGTACCCTCTCCACCGGCGGATGGCGTCGACGGGTGGCACCTTCTCCAGAATGACTCGCTCCTCTTCAACTTTGAACGTGACCTGGGAGCCCGCTCGCAGTCCCAAAGCCCTTCGGACCACTTTGGGCAAGGTAATCTGCCCCTTTCGTGTCACCGTGGCCATCATCGCCCTCCCTGCCAACACGGTGCGCCGATGTAACGGCAGCGTCCAGGGCCTTGCCGCCCGAGCAATGTCGCCGAGACCACCCAAGCGTCGCCGGGACATCGCGGGCACGCGACCCCACCCACGGTCGGTTCCGGCCAGGTGATGCTGCCCGCGACAGCGCCGATCCCGGCCGGGTGCCCCCGCGGGCTCCACCCTATCGGCCAAGATTGGGGCCGAGCGCCGGCAAGTTTTCGTGAAGTGAGATGTTCCTCGCACGCTGTAGGCCGTCCGCGCATCCCCACGTCCCGCCGACCGCGGAGGCCAAGCCCGAGGCTAGCGCGGCCGCTCTTGCCACCGTGCATAGGCTTGGCGCATGCGGTGCGCCCAGGCGGCGTAGTGCGACGCGGGCGCGGGGACGAAGTCGGCGCGGCGGACCAGGCGCTGCATCGGGACGGGCCGCCCGCGGTCAAAGCGCACGCCCGCCACGCGCGCCTCGGCCTGCTCCCCGCGCCACAGCGCCTCCAGCGGCCCCAACGGTGCGGCCAGCAGGCCCTGCACCTCCTCGGCGGCCACCCGATAGGCGGCCGGCGGGCGACGGCTCACGTGCACAAACTCGTGGGCCCACTCGCGCACGGGGGGGCCGCCATCCTGGGCCTCCACCGCCACCGGCCCCAGGGACTCGACGCGCGCCCGCCGGCCCAATCCCAGCTCTTCCGCCAGCTCGCGCCGCATGGCCTCCTCCACCGGCTCCCCGGCCCCGACATGCCCACCGCAGGTGACGTCTAGCAGGTTCGGAAACTGGCGGCGGTCGGCCGTACGCCATTGAAACACGGCGTGAGGCTCGCGGGCGCCCGGCCGCAGCACCCACACATGCACGGTCCGGTGCCACCAGCCCTGCTGGTGCACCACCGCGCGCTGCGCTCGGCCCACGGTCGCTCCCTCCGCGTCCAGCACGTCCAGCCACTCCGCGGCCGCATCCGCCACCCCCGCTGCGCCCCCCGTTGGCTGCCCCTCCATGCGGGATCCCTCCTGTCGGCGGCCGGCGAAGCGCGCCAGCCTTTGGTATAGTCAGTCTATCAGGTGCGGGCCGCGCGGGCGGTGCAGGCCGCGCGGGCGGTGCGGCCCCCCTCCGCGAGGGCCGCGGCCCGGGCCGCCAAGGAGTGCGACGATGATCTTCTCGCGATTGCCGGAGCCGGTCCTGCTGATTCTCCTGGCGGTGCTGGTGGGCGCCGTGGGCGGGCTGGGGGCGGTGGTGTTTCGGCTCATGATTCGGGCCGCGCAGGCCGGCTATCATGCCTTCGTGCCCGGATCCGCCCACCTCCCTCACTACATGACGGCCGTGCTGCCGGCGCTAGGCCCCTTCATGGTGGGCCTCATTACGACTTACGGGGCCCGCGAGGTGCGAGGGCGCGGCGGCCGCATTCGCCCCCGGGTGGGCGTCTTGGGCATTGTGGCGCCGGCCATCACCATTGGGTGAGGCGGATCGCTCGGGCGCGAGGGGTCCATCGCGCTCATTGGGGCACCTTTGGGTCGTCCCGGGGCCAGCTGCTCAAGCTGGCTGACCGCTACACCATGCTGCTGGTCGGGTGCGGCGCCGTCGCCGGCATCGGCGCCACCTTCAACGCGCCCATCGCCGGCGGCCTGTTTGGCATGGAGGTGGTGCTGGGGAGCCACGCGATGGGCACCTTGGTGCCCGGCTTCGTCTCGTCCGCCATCGGCGTCACGAGGTTCAACGCCATACTGAGCAGCCACCTGGTGCTGCCGGTTCCGGCGCTGGTGTTCCGCTCGCCGCTGTCGGTGGTGGCCATCGCGGGGCTAGGCTTGGTGGCGGGCTTGTTTGGCATCGTGTACACCAAGGGCCTTACGTTCTTTGAGGACGCGGAGCGCTGGCGCTGGCACTGGCGGTTCTGGCAGCGCGCCCTCGTGGGCGGCCTGGCCGTCGGCGGCGTCTTTGCCCCCAGCTTGTACTTGGGCCTCATGCTGGGGACCGTCTACGGCATGGCGGCTCATGGCCTCCTGCCCCATACGCTGGCCGATGCCCGCGTCTTTGACGTGGCGGGGATGGGGGCGGTGTTTGCGGCTGCGGCGCAGGCGCCGCTCACCGCCGCCATCATTGTGCTGGAGATGACGGGGGACTATCAGCTGACGCTCGGCGTCCTGATGGCCGCCAGCCTGGCGCACTTCGTGTACGGCTCGCTGGCGCCCGACACCATGTACACCGTCCGGCTGTCGCGCCGGGGCATTCGCATTCTGCGCCGTGCCGAAGGGCGCCCGCTGCAGGGGCTGCCCGCGAAAAGCGCCAGGCGCCCCACAGCACCCGTGACCGGCTCGGACACCGTGTCCGAGGCGCAGAGCCAGCTGGCGGACCTGCACGCCGACGGCTTGGTGATTCAGGACGCGCTGGGGCGCTATCTCGGCGTGGTCGACTTGTCCACCCTCCTGGCCGCCAGGGGCCGGAACCCCGAGGGCGCCGTGCAGCATCTGCCGCTTACCCGGATCCCCCCGCTGGCGCCGGACAGCAACTTAGACGACGCGGCGCAGCGGTTTGCGATTTACAGACCGCGTGCTCATTCCCCGGGGTGACACCCTGCTGGCCACGGATGACCGGCTGATGCTGAACATCAACCGCGGCACCGAGGCGAACCGGGTGCGCCAGTTCGTCTGCGGCACCTAAAGCGGCATGCTATGCTGATCCTGTGATGGACGGTGCCACTTGACCGAGGGGAGTTTTGACGGTGATCACCAACGCCCAATCCAAAACCGTGCGCTGCCCCTGGGCCGGCTGCGGCGCGCCGGTGCACTTTACAGCCGCCGCCAGCCCTCGCCGGTTCCCGTATTTGCAGAAAGGCCGCTGCGAAGCCGACCACCCCGTGGTGCTGACGTTTGTGGCCTTCGGCATTCCGCCCGGCGTGCACGCGGACCGCACCGCCCCAAGCCCCCCGCCGGCGCCCTAGCGGGCGTGGCCGCGCGCCCGTGCCCAATCTCAGACGCAAAGGAGATGTCCCGTTCCTGCACTCTTTGCGCCGCCGGGCTGCGAGTGCCCCTTCTGCCTGGAGGCGGCCGGCATCGAGCGGCCGCAGCAAAGACGCGCCCGGCCGATGTGGTGTGGCGCGGTCCGAGGGCTTCGCCTGGGGGCCAGCAAGTGGTGGCCCAACAATGCGGCGCACGTGCTGGTTATCCCCCAACCGCATTTCGAGAACCTAGCGGACTTGCCGCCGCAGGACGCGGCGGACATTCCTGCGCTCGCCCAGCAGGTGGCCCGGGCAATGAAGGCGGTCTGTCCTGCGCGGGCGTTGTTTCCACGCGCCAGCATAATGAGCCGGTGGGGCAGCAGGACGTGTGGCACTATCACTTGCACATGTTTCTGCGCTACCCGGACGACCAGCTATATGCTGCGCACGGCACCGCCAGCGAATCCGAGGAGCGCGCCCGCCGCTCCGGCCAGCTGCGCGAGTGGGTAGATCGCCAGCCGCTCGGCTTCGGCTAGCGAAACCAGCGAGACCAAGCGACTTTAGCAGTGGTGTCGAACACGCGCAGCCGCCGGGACCTCACTGGGAGCGCAGCATGCCGGCCCGCCGGCACATGGGTCGGGGGGACACCCCCAGTCCGCCTCCCGATGGCTTAGGAAAAACTGGTCCACCGAGTCCACGCGAAACACGGGGCCGGCTCCCTCGCGATCCTCGAAGGCGCTCGCTTCCCGCATGAGGTCGGCGTACAGGCTCCGCGGCGCGGCCAGGACCCACGGCGCGATAAGCGACGAGGGTTCTGGCCAAATCCCGGGTGGGCTCCAGCACGAAAGCCAGGTGCATCGCATGGCCGCCAGGGTGGGCCGCTGCCGCCGGGTGCAGCGGCCCGGCGCCTTGGGCGCTCCCGAAACGCCACCGGCTCCATCACGTTGCCAAACGGGTCGCGAAACGCCAGCCACTCTCCGAACGGGGAGGGCTCGGCTCCGCGGTCCGCAGTTCCACGCCGGCGGCCCGGAGCCGGAGGAGGCTCTGCCAGACATCCTCCGTCGCGAACGACAGGGGGACCCGGCAGTCGTCGAGCTCGGGGCTCGGGCGCGCATGGCCGGCCGTGTGGAGGAGCAGGGAGCACCTGAGATGCTCCATCTCGACTGCGAGCGGCGGAAGACGGCGCCTGACGGCCAACCCGAGGGCGTTTTCATAAAATGCATCGCTTGCTCCAGATCCGTCACGTGGATGCACAGCTGCCGACCGCAGGGGTGGCCGAAGCCGGTGACTCCAACGCCTGGAAGAGCCCAAGGCGGTTCCCCCAGGGGTCCTCGAAGGTTGCCCAGCGGACGGGCCGGTCTCGCTCCCACTCTATGCTATCCCCCCCAGCCGCACAGGGCCACTGTCCCGCGCGGGAATCCCCTGGCCCACCTGGAGCCAGACGCCGGGGGCAAGCTCCCACTCGCAAAACCCTTCGTGGGGGACGAAGTCGGGACGCCGCTCCAACAGCGTTTCGTACCGTGCCTGGCCTCGGGCGGCGTCTGACACCCGCATCTGAACGGTCACCTCGCGGACCCGCATGACCTCACCCTCTCTCGGCGCTACTCCCGGCTCTCGTCAATCAGGCGCACGACGTTGCCGGTGGGGTCCAAAAACACCGCCCAGCGGCCGCCGGGAATGTCGGCGGGCTCCTCCTGCCACACGTACTGGGGGTGCTCGCGGTAAAACTGGTCGACACTGTCGACCTGAAACACGGCCCCGGGGCGGCGGTCCCCCTCCTTCACCACATCCAGCATCAGGCGGGCGGACGTGCCGGGTAGGACGAGGCCAGCGGTCCCATCTCCTTCGCGCCACGCTTCTTCGAATCCCAGCTCATCGCGGTAAAAGCGCAGGGATGTCGTCAGGTCGGCCACCGGGTAATACACAAATGCCAACTTCATGCAGGCCCTCCTCGAAATTTGGAGACGTAATTGGAATACGTATAGCGTATCGGGATTGCGTCCAGGCGTCAAGCGGCGTAGCCTAAGCGCATGAGAGAGTGGATCCCAATTCCCGGGACCGCTAAAGCGCGACTCGCAGAGGTCGCGCTGGTGGCGTTTGGGCAGCAGGGCTATGCGGGCGTGGCCGTGAGTCACCTGGCCGAGGCCGCCCAAGTGACCACCGGGGCGCTGTACCACCACTTTGGGTCCAAGGCGGGCCTCTATGCCCTGGTTCGCACGGAGGTTGAGCGGCGCGTCCTCGACCGCATGGAGGGCGCCGAGGCAGTGCCGTCCGCCACCCTGAGCGTCATTCTCGGCGTGGGCTTGGACGCCGCTCGCCGCCAGAGCGCGGTGGTGCTTTTGAGCGAGCCGCCGCCCATCGCGCGGGAAGACGTGCTGGCCGAGTGGATTGGCGCCCGGGCGGACGCGCGGCTGGTCGGCCTGGGCCCCCTGGTAGTGGGCGCCTGGCAGGCGGCGCTCGCCGAAGTGGCGCGGGGCGCCGATCCTGAGAGGGTCAAAGCCGCCCTGGCGCGCCTGGTGCGGAGCTTGGATGGCTGAGGGGACCGATTGCGCCAGCGGGGGAGCCTGGTCAGCGCAGGCAGCGTAGCCCCGGAGGCCCACGCCGCGCCCAAGGCCACCGCCACCCCGTCGCGGAGCCCCAGCAGATAGCGGGCGGTGTCGGCCGGCGGCGCCAGCAGATGGAGCTCGCCCAGACCGGCGGCGTCTGACCAGGCAGCCCGCCGCAACGGCGGAAGATTGCTTACCCGGCCGGGTGCGCCAGACGCCTCCCAGGAAACATTTCCTAAGTCGGGTCGCTGATCCTCGGTCCGAGATTCGGCGCACTGGCGCGGGATTCCACACCCGAGGGTCTCCGTCCACCCTCCCCCGTGGGGGCACCTCTTCAGGCCTTGGCGCCGCCTCGTCAGGTGTGCGCGGCCGCGCCATGCTGGGGCCGCTGCTCCCTGGGAACGGCAAACGTCAGGGCCTCGGCCCGACCCAGGGGCACGCAGGCAAGTAGGTGGCCCGCCCTCGAGAATGCAAAGGCGCCGCCGAAATACTCCGCATCCAGATAGTTGACGAGAAGCGTGGTCGACCCAGCTCTCTTGACTTGTTTCGCGTACGCATCATGCTCTGCCCGGTCCCATTGGTCCTGGCTATGGCCGCCGCCGGCGAAGGATCGGGCAAAGGGAACGAGGAGATAGTCGGGATGAAGTCGGTGAACCCGATCTACCAGCGCATCGTCAAACAGATCCCCGCAGATGAGGAAGCACACGGATCCGAAGTCGGTCTCGCTGGCGGTGAGTGTGGTCCCTTCGGCGTAGAAGTTTGGATCGGCGCGCGGGTGATGCCACCCGGATGTTATCCGGCGATAGGTGAGCCGAATCGCCCCGGCACGGTCGATCAAGAGCGCCGTGTCAAAGAGCCGATTCCCGTCCCGCTCAAATAGCCCGAGCGCAACGTGGATTCGGTGCTGGGCCGCGCAGTCCTGCAGGCGACCCACAACGGGGCCTGGGATCGCCACGCCCAGCCCCCGGTCCTCGTGCGGCTGATCAGTGTTGATCGATCCGGTCGTCGCCACTTCGGAAAACATCACCAGGTCTGACCCCTGATCTGCGGCATGCTGGATTCCCGCGACTAGGGTCTCCACATGCGCTGCGGCTGCGGGAGCGACGCGGTGGACCACCACGGTTGCTTTCACCGGGCTTCTCCCTTCGAGCGGCCCACCGGTTCCTGCGGGTCCGAATAAACTGGGCCTCTGTCGCTCCCTGCACAGCTGGCTCTCGAGAACTTGGCTCAGGACCCGGGCGAGCCCGCGCCCGCCACCCGCACACGCCCCGCATACACCAGGCCGTGCACCGGGTCAACGGTCACCGGCTCGCCATCCCGGAGAGCATCATGGGGGCTGGGTACCCCGAGGATCAGGGGCCGCCGAACGGACAGCGCGGCAATCGCCGCACTGCTGGTGAAGCCCGCTGCCTCCACGACCGCCCCGGCCGCCCGTGCCAGTGCTGGGGCAAAGCCGGGCACGTCGCCAGACACGGCAACCACGATGGTGTCTGGGCCAACCCCTTCCAGGTCCCCCGGCGCCCGCACGTGCCGCACGGACCCCTGTGCGCTCAGGTGGCCGATGCCTACCCCGCGGCACAGCACCCGGCCCAAGCTGCGAACCTGCAGAAAATTCGTAGTGCCCGCAATCCCCACCGGCACCCCACCCGTCACCACCACCAGCTGGCCGGCTGCCACTGCCCCCGCACGCTCCGCCGCCGCCAGTGCCGCCTGGAAAAAGTCCTGCTGGCCCGCCTCACCATCACCCGGCGCCACAGACAGCGCGGCGCTGGCCAGCGGGATCACCCCCCACACCAGTGTCAGGCGCTGCGCCACCGCGCGGCTTGGGGTTACCGCCACGACAGGAACCTCCGGCCGGTGGCGGGCCATCATGCGCGCCGTGAAGCCGCTGGTGGTCGGCACCACGATCGCATCGGCCTTGATCGCCGCGGCCACCTGGCACGTGGCGGCCGTGACGGCCTCGGTGGTGGTCGACTCGTCCGACACCGCCGCCTGGCGCAGATAGGCGCCGAAATCCCCTGCGGCCTCCGTCTCGGTGGCAATGTGCGCCATCACGCGGACGGCCTCGGCAGGGTGGCGCCCGGCGGCCGTCTCCGCCGACAGCATGACCGCGTCGGTGCCATCCCAGATCGCATTGGCCACATCCGACGCTTCGGCGCGCGTGGGCCGCGCATCGCGCACCATGGACTCCAACATCTCGGTCGCCGTAATCACGGGTATCCCCCGCCGCCGCGCCGCCAGGATCAGGCGCTTCTGCAGCACGGGCACTTCTTCCACCGAGTATTCGACCCCCAGGTCACCGCGGGCGACCATCAGCCCGTCGGCAACTTCCAGGATACTTTCCAGATTCGCCACCCCGGCGCGGCATTCGACTTTGGCAATAATACCCATATTCCCGGTGCTCTCTTCAATGATGCGGCGCAGTGCGAGCACGTCGCCCGCGTGCTGAACAAACGACGCGGCCACCCAGTCGAAGCCCACCTCCGCCGCCCATCGCAGGTCACTGGCGTCGGCAGCCGACACGGCCGGCAGGGACAGCTGGACGCCTGGCGCATTGACCTTCTTTCCACTGCGCAGCATGCCGCCGCGCACCACCTGCGTGTCCACGACGCCTTCACGGGTGCTGGCCACCCGCAGCGCGATCGCTCCATCATCCAACAGGAGTCGGGTGCCCGGCACCACATCGCGCCACAAATCAGGATGATTCACGGACGCTTCCGCCGCGCCCCCCTCAGACAGCGACTCCGGCGAGGCGCACCGCAGGCGAAGCCGGGCCCCCTCCTGGAGGCATGCTCCCTCCCCGGGCACGCCATCATCCTGCACGGGCCCAAGGCGCACCTCCGGCCCGCGGGTATCCAGCATCAGCGCGACGTGGCGCCCCAGGGCATCCACCGCTCGCTTGACCGCGCCCACGCGCTGCGCATGGTCTCGCCGCTGCCCGTGGGACAAATTCAGGCGCACCACATCCGCGCCCGCCTCCAGCACAGCGCGCAGAACCGCGGGATCATCCGTCGACGGCCCGAGCGTCGCCACAATCTTTGTCCGCCGCGCCTGAGCCATATCCGCTGCCTCCTCGGAGTCCCCAAAGCTCTCGCGGAGTGCACCAGCCCCCCGCAGACATCGCCGCATCGCTTCCCTCGGATTGTACGCCAACCAGCCAGGGCCGACGGCCAAGCCTCTTGCCATCCGCAGTGCTCACAGCACCCACCCCCGGGCACCCCGACTCGCAGGGGCGCCGCCCTCCCAGAAACGCGGGCCCGCCGCCCCAGGGTTCGTCGCACCCGATCCGCTATCATGTGGGCGGGTGGGTGCGCTGGAGTGTGCTTTCGCTGTGCGTGACGACAAGCACGACCCGCCAGGGTGGGTGGAACAAGGCATGATGACGGATTCCTTGCGGGAGCAAGTCCTAGGGGTGCTGCAAGCCGGCGGTCCGGCCTCGGCGACCCGGGTGTGGGAAGCGCTCCGTGCGACGCGGCCGATTTCTCGGACGGCGCTCCATACGGTCTTGACCCGGCTGGTCGCGGGGGGGCTGGTGGTGCGCCATGGCACCCGGCGGCACTACATCTACGAGTGCCGCACGTCCGCGGAGGTAGCCCGGGCCACGGCACAGCGCGCCGCGCGTGACTTGATGCTGGTGACCACCGGGAACGGGCTCGTTCACTTTGTGGATGCGCTGGAGCAGGGAAGTCCGGAGGTGGTCCAGCAACTCCGGCGCCTCCTGGCCGAGCGCCTCGCCCCGGACCACCCGTCATGAAGGCGGCGCCGCTGTGGGATCGCATCCCGCTGGCGGCGGTCGGCTTGCTGTGGGCCGCCATCGTGCTGGGGGGGCTGGGATACACATGGTGGAGTGCGCTGTGGAGCCTCGCGGCGGATCCGGCTGCCATGCCGGCCTCCCCTATTTGGGTGTGGGCCGCCTTGGTGGCCACCGGTGGCCCCATGGCCTGGGCCGTGGCCCGATCGGCGCAGGCCGCCCTTGGGTATCGGCGCCGCGAGCTGGACCGTCGGCAGCGATTGGCCCACGCGCTGGAGCCGATGACCGCCCTTGTCGGAGCACCCTGCCAGCGGCTGCAGCACTGCGACACGCCTGAGCTGGCGGCGTTCCCATGGGGATTCTGGCGGCCAGAGATTGTGATCGCCGATGCCCTGTGGAGTCGTCTGGGACCCGCCGAGCGATCCGCGGTCCTATACCATGAGCTGTCACATGTGCGCCGGCGGGATCCCGCGCAGCACGCCATCCTGCAGGTGTTGGCCGCGGGCTTCGGATGGGCCGGACTGGCCAAGCTTTTTCACTATTACTTGGTGCAGCGAGAACTGATCGCAGACGATCTGGCGATTGCGGCCGCTGGCGGCCAGAAAGCGCCTCTGGTACGAGCGCTGCTGGCCACCGTGGCTGCCGGCGGGGCACCGCTGGCCCCCGCCCCGGTGGGCCTGGGCGGTGTGTGGACGTGCCGCTTAGCCCACCTGGACACCGCCGCGTGGCCACACCAGGAAGCGCGCGTGATGGGCCGTCGCCTGCTGATGACGACGCTGTCCGCTACAGTGCTGGTGGCCCAAAGTCTCCTGTTCCTCTGTCACTAGCCTCAGCTGATGGCTTGCCCGCACTCCGAAGTTATACTACGCTGTGTAGAATATAGACTTGGGGGGTCTGAGAGAGGTGAGCAAGGCTGTGGTTCCGTCGGCAGTAGGCACAGCGGGAGCAGTGGTCAGCTGCTCCGTGATGATGATTGCCTTCGTCCCCGCACTGGCGGGTGTCGTCGGCGCCTCTGCGTCAACGCTGGCCATGGGCGCCAGCACGGCGCAGCCAGGGTGGATTCGGTTTGTGAACAGCTACTCGGCCGAGATGGTGGGTGTTTCCATCGGCTTGCTGCTGTGGGGGATTTGGCGGGCATCGCGCGTGGTCAAGATTCTGGTGGGCATCGGGATGGGCTTTTTGGTGGTGGGGCAGGTCGCGATGGTGAACGCCTTCGTGGTTCCGGCCCTCGGCACGATCATTGTCGGCAATGTGATCGGCTGGGTCCAGGGCCGGCGCACCAGCCGCTCTGCACCCGTCATGCCTAAGCCGGCTGGACATTAACTCTGCGGCGGGTGGGGTCAGGTGCCTGCACCCGTTCCCCCATCCGCCTCTGCCCGCGCCGCCGGTCCAGCGCCCCGATCCCGTGCCGGTGCGGCGGAGGCCGCAATAGGCCGCCGGGGTGCGGAGGGCGAGTGGTGCCGCCCCGCGCTCCGCCTCGATCCCGACTCAGTCACTCGGCTGTGACGCCGCGCTGGCATGGGTGGCCACACGCGCGCCGCTGGGCAGCCGGGCCGCGCCGCTCGCCAATGCCAGGAGCCCGGCCGCCCCCGCAGCACGGCGGCCGCCACCACCGGTGACCAGGGCAGCCTGCGGACAGCGGGCAGGCGGCGGATAACCCCGCCACCCTCAGCCCGCCGGCGACACCACCCAAGCCGGCCGCACTCCCCACCAGCCCCCATACGCCTCGGGGTTTTTGGTACACCACGCGCTCGACAAAGCTGAAGCTGCGCGGGGACAGCGAGCAGCACACGCACCCAAGAACCCCAGACGACGCGCGCCAGGGCTTGCCCGACCAGCAGCGACCCCTCGCCTAGGAGCGAGCCCGACGGTGCCAGCACCCGCGGCGCCAGTGCCAACACTGCGGCGGCGGCCCAAAAGTGCCGGAGCCCCGCGGGAGCCGCCGCACCCCTGTCCCTCACCTCCGGAGAAACCAGGAAACCCGTATGTCATTTTGGCCCCGTGGTGCCCGTCAGCGCTGCCCGGCACGGCAGCGGCGCGGACGCACACAAGGGACCCACCCTGGCTGTGGGCCCCTTGCTGCGCGGGAAGCTACGCCGTCTCTTCTTTTTGCTTCTTACCCACCGGCCGCTTGCCACGCTCGGTGGTGACCATTAGCGGCTGCTCGTGGTTCTCGACCACTTCTTTGGTCACGATGCACTTGGAGACGTCCTGGCGGCTCGGCATATCGTACATCACGTCCAGCATGATGTCCTCGATGATGGCGCGCAGCGCCCGCGCGCCGGTGTTGCGGCGCATCGCCTCGCGGGCCACCGCGGCTACCGCGTCGTCCTTGAACTCCAAGTCGATGCCATCCAGCCCCAAGAGCTTCTGGTACTGCTTGACCAGCGCGTTTCGCGGCTCGGTCAAAATCTGCACCAGCGCCGGCTCGTCCAAGGCATCCAGCGTGACCGTGATGGGGAGCCGCCCCACAAACTCGGGGATGAGCCCAAACTTCAGCAGGTCCTCGGGCATAATTTTGGCCAGAATTTCCCCGATGTTCCGGTCCTGCTTGGGCTGCAGCTCGGAGCCAAACCCCAGCCCCTTCTTGCCCACCCGGTGCTTGATGAGCTTCTCCACCCCATCAAACGCGCCCCCGCAGATAAACAGGATGTTCGTGGTGTCAATCTGAATGAACTCCTGGTGCGGGTGCTTGCGGCCGCCCTGCGGCGGCACACTCGCGACCGTGCCCTCCAGAATTTTTAAGAGCGCCTGCTGGACGCCTTCGCCCGACACGTCCCGCGTGATGGACGGGTTCTCGGACTTTCTGGCAATCTTGTCAACCTCGTCGATGTAGACAATGCCCTTTTCGGCCTTTTCCACATCGTAGTCGGCCGCCTGAATGAGCTTCAGGAGGATGTTTTCCACGTCCTCGCCCACATAGCCCGCCTCGGTCAGCGAGGTGGCATCCGCGATGGCGAACGGCACATTCAAGATGCGCGCCAGGGTCTGCGCCAACAGCGTCTTGCCCGACCCGGTGGGGCCCAGCATAAGGATGTTGGACTTCTGCAGCTCGACATCGTCCACCTTGCTGCCGGTGTTGATGCGCTTGTAGTGGTTGTACACGGCTACGGACAGCGTCTTCTTCGCCCGCTCCTGCCCCACCACGTACTGGTCCAAAATCGACTTAATCTCCTGGGGCTTGGGAATGTCCTTGAGGTCAAACTCAACGTCGTCGTTCAGTTCCTCCTCGATAATTTCGGAGCAGAGCTCGACGCACTCGTCGCAGATGTACACCCCACCCGGGCCTGCAATCAGGCGCTTGACCTGGTCCTGGTACTTCCCGCAAAACGAGCACTTCAGCTGGCCCTTCTCGTCCGTAAACTTGAACATTGCCGCCCCCCCTTACTGAGACGCCCCAACCCCCGGATGCCGCTGGCGCTCGGTCACTGTGGCTCCGTCTTGGCCCTCGGCGGGGTGACCCCGTCCACCAAGCCGTACTCTTTGGCCTCGTCAGCCTGCATCCAAAAGTCACGCTCCGTGTCTTTCAGCAGGCGCTCCGACGTCTTGCCGGAGTGATGCGCCAAGATGTCCACCAAGGTCTGCCGCGTCCGCAACATCTCCTTCGTGTACAGATCCAGGTCCGTCACCTTGCCACCTAGGTTCTGCACCCACGGTTCGTGGATCATAACACGCGCGTGCGGCAGCGCGTAGCGCTTGCCCGCTGTGCCCCCTGCCAGCAGCACCGCGCCCATGCTGGCCGCGGCCCCCACGCACAGCGTGGACACATCGGGGCGGATGTACTGCATCGTGTCGTAGATGCCCAGTCCGGCCGTCACCGACCCCCCGGGGGAGTTGATGTAAACTTGAATGTCGCGCTCCGGGTCCTCGCTTTCTAGGAAAAGCAGCTGCGCCACCACCAAGTTGGCCACGTCATCGTCGATGGCGCTCCCCAAAAAGATGATGCGCTCCTTCAGCAGGCGCGAGTAGATGTCATAGGACCGCTCGCCGCGGTTCGTCTGCTCGACCACCATCGGCACCAGGTAGTTCATGCTCATGCGTGCTTCTCCTCCACCTTCACACCTTGCTGCGGCTGCCTCTCCTGCCTCTCCTGCATCCTATGCGCTCGGCGAGCCGGACACCAAGTGCACCACCTTGTCCATCAGGAGACTCTCGCGGGCCGCCTCGATGTCGTCCGACTTCCGCATAGCGGCCAGAGCTTCCGCCACCTGCTTCGGGTCGTCCCCCACCTGCTGCGCCACATATGCCTCCAGCTCTTCGTCCGTGACGGTGATGTTTTCAGCCTTGGCCAGCGCGTGCACCAAGAGGTCGTCGCGAATGCGATCCTCCGCCGCAGGGCGCAGTTCCTCCAGCAGAGCCGGCAGGGTCAGCGCGCGCGCCCGGAGATACTGATCCAAGTCCGCCCCGAGCTGCCCCAGCGTGCGCTGCATATCAGACACCCGGTGAACTAGCTCATGCTGCGTTAACGCCTCCGGGATCTCAAAAGGTGCGGCTTCCTTGAGCTTCCCCAAAAGTTCCGCCAGGCGCTTCTGCTTGGCCTCATGCTCCAGCCGCTCGGCCACCGTGGTTTCGAGCCGGGCATCCAATTCCTCCAGGCTGTCCACGCCCTCGGCGCGCGCCAGCTCGTCATCTATCTCCGGGATCACCCGCCGCTTGTGTTCCTTGATTTTCACCTCAAAGATCGCCGGCTGGCCCGCCAAGCTGGCATCCGGATAGTCCGGAGGGTAGCTAAAGCGCGCCGTCAGGTTTTCCCCCAAGTGGCCACCGATGAGCTGAGCCTCCAGGGGCTCCAGCGTAGCGCCCTGTCCCACTTCAATGACGTGGTCTTCGGCATCCACAAATGGCTCGGGGTCGTCTTCGAGTCGACCGACCAAGTCGACCACCACCCGGGAGCCGGCTTCGATGGGGTCTTCCTCGCTGGCCACCACCCACTCGGCATGCCGCATCGCCACTTGGCGCCGCTCTTCTGCAAGCAGCTCCTCGGTGACCTCCGGCACGTCCGGCGGCGCGTCCAGCCACTGCCGATAGTCGCCCAGCTCCACGGTGGGCATGACGCCCATCTCCGCGGTGAACACCAGTGGCTCGTCCACCCCAGCTTCGGTAATCTGCAGGCGGGGATCCTGCGCGGGGACAACGTCCGCCTGCTCCAGCGCCTGGGGGTAAAATTTCTCGATGAGAATGCGCGCCGCCTCTTCTACCAGCGGCCCGGTGCCGACAAAGCGCTCAAACACATGCCGGGGGGCTTTGCCACGCCGGAAGCCAGGGATGTTGTAGCGGGCCACCAGCTTGCGGAACGCCTGTCCCATCGCGGGCCCCATCTCCGCAGCCGGCACGGAGACCGTCAGTCGCACCATCGCTTTCGGCAGCCGATCGACCTGGACAGCCAAAGATTCCTGCGCGGCTCCCTGCTCTTGCTCTTGCACCTGCACCCGCATCCTCCTAAAACTGCCTCACCACCCGTAGGCAGTGCGCTTTCACAATGCCTTGGTACTATACCACGCGCCGCCGCGCGTCCTGCCGGCGGCACCTGGTGCGAGGGGAGGGATTCGAACCCTCAAGCCCGAAGGCACGAGATCCTAAGTCTCGCATGTCTGCCGGTTCCATCACCCTCGCCCGCCGCTCCCGCATTATAGCACGGGGCCAAGGCCGGCTTTTTGGGGCGCACAAAGACCAGCGCCCCGCCCCGAACGGACAGCAGCCAGCACATCGTCACGCGCAAGATTGGAGCAAGCAGACCCATTAGAGAGAGTGGTGCGCCCGGTAGGATTTGAACCCACGACCTTCAGATTCGAAGTCTGCCACTCTGTCCCCTGAGCTACGGGCGCACAAAGCAAAAACTTGGGGTGAATGAGGGGACTTGAACCCCCGGCCTCCAGGGCCACAACCTGGCGCTCTAACCAACTGAGCTACATCCACCGCGCGTCGCACGCTCATCGCGCAAAGGCATTTGCGCTGAGTGCTATGGTACCACGCCGCGGCTCGCCCCGCAACAACACGGCCCACGGCGCGCCGGCAGCGTCTGGCACGTTTAGTCCGGCCGCACTATCGACATTTTTTGGCAGCACCAGCCGTTTAGGCTCGCTGGGTGCTGACCGTGCAGCGCCGGCAACAGCGGCCGCCTCTCAAAGGGAGGCGGCCGCCGTGTCCCCGTCCGCGCCCAGGCGCTGCAGCGGAATGTGCGGAGGCTCAGGGGATTAAATACCAACTTGATCATCCCTGTCGGCACGCCGCGCAAATTGGCGGCAACCTGCCGGTGCCTCGGCGAGCGTCCGGCGGTGGGTCGCCACGCGCCCCAGATGCACCGGCGACGGCAGCACCAAGTCGCGCAGGGGGCGCGTAGTGCCAGTCGTGCGTGCGTCCCCCGATGGACCCCCTTTCGAGAGCACCAGGCCCCGTGGGGGTGCGCGTCCTTATGAAGTCCGCCCCCATGATGCCCAGCGTCCCGCTCGAGATGACGAGCCGACCCGGATGTCATCGACAACTTGATTGGTCCACGCGCCCCCGAGATTATCCCGATCCAGGGCGTCTTCGCCAGGCGGCGGGCTTGCTGGCGCCGATACTGGCGGACTTGCTCCACCGGCTCCCTCTCTACTGTTGATCGGCACCGCCCCCCATTGCCGGGCCAGGTCGAGGCGCGGGGACGCGATCCATCGCGAACACCAAGCCGGCGCCGCGGAGCCGCACACGGATGACCGTGAGGAACCCAATCGGGCCGGCGCCGAACGCCGCCACCGCGGGCGTCCCGCAAACCTGGGCGAGGTCCGCCGCGTGCCACCGGCCCGCAACGCCGTCGCCCAGCATCAGAAAGTCGCCCGCCTGGGCGTCTAAGAGCTTGCCGAGCAGCGGGCGTCGGCAAACGGCAGGCGCATAAACTCGTCCTATATGGCGCGACACTGCCCTTGCCCGGCATAGCCGAACGGCGCCGCGGCGCGTGGTGACGCACTACGCGGTTTGGCCCGCGGGGCATTTCACGCGCACCCCGCAGTACACATGGGCGGGCATGACCACCCGCTCACCCGCCTTTCGCAGGCGCACGCGCCGTCGCCCACCTCGGCGATGACCCTAGTGTCCTGAGTTGATAATTCGAGATCTATATGGTATACTCGGGTATGTCTACTACACCTCCGATGAAGTCGCGACGAAGGGGGCGCCCGTTGGCGCCGCTGACCCTGAGCCCCGACGAACGCACCACCTTGGAACGCTGGGCCCGCCGGCCCACCACCCGCCAAGCGCTCGCGCTGCGCGCCCGCATTGT
>JAJZWV010000117.1 GCA_021846505.1 Bacillota bacterium
CGGCCCCGGTGTCTCCCCATGCCAGATGTTCGCCCACGTGCGGCTGATACACGCTTTGGTAGTTGATGCAGGTGTCCACGTTGAGGACCCCCAGCGCCCGAAGGCGCTCCCGCATCACCACCTGCCGAGCCACCAGGGTCTCGTCTTGATGCAGAATCTGGGCAAAGGCCGGGTCCGTGAAGCCGGCGTTCAGGGTGGTGGGAATGGCCACCCGCGCCCCTTGCTCCACCAGCCGACCGAGAAAGGCGAGCCCCGCTTCCCCCATCACCTCCATATCCGCCACCAGATGGGCATTGGTGGCCGGCACCAATCGTTCGGCGCCGAAGTACTCGCCCACGGCGACTTGGTATCCGAGCGCCCACTGCACCCCTTCGCCGAAGCGGCCCGCCAGCATCTCCTGCTCGTGCACACTGAGATTCACTGCTGTCCCCCCGCATCTTCTTGGTTTACTACGTGCCCAGGCGCGGGATCGGCCTCGCCGTCAGGCGCGCACCGCTTTCGGCGCCACGCCCTCTACCTTCAACTGCCGTCGCGCATCGCGCGCCAGCCACACCAACAGCGACGCGGCAAACAGCGATGCCGGCAAGACGTACATGGCCGTCTGGAATCCGTAGTGCTGCGCCAGAAACCCGCCGGTCACCGGGCCCAGCACCGCACCCAGCTCGGCGCCGAACAGGGCAATCCCAAACGCGGTGCCCGAAACCATGGGATTGGTGGTGTCGGTCACCAGCGCGATGGCGGTGGGAATATACGCACCGAAAATCCCTCCCAGCGCAATGAGCACAAACAGCGCCACCGGTGAGGAAGCTTGGGTGAACGCCAACAGGAGCAGCGCGGACCCGAAACTCAGAAAACTGATGGCTTTGACGCGGCCGATGCGGTCCGCAGCGATGCCACTCACCATTAAGCCCACGGTGATGCCGCCGAACAGCACGGCGGACAACAGGCCCCCGCTCACAAACGACATGTGGCGCACGTGAATCACGTATTCTGGGATCCAGGCGCCCGCCATCCAAAACGTGAAGTTGTACAGGCCATGCAGGATGAAGACCACCCACACGTTGCGCTTCTTCCAGACATCCTTGATGGTCGGGACGACCCCGCCGCTCATGGCCATCGCCTCTTGGTAGCCGGGCGTGTCTTTGCGCGGGCGCTCCTTGACGTACTTGATCAGGAGGACCCCACACAGGACCGAGAGCCCGCCGCTGACCGGCCAAGGCGACTGCCACCCCCACCGGGCCGCCATCAGCGTCGCCATGACAATGCCCAGCAGCGTGCCCAGGCTGTATCCCGTCTCCCAAAACGCCAGCGCCTTGCCTCGCTTGGCGTAGGGAAACGTCTCGCTCACCCAGGCGGCTCCGGTGGGATACTGGAATCCCTCAAAGACGCCGGTACCGATGCGCACGGCCGCCAGGACCGGCACGGACGAGGCCAGCGCGGTGAGCCCGGTGACCGCACCAAAGCCGACGACCGACCGACCCACCACCTTCTTGCGCCCGACGCGGTCCGATAAAAAGCCTCCGACAAAGGTCGAGAGATAGCCCACGAAAAACAACGAGACGATGCCGCCCGCCGCCGTGAGCGACAGGTGGAAGAAGGGAATCATCAAGGGAAGCAGGGGCCCAATCAACCCGCGGTCGATGAAGTTGAAAATCCAGCTGACCCAGTTCCACAGCAAAACCTGGCGCGCATACCGGTTCCAGTCGGCACTTTGGTTGTAGTGCACGGCCATGTGTCGTCCCTCCCGTGTGTGTCTTGGTGGCATGTCCCCCGACGGATCCGCGAAGGGTCAGCGAAAGTTGGGCCCGGAACCGGTACCGCACCTGGGGAGCTCCCGTCTAACGCGCCGGCGCCCCCGGGACCAGGCCCAGCAGCTTGAAGATGGCGCCCAAATCCAGGTCGCCGTCGCCCACCGCCACGCTGCGCTCATACCAGTGGATGGTGCCCGCGGTGGTGGGCACGTCGGCCCCGGTCGCCTGCGCCACGGCTAATGCCAGCTGGAGATCTTTCAGCGCCAAGCTGCCCTTGAAGCCCAGCGAATAGTCTTCCTGCAGAGCGCGGGCCACGGTGTTGTTGAGCTGCCAGCTGTCGGCAGCCGTCTGCCGCATGACATTCAGCAGTGCGGCGACATTGGCCCCACTCCGCTCAACCAGCTGATACGCCTCCAAGGCCGCCGCCAAGTTGGCGCAGGTCGCAATGTTGTTCGCCAGCTTCACCACCTGGCCCGACCCCAGCGGTCCGCAGTGCAGCACCTCACTGCCCAACAGCTCCAACAGCCACCGGGCTTTTTCAATCTGCGCCGAGGTGCCGCCCGCCAAGATGATGAGTTCTCCTTTGCCGGCCGCCCACGTCCCCTTGCCCACGGGCGCGTCGATGAGATCAATGCCGCGGGCGGCCAGGGCCTCGGCACACGCGACATCGGCTTCCGGCCCGGTCGTGCTCATGTCGATCACCATCGTGCCGGCCCGCGCATGGGGTGCGACCCCCTGACCGCCCAACAGCACGTCCCGAACCACGTCGGGATGGGGCAGCATGCACACAATCCACGCGCATCGCTCGGCTACCTCCGCCGGCGAGGCCGCCGGCGTCTCGAACGCGGCCCGCTTGGCGGGGTCCACATCGAACGCCACGACAGGCACGCCCTTGTCTTCCAGGTGATGGGCCATCAATGCGCCCATCGCCCCCAGCCCCAGGAAACCCACAGGTGGAAACGGGGGATGTTTTGTCACGATGTCAGCTCCTAAGCCAGCGGCATCCGGCGCCACTGGACAGATTTTTGTCGGCTCAGTTCGGCCAGCACCTCGAGACCGTAGCCGTAGCCCAACCCACTGGCCCCAAAAGGCTCGGAGGTCGCGCCCGGCGCCTTGCCGCGCCGCGTGTTGACTTTGATCATCCCAGCCCGGAGGCTTTCGACAGCGCTCAACACATGGTTGGCGTTGTTGCTGTAGACGATGGCCGCCAACCCGTACTCGGAGTCATTGGCCAGGGCAATAGCTTCGTCGAAGGTGTCAAAGGGCACCAGCGGCGCCACGGGCCCGAACGTTTCACTCCGCATCAAGAGGCTCGCCCCCTGGTCGGGCAGCACCATGATGGTGGGCGGGTAGAAGTAGCCGGGGCGAGAGAGGCGCTCGCC
>JAJZWV010000065.1 GCA_021846505.1 Bacillota bacterium
GAGCCCACCAGATGGGCTTTGGCACCGACCGGGTGCTGTCCGTGGTCGACGCCATTGGGCTGATCCTGGACCGGCACCTGAACCCGGACGGCGCCCCCGAGCCCTTGCCGGCCCCCCAGGGCATCGCGCGGCCGCGGCCAGCCACCATGGACTTGTGCCCCGAGTGCGACGCCCCCACCTTGATTTACGAGGAAGGGTGCACCCACTGCCAGTCGTGCGGCTACTCGCGCTGTTAGGCTCACTCTACGATCAAGAGGCCGCAGGGACCCCTGTTTCGGTGCACCACAGAGGACGGGGAAACGACCTGGGTGGTTTCCCCGCCACATTCTTGGCGGTTCCGCCACGGGCTTCCGTGTGAGGATCCTACCCACTTTTTGATGGCGTGCCGCCATCGTGGAGTATCTTCGGGGACCGTCCGGTTGCAGGAGCCCTCCGCAGAAAGTCCGGACCGCTGACAGCAGGCGCGCCGGCGAGAGTGACTGCGCCCATGCAGTGGCCGGGCTCCTCCACTGGGCTCCGACGTATGACGGCGATTCGCTTGAATTCGGACATGCGCCCCAAGGATTTGTCCACCGAGGGGCCCATCCCTTGGTGGCCTGGAGCCTATCCCGCGCTGGCGCGCTCCTGTCGTAGGGTTCTGCCGCCAGCCCCCAGGGGAGGCATCAAAACTGGGCTAAGAGCTTCACCCTTCCCCTCGCGATCGCCGCCAGCCAAAGCCTCCCTAGTCCAATGGCGCTTGGACCACCAGTGGAGAAGCCTCGGCAGTGCTGATGGCGACGCCGGCAGCAATTTTCAATATCCGCTGGTCCGCTGTGACCATAGGCACCCCTAGGGCTTCCGCCACCGCGACATAGGCGGCGTCATACGCCGTGAGTCCTCGCGCCACCCAGCCCACGACCCGCACCAGATCCGGCTCCTGGAGTTCCAGTCCCAGCTGGTCGAGATCCACCGCCAGCGCGGTAAGATCGTCCTCAGACCATCGCCACTTTCGGCCGGCAACATTCACGATTTCCAGCAATGCCAGGGGCGGCACAAATACTGTTAAGCCGCCCGCTTGGAAGCACCGCAGCATGGCGGCGGCAGGCCCGGCACCCGATCCTGTCTCCTTTTCAAACCAGGCCAGCAGAACCGAGGCATCCAAAACCAGCTCGGTCACTGCTGGTCGCGTTCCTCTCGAATCAAGACCGCTGCATCAGCTGGCCAGCCATGGTCTCTAAACAGCCGGGCCAGGCGTTCCACGGCTGCCTGGGATGCCGCGGCTGCACCGGGTCCTACGCCAGCGCCCGTATCACGCCGGGCAAGCCATGCCAGGTAGGCGCTGCGACTCTGGCCGGTCCGCCGCGCCTTCTCATCAATTTGCCGAAGCAGTTGGTCATCGACCGATATCAGTACTTTAGCCATGGACCCATTATATCCGGATATCACGGTGTGCGCACAGGGTCATGTACGGCCGGCGGGCCGCCTCGCAGGCGGTTGCGTCCGCCGTGCGGCCCCCGGCCGGTCCGCGATCTGCCGGTGGACACATCCTGGCTGACTGCCGCCCACACATCATCACGGCGGGCGTACAATCACCCCCGAAGGAAGCGCGAGGTGCAGGAGGCCACGCTGTTGCGCATCGTGGTCCGGCGACTGGAGGACGGGCCGGGTTGCCTGGCCATGTGAGGCAGCCTCCAAGGGCGCCACGCGGCAGTGCGAGCATTGAGGCGGCCCGGGACCGCGTGTGCAGCGTGGCCGAAATGGCTGCGGGCCCTGCGCCGCGAAGACCGCTTGCCGCTGCCGCCGACCACGCTCCGAACCGCCGAGGTTCTGGATGGACAATTTGCTGAGACCATCGGATGAGTGCGGCGCTTCCGCAGTGGACCTATCGTCAACGCACCAGGTTTCTTCGACCCCGGGGCTGCGAACAGTGACGCAACGCTGCGGGCTCGCACGAAATCTGGTGGGAGCTCCGCAAGCACCTCTACAGCACCGTGCCACGTCGCGGCGGGACAGTCGACCGGGGCACGCTTCGCCAGATTTCCCTGGACCGCAGGCCCTCCCGCCCCCACGACTAGCCACGCGCTGCTGATGTGAGACAGGCTCGGCGCGCACCCCGCCGCCCTGTGGGCGTCATGGACTGCGCAGGAGATGTCTTGGGCCGCGGAACTCGACCCACCGGCGTGCTAGCGCCGAGAGACCGACACCCCTCCCGAAGCATGGGTCAGGGCGCCCTGTCCGATATCGCCAGTTTGCAGCGTGCCCACCCCCACCGGAGCGCGTCCGCGCGGCCTAACCTGCCTGGCTCCCGCTACAGGGGCTCTGCCGCCGTGAGAGGATCGTCTGCGGGAAACGTTTCTGGCACCGGCGCCCCCAGTCAGGGTGTGCCTTTGATGAAGATGGCCCCGAGGACCCCTGGATGGGCGGAATGTGCGCATTCCCGGCCATCGGCTTCACCCCACGCTGCGCGGTAAGTCCAGCGGGCTTCCCCAGCGCGGCATCGACAGGCCGCCCCCCGTCCGCCACACTGCAGCTCATGAGTGACAAACATGGCCCGCGCGGCCCAGGCTCGGTGCAGCCCTGGCAGGTGCTGCTGCTGGGCGGGGCCAGCGGCGTTGGCAAAACCAGCGTCAGCTACCGCCTGGCCCACCACTACGGGGTAGGTCTGACCGAGGTGGATGACTTTCAGATTGTGCTGGAGCGCATCACGACCCCGGAGCAGCTGCCAGCGGTCCACTGGTGGCGGACCCATCCCGAAGAAGCCGCTGCGCTGGACGGCCCAGGCCTCCTCGCGCACACCCTCGCGTATGGCGCCGCTGTCGCCGACACGCTGGATCCGGTTATCTCCAACCACTTAGACCCGGGGGCGCCGCTGCTGTTGGAGGGCGACTTCCTTTTGCCCGCACTGGCCGCCCGCCCGCAGTTTGCCGGCCGCGAGGCCGGGGGGCGGGTGGCGGCGGTCTTTCTGTATGAGCCAGACGAACAGCAGATCCTGGCCAACTATCGAGCGCGTGAAGCCAGCGAGCCCCGGCGCCGCGCACACGCCAGCTGGGACTACAGTGAGTGGCTGCGCCAGGAGTGCCGGCGCCTTGGCCTCCCGGCGGTGGCGGCCCGGCCCTGGGACACCGGCTTGGCGCGCGTAATAGCCGCTGTCGACAGCCGCTGGCCGGCGGCGCCGAGCTCTCTGCTATCATAAGCGCCTCGGGTGAGATGCATTCACCCCGCGAGGGGGCGCGACGGATGAGCACTGGCGGGCCACTGCCGGGTCCTGCACAAGATGCCCACTGGCTCCAGTGCCTGCTGGACGATGAAGCCCGCCTGGTGGCCGTGCCGGCCGGGCCCTTGGCCCTGGCCCTATTGGACAATCTGAGCAGTCCCGATCCCCATCTGCGCGACACGCTGTCGCTGACGCTCCTGGACCGGCTCATCGAGTGCGCGCGGCTGGGTCCGGCCGAGCGCGAGTGCCTGCTGGCCGCCGCCATCGATGAGCGCCACCTCTTTTGGGCACTGGGCCAAGCGGGCGATGACAGCGTATTCAGCCGCACGTTTTCGGTGCTGGTGGTGGGGGCCCTCATCGAGCACGACCGCGAAGATCCCCAGCTGGCGCCGGCGGCGGTGGAGAGCGCTGCCGCCGCCGTGCAGGCCTACGCCCGCCGCGAGCGCGACTGGCGGGGCTACATCGCCGGCAAGGGCTGGGCGCATGCTGTCGCCCACACCGCCGATGCACTCGGGTCCCTGGCCGCGCACCCGGCCGTGCCGGCACCCGGGGCGCTGCGCCTCTTGCAGTGCCTCGCCGACTTGGCCCGCGTGCCTTTCGCGCTTGGATTCTTGGAGGATGACCGGCTGGCGCTCGCCGCGTGGCGCATCATGCGGCTTGGCAAGGTGCCAAACCGCACCCTCTCCGATTGGCTGGCCGGATTTGACATCCCGCCGGAGGCGACGGACGTAGAGGCGGGCACCCTCATGAGCTCCAACCAGGAGCATTTCCTGCGGAGCCTCTACTTCCGGTGGGTCCGGGCGGACGCGTCCAGTTTGTGGCTGGAAGCAATTCTGGCCGCCATTGACCGCTTCGACCGGTATGGGGCGGCCGCCCTGCCCGCGGAGTAGCCGCGGCTCAGGAGGCGCCCCGCTTGGGCATCCCCTGAATCAGCTGCATGCCAAACTTTGTGCCTTGGCCCAGCAGCAAGCCGGTGACGATTAAGCCGGCGGGCGGCCACACAAGGGTGATGCCCAACTCCGCCAGCAGATCCACCCCCGTGCCGAAGGCCAATCCCACCCCAATGCCGGAGGACATCCAATCCTGAAGGCGGCGCCGCCAGCGGTCGCCGCCGGGAACCAAGTCACTGGCCACTCCGGCCGCACTGTGCGCAATCGCGGCCAACAGCAGGTAGGCCGTCAGATCCGTCAGTTCCATCGCGCTGGCACCTCCCTTTCCACCCTCCCGCGTTCCACCACTTTCTTGTCGCATGGCCGCTTGGAAAGCCGCCCACATATGTCCTCTGATTCCATCTACTTCTATTCGCTGCTTGCCGAATTGGTGCGCACGCCGGGACCGGCAATGCATTCTGCGCACGGGCCCCCGATCTTTGGCATGTTCCCCTATAATGATGAGGAACGGCTCCGCCCGGGGTGGGGCAAATTAGAGCCGCGCGAGACGCTGCCCATAAACCCGATGAAGGAGGTGCTCCCATGGCGACCGCCACGGCAGAAGCCGTAGTTGACATGCTGAAAAACGTCTACGACCCCGAGATTGGCATCAACGTGGTGGACCTCGGGCTGGTGTATGACGTGGACATCGACAACCAAGTGGTCAACGTCAAAATGACCCTGACCACCCCGGGCTGTCCCCTGCACGACACGCTGTCGCGCACCGCGGAGATGGCCATTGAAACGCTCGAGGGCGTGAGCGAGGCCCACGTCGACATGATTTGGGATCCACCGTGGACCCCGGAGCGCATCAGCGACGAAGGTCGGCGGCTGTTGGGCATCTAGCAGGCGCTGCCCCAAGCGCCCGTGCGCCAAAAATTGCTGAGGAGGGCCCATGCCACACACGAACCTGCCGAACAAATTAGACGACGCCCGGATTCGCACCGCGCTCGCAGCGGTCAAAGATCCGGAGCTGGGCCAAAGCATTGTGGATTTGGGGATGGTCCGCCAGATTCAGGTGGGCGAGGGCGGCGCTGTGGCGGTGGAAGTGGCGCTCACCGTGGCCGGATGCCCGCTCCACGAGCGCATTGACCAAGAAGTGCGCCAGGCGGTGGGCACGGTCGCCGGCGTCACCCGCGTGGCGGTCCAGATGGAAGTCATGAACGACCAGGAGCGGCGGCAGGCATTTGCGGCCGCCGTCCGCCTGTCCGAAGCCCGCCGAGCGGCCCCCGCCGCACCGCGGCCCGCCCCGGCGGCCAATCGAGAGATTCCGGTCCGCTCGGGCCCTGCCGCCCCGGCGGGCCCGGCGCTGCTGCAGCCCAACACGCCGACCCGCATCATCGGGGTGGCCAGCGGCAAAGGCGGCGTGGGCAAGTCCACGGTCACCGCCAACCTGGCGGTGGCACTGGCCCAGCGCGGCTACAAAGTGGGCCTGATGGACATCGACGTCTACGGGTTCAGCCAAGGCCGCATCATGGGGGCCAGCGGCCAGCCCGAAGTGACGGATGACCAAAAAATCATGCCCTGGGATCGCTACGGCGTGAAGATGGTCTCAATGGGCATGTTTGTGCCCGAAGACCAGGCCATCGTGTGGCGCGGGCCCATGCTGGGCAAGATGATGCAGCAATTTTTCACCGACGTGGTGTGGGGCGATTTGGACTGGCTGGTGGTGGACATGCCGCCCGGCACCGGCGACGTCGCCTTGGACGTGGCGCAGAAGGTGCGCCACGCCCGCCTGCTGATGGTCACCACCCCGCAGTCGGTCGCCATGCACGTGGCGCGGCGCGCAGCGGGGGTGGCGGAGCGCATTGGGCAGTCCATTGTCGGCGTGGTCGAAAACATGAGCTACGTGCGCTGCCCCCATGGCGATCGGCTGGAGGTGTTTGGCCGCGGCGGCGGCAAGCACTTGGCCGACGCCCTAAATGTGCCGCTGTTGGCCCAAGTGCCGCTGGAGCCGGGGGTGCGGGCCGGCGGCGACAGCGGCGAGCCCGTAGTGGCCGCCGATCCCACCTCCGAGGCGGCGCGAACGTTTCTGCAGCTGGCGGAGCGCTTAGAGCAGCTGGTGCCATCTGTGGCTCCCGCAGCCGCGGCCACTCACTGAGGAAGAGCGGAGGAAGAACGCAAGGAAAGCCCCCCGCTCGGTGAAGGCGGGGGGCTTTCGCTCACAGCGCCGAACGAGTGCCAGTGCCCGGTACGGACCGGCAGCGGCTCGCGTCACCGGGGGTCCGGTGCGATGGGCTCTGCGGGCCAGATGAGATAGCCATCCGGGTGCCGGACCCAAGATGGCCAGGCTTCCCGCGGCCGCACGATTTCGGCCCCGACCCGGGCCGCCCACTCACAGACGCCGTCGATTCCGTCCACCAGCCGTACGATTTCCACACCCATCCCCAGGCGCCGGGAGGCGCGAAGCTTCAGGGGCGCTGTAGGGCCCATCATCCGCACCCAGCTAAATGCTGGTGACGGCGCGGCGCCATCCCGCATAGTCTCCGTCCTGTGTGGTGACCTCAAATCCCAACACGGCGGAAAGCCCGTTAATGGCTGCAGCGACGTCGCTGGCGCATGTCTCAACCCCGCTAGTCTTCCCCATCGGCATCCCCCTCACCAGCCGCGCTCCTCGCCCAGCTTTCCCGGATCTTTGGCACCGTAGCACCGGCCCACCCGGCCCCGATGCGGCGTTCGCTCGAAAGCCGGCTAGGTTTCGGCCCAGAGAGGCCGCCTCGCCGATGATGTCGGCGACGCGGCCCGGCGGGAGTGCGGTCGAGTCAATTACCAGATGATAGCACACGGACCGCGCGGGTCCGCCTGGCAGAGGTGCTGGACCACGGCAACGGCAAAGTTGGAGCGGGACCCGGCCGTTTTTCAACACGCGGCAGCCGCCTGAATGACCGCGTGGAGGTGAAGCGTCCTCGAGGAAGGATTGACGGTGGCCGGAGGGTCCGCCGCGCGGCGGCGGAACGCAGGGCGAGGCCGCCGTCCCGGGCACGGGGCTACCGCGGAGCGGTCCGTTAGCCCAGCAGGAGGTGGGCGACCTGGTCGGGATGCCGCCCCCAGTGGGTGACCGCCCGCTGAATGTTCGTCACCCCGCACGACCGCAGGAGGCCGATGGCGGTGTTGCGCACGGTGGCCATGATGCGTGGACCGTGGTGGGTGCGCACCTGGGAGCGATCCTCATCGTAGGTCATGTCTTGGATGTAGTGGAGCCGGGTTTCGATGCCCCCGTGGCGGCGGACATCGTCGCCCAGGGTCGCCGCATCGGCCTCCGCCGGGGTCAGATCGGTCAAGCCGCAGACGGTTTCGTCGCGGGGGTGGGTGCCATCGCGCGCCGTGACGTGGCGGTCGACGCGAAACACTTGCCCCAGAAACGGCCAACCGAGGTAGGCATTCAGCGCCGTCGAGGTCCGCACCACGCGGGTTTCCATGCGGCCGTGGCCGCGGTCCACCGTCCGGACCGGAGGGGGAACAATCCGCGGGCTCCAGGGCCGCGCAGGCGTCGTGGACGGCGGATGGGCTCCCTTTCGCGGTCATCACGTCGTGCGCCTGTTTATCCTCCACGAGATAGCGGGCGGTCTCCGTCTGCGTAGGCAAGGCATCGGCGGTGACCACCCGGCCCGCCGCGTCGAGCGGGTCCAAGAGGTCCTGGCGTTTCGGGATCTCCTTGGTCTTGGTCTCCACCAGGACCTGCCCCGCGACCGGCCCGGTGCGGTGGATCAGCGCGGCCAGCACGTGGACGGGGCGGGGCCGGTCGCCATGGGCCGAGCCGCGGAGGCTTTTGCCGTCGATGGCCAGCGCGTCGCCGTCCAGCTGCTGGAGCACGCGGCGCACCGTGGGCTTGCTCGGCACCCGGTAGGCGGCCCCCGTGCGGGGGCAGCCGAACCGGGCGCGCTGGGTCGGGTCCAAGTCCTGAATCAATCTCCGATCGCCACAAGCGAGCGCTGTCGCGCCACGACGGCGGCGAGCGCCAGCAACACTGCCTGGGTCAGCTCATGGCGCATCCCCCGCCGGTGGCGGGGATCCGTCAACGCCCGCACCCGACTGCGCAAGCCGTCGGGGCCGGTCCAATTCAGCGCATTCCCATCGACCATCGTCAGGGCACCTCCTGGGAGCGTCGGGGGCAGGAACGGGGCGGCGAGCACCGCGGGCGCCGCCGGGGTGAGCGGGCCGACCCACACGGTTTGGGGTGCCCATGGCGGACGCAGTGGCGCTGCGCGCGCAAAGCCGCGCGTCGCGCCCACCGCCCGCCAGCCGGCGGCCCGATAGGCGGTGCCGGCAAACCGCGCCGGGTCCACAAACGTTTCCGCCAGCACCACGGGATGGCCATGGATGGCCTGCCAGTCGGCGGCCAGCCGCCGCGTCGTCAGCGCCAGTGTTTTCGAGGCCCGGTGGGGAATCTGCACCCCGGGCAGAATCAGGAACCGCGCATTGTTCGCGACATAGCGCAGCCGGGCCCACTGCTGCGGCCGCGTCCACCCGATCCAGCGGTCGCGGGCGCGACACCTCCACGCGGCCGCTGCCCACCCCAGCAGCGCGACCCACTGGTCATCCACACAGGCCACGTAGTACAGCGCTTCACCCACCAGCCCGCGAAAGCCCAGGTAGTGGTGGTGGGCCACAGGCCCGCCACGGCGCGCGCTCCGCAGGGTGAACCAAGCGCACCGTCAAGCGGTTGGCCCAATCAGGGACCGCGACGGCGTCCAGGGTGGCGCGTTCGGTCTGCATGCCGTCACCGTACTCCACCGAGCCGTCGCGGTGCAGACCGTGGGCCCTCCCGTTGCCGTCGCTCACATCCCTCGACTATGCCGGGGTTTTGGATCCCCATCTCGGAGAGCAAGCCCGACACGCTCCCGCTTGTGCCTGAGAGGGCTCTGGGCTTCGGAAGCCAAGCTCGCCAGCTTGCGCACGGATTTTCGCGTGGCATCTCGGAGTAATCCCGTGGGTGAACGCTCGGCTCACCGGCTATTGCGATGCACCAGGTCGGCACCCGCAGCTTATTCCCCTGCCCTCCAGCCGTAGAGCGATTCGGCGCCTGCATCAGGTGCCGCTGCTCCTTTGTCAGGCGGCGCAGTCCCGCTCGATGGTCTCATACATCTTTGATATGCCATTCCACCCAGGATACAGCGGCAAAGACCACAATCATCCCAGCTAAAATCGCCACGGACGTGCCGCTGCTCACAGGGTGGCCCGTGCCATGATGCGCCCAATACATCCACTGGATGCCAGGGCTGAGGGACGCCCCCACCCGAGCCAGCCCAGTCCACACCAGAACCAAACCGAACACAAACCCTGCCAGGGTATATCCCGTCCCCGTAATGAGGCATGTACTGCCCATCCCAAACGCGGTTAAGCCCAACGCCCAAAACGCACTAACCCAGGCCACCTGAAACCCCGTGGCACCCAATCCACCCGTCACGCCAGCGACCGCCCAGCCGATGCCTACAGTTGCGGCGGCACTCATCACCGCGGCCGTGACTACCACGGTGGTGCAGGTCAGCCACCATGCCCCTCGCCGGCTTCCCGTGGCCATTAGCAGCGGGACGTGTCGGCCGAGCGCGCCACTCACTGCGGACACGAACCACAAGCTGGGGAGCATCACGCTCAGCCACGTTAGACCGCCGCCGGTGATAACGGGCCCCGCCGCAATTCCACGGGGCCCGCCCACCAATAGCAACAGCCGCGGCGTCTGGGCCGCTGTGTTCCCCCACGCCGATAGCGCAAGCACCAGGACCAGCAGAATCAAGGGCGGCACAGCCCGGTCGCGCCGGATCACGACTTGGCAGATGGCGGCGTATCGCGTCAGCACCTGTTGCCCGCACAGGCGCCACAGGCACGCTCGGGCCGGGCCGAGCGGCCTGTCATGCGGGCCAGTCGCGCCCGGGCAACACCAGCCACCCCACCGCAGCCCAGACTGCAATCCACAATCCCTCGTACCCCACTCCCACTAGCCACGGGACGTGATTCAGCAGGTGGAATCGCAAGGACACCTCCGCCGCCGGCAACCACAGAGCCACCGTTCGCGATACCCCGGAGGAGTACCATGCCCACCCACCCCACAGCACCGCCAGCGTGGCCGCCAGCGCCAATACGTTGGGCAGACCTAACACCACGAAGGTACGCTGAATCAGCCCAAGGAGCCAGAAATACAGGAATAGAAGGAGCAGTGCGTGCGACATGAGCACGGCAGGCGCGGTAAGGAGCGGAGGCTGGAGTGCGCGCAGCTGATGGGCCAGCCCATCTGTACGGGACAACGGACTCCACGCCCAGGACCATCGGAGGCCGAACAACCCCTCCGAGAGCAGCACACCGGCGCCCACCATGGTAAACACCGCCGCCGCAACCCCGGTGGCCGCCACGGTGGCCAGCCACCACGTGGCGGCCCGCGACCGCACGCGCTCCACGGCTGAAGCCGGCGAGAACGTGACCGCCAGGGTCGCCACCAGAAACGCCAAACTCCAATCCACCGCGATCGGACGCGCTTCGGCCAGCCATCTCACCAACAGGTCCCATGTGTTGGCGGGTGTCGCAAACGACCCCAACCGACCCACCGATCCGACGGTTAACCCGGCCAGGACCGCGAACACCGGCAGCCAGCGGGAGACCCGAAAGTGCTCTCGCAGGCGATGGCGAGTCAGTGCAGTCAGGGCTGGTCTCATTCCTGCTTGGCGGGCGGATACGCCGACACCGACCCTCCCACGGCCTGCACCGCCGCGCCCAAGTCTCGCTCGCCGGCGGTGGTCAACATCGCGACCAGTTGGGTGCCGTGTTTGCCCCGCAGTTCCACGGTTACATCCTCCCACTGCATTACGCGCTCCAAGGCGGTATAGTCCGGCAGCAGGACCCGCCACCCGCGGAGGGGGCGCCCGCTTGCTTCCAGCGAGCCAGGGATAACCCGCCCCCCCTCCAGATGGACTAGGCGATCACAGACCCCAGCGAGCTCCTCGAGGTAATGGCCCACGATCAAGGCCGCCGTGTGCCCGCGACGCGCGGCGACCAGGCGCCGGAACAAGTCGCGGCCCTCAGGGTCCAGGCTGTCCGTTGGCTCGTCTAGCAGCAACAGCGACGGTTGCTCCAGCAGTGCCTGCGCGAGCGCCAGGCGCTTTTGCATGCCTAGCGAGTACGAACGGACCGGGCGTCGATCGGCCGGATTGAGCCCCACCTCCTCCAGTTGCTGGTCCACGCGGCGGTCATTCACGTGCCCGCGGATGCGTGCCAGCATTCGCAGGTTATTGCGCCCGCTCATGTCGGGAACAAAGCCAGGCGGATTGAGCATCACGCCCACGCCCACCGGTGCGGCCCCATATCGCAACACGTCCACCCCTAGCACCTCGATATGCCCGGACGTGGGAATCACCAACCCGCATAAGGCGCGCAACAAGGTGGTCTTGCCAGATCCATTGATGCCCGTCAAGCCGCAGATTTCACCGGCGCTGAGCTCGAAATCCAGGTCCTTCAAGACCCAGCGATTCCGGTAGCGCTTGGCTACCTGTTGCAGTCGTACCGCCGTCGTCAATCCCTTACACCTCCAGTTGGTGGGTGGGTAGATTGTCGTGCGGCGCGTGCGGCCTCGACAGAATCAGCAAAGCCCCTGCGGCAGGCACTGCCCAGTAAATCATGAGACTCCACCAGTGCCAGCCCCCCTGAGCCAAATATCCGCCAGCCGCGACCAGGGGTGTCCACGCATAGCGATGCAAAGGCTGTAGACCCGATACCACGAGGAAAAACAGGACGATCGGCAGCACGAGCGCTACGTAGCGGTTTGATACCCAGCGGGATAGCGCCAACGGCACCAGCGCGAAGCACATCACCGCCCACGTCAGCAATCCCGCCACCAACAACACATACCAGCCTGGATGATGCCAAAACACCTGGGATGCAAAATAAGGCTGATAGCCAACGGGTGCCACTCCCGCCAGGGGATGCGCATCCAGCATCGTGAGGTTTACCCGATGCGGTAATCCCAGAGGATACCACGCCAGGTCCAACAGCCACGTGGCTGCCAACGACACGGCGGTCATGACCCCGGCGCCGATCGACGCCGCGAGCGCCTTTCCCCATACGACGGCTTGGCTGCGACCGGTGCGGCTGGACAAGAGGGCCCACATCCCCGATTGTCGATCCAGCACGATGGTGTCCCCCGCCGGTAGCACGGCCGCCAATGGCACCCCCGCGGTGAGTAAGGCAAACAGTCCGAACCCAAGTGCGAAAACAAAGGCCACGTAGCTATTGTAATAGTAGTGGGGCAAAGCGAAATGAAAGGAGCCCGGGCCGTAAGCCGCCAGGCCCTGGATCATTAACCCCACCATCAGGAACACGCCCAGATAAATCCATGGACGGTGAAACATCCGAAACAGCTCCGAGTGCACAACTCCCCGTATAGCAATCGTCCTCCCCTCGCACAAATGGGAGAAGCCTTACGAAGCACAAGGCCCCGCAAGGCTTCTCCGGCCATCAAGGGTTGACTATGCCCACCACGACATTGGATCCCTGGTAAAACGGGCCGCTGCCCGCTTCCAGAGCCACTTTCATCCCCGTCAAGGTGGCGGCATCCAAGTGAGAGTAGAGCGTGTACTGGTTCAGCGTGTACCACGGCGACAACTTAACGTTGTGGTCGCCTCCCCGCACCACGCGGAAGTTGAAGCTGGCCCCCTGCTGGTAGCCGGTATCGATCTCGACGTAGCCTGGGTGGCTCACGGGATGAGACAAAGCCTCATAAGTGTGAAGGCCCCCGGGAGGAACGGTCATCTCATACTGATACCAGGGAGATGCCATTGCCCAGCCGCCCAGCGCCACCGCGCCGATGACAACCAGCAAACCCCCCCCCCATGCGCTTGATCTGTTGGCTTGTCATGATCGCGCCTTCTTCCTCAATGACGCACGGCACACTCGGTGCCCCAGCCATCCTAGAAACGTCATTCACGTCAGGATTCGCTCACAATCGGGTTTCCGCCGGGTCCAGGATTCTGCGGAGAGCGTAACCGACCAAGAGGTGGAGCGTCAAGCTGGAGATGGCTTTACGGAATATAGATGGAATGGCGGTCTCGGGAAGGAAGCCGAGCAACACGTTCCGCCTTCGCCTCCTGACAGTAATGGCGGTTCGGCCCCGTCTTTAGACGATCTTGCGCACCATGGTTTCGTGTGGCATCCCTGAAGGGACTCATGGGGTGAGCAGTTGGGCGAACGGTCCGCCAGCGGCAGTTTCGCACATACGGTAGTACCCTACGCCCTGAACCGAGCGGCGGAGGCGGCCAACCCGCCTCCGGCCTTGGTTTGCGGCGGGCCGCCCTGGAGGGGCGGCAATATTGTTGTATTCCCCCACATATGGAGCTGGAAAGGCAGGAATCGTCAGGGGACATGGCGGCGTGTATTGCCCTCAGGAGGGGATGCAGTGGCCAGCCTCATCAAAAAAGGCAGACGGGGCCACGACTACTGGTATGTCGTCGAGTCGCGCCGCGTCAACGGCCAACCCCGCATCGTCTGGCAGCACGACCTGGGGACCACCGAGGCCATCGCCGCCCGGGCGCGGCAGGCACCGGGCCCGGTGGTCGTCGCGGACTTCGGGGCCGTGGTGGCCTTATGGCACGTGGTCGAGCGTTTGGATCTCGTGGCCCGCATCGACCGGATCGTGCCCAAGCGCCACCACGGGGCCTCCATCGGACATTATCTCGTCCTCGCGGCTCAACCGGGTGGTCGCGCCCCGCAGCAAAGCCCCGATCGGCGCCGGGTACGACCAGATCTGGCTGCGCGGGCACTGGGGGGTCCCCGCCACGGCGTTCACGAGTCAGGCGTTCCGGCGCGCCATGGATGCGGTCGACGCCGACGCGCTGGCCGCCATCGAAGACGCGGTGGCGGTCGCCACTGTGACCCAGTTCGCCGTGCCCGTCACTACGGTGGCGTACGATGCGACGAATTTTTTACTTACTTGGCCACGCCGACGCCCAGCGCGCTCGCCCAGCGGGGCCACCACAAGCAGAAGCGGAATGACCTCCGCCAGGTGAACCTGGCCTTGCTCGCGACCGTGGAGGACCATGTCCCCTTGGTGCACACCACGTATGCCGGGGACGTGCCGGACCCCACAGCCTTCGGCCAGGCGCTCGACCGGCTCGACCAGCGGGCCCGGCCGCTCGCCGCCCTAACCGGGGCGCCCCTCACCATGGTCTTCGACAAGGGCAACGTCAGTCAGGCTAACATGGCCGCGGTGTGGGCCCGGGGGTGGTCCGTGGTCAGCCGCTTGGGGCCGCGCCACCACAAAGATCTGCTGGCCGTGCCGCGGACCGCGTACACGCCGGTGGACCCCGCCCGGTGGCCGGATCTCTTGGCGTACACCGCGGACCGGCCGGTATACGGCCACCCGGGGCGGGTGGTGGTGACCTACAACCCGGCGCTGTGGGAGGGACAGATGCGGGGCTTTCGCCACCAGCAGCTGAAAATGGAGGCGGGGATCCGGGCCCTCCAAGCGCGCCTCGCGCGCTGGCGGACCAACCCGCCGCGCGGGGGGCAGCGGCCGACCCCCGCGCGGGTGGACGCCATCCTCCGCCGCCTAGCCCGGGGGCGGGAACCGGGCCCCTTCCTCCGCGGGACGTGCGCGGTCGACGACGCCGGGGCGCTGACGCTGACCACCGCCTGGGACGACGCCGCGGTCGTGGCCCACCAAGAGGCCTTCTTGGGCAAAACGCTGCTCTTCTCCGACCACCGGGACTGGGACCCCGGGGCCATCATTGCGGCCTATCGCGGCCAAGGATCCTTAGAAAATGGGTTCCGGCAGATGAAGGACCCCCACTTCGTGACGTTCGCACCCATGTTTCATTGGACCGATTCGAAGATCCGGGTGCATGCGGCGTATTGCGTCCTGGCGCTGCTCTTAGCGTCGCTCCTGCATCGGGAAGCCCGGCGCGCCGGGTTCGCGGGCGGGTTGGACGCCCTACTCGAGACGCTCGCGGCCCTGAAATTGGTCGTCGACCTCCCGACGACGGGCCGGCGGACCCCCGGTCTGCGCGTGACCGCCCGCAGCGTCGCTCAAGACGAGCTCGTCCGCCACTTCCAGTTGGCTAAATATCATCCGGCGCTGTCGGGGCCCGAGGGGTAATACGCACGCGGACGCGGCGGCCCGCGTCGGGCATGGTGTCCCCGCCTTTAGCGCGTTTAACTGCGAAAGTACCGCTAGCACCACTGCGCCGCCGCGCCCCAGCACTACCCCGCCCTTCCCTTGGGTACCCGGTGAATCTGGGACGTGAAGCGCTCCCGGAGCGCCTCGACCTGCTGGTTGGCGGGCTTGACCAGGGTCAGACCGTCCAGGCCCGACAGCACCACCAGGCCGGCGGCGGCCGCCATCACGCGCCCCACCGCGGACGCCGCCATCCCCTGCCCTTCGCGGCAGCCATCCCCTTCAGCCAGCACGGCTTGCAGCGGCACGTCCATCTCGGCGGCCAAGGCCACCGGAATCGCCTCGGTCGGCAACGGGCACCGGCCAGTGCTTGGCGGCCTGGGGTCCAATGGCGCCGCCGCCCGATCCATAGGCGGCCGCCATCGTCACGAGCCGCCCCCGCGCCGGCGCGTCGGAGGCAAGCGCACCGGGGCCCCACCGGAGCTGCGCAGATACACCGCCCGCACTGCCGCCAGGACGCCACCGCTGCCGCCAAGCTCATGCCTGCGCAAAAGTAAAAGGCGAGCCGCATGCCCCAATACGCGGACCCGCAATCAGGTGGGACAAAACGCGCGCCCGACGAGGTGGACCCGGTCCGCGAGGGAGAGGCGAGTCAACTGCGGCCCGAGCAAACTTTTCATGGGGTTGTAGCCCAAAGGCGCGGCAAGCAGCTTCGCGACCCGGTGGCAGGTGAGCGATGCGGGCGGCGGCCGCAGGCGGGCCGGCGCCCGAGAGCCCAATGGCCAGCGCAGTCGGCAGAGAGCTGGCGAGCCCAGTGATCCAGTGATAATGAGGCTAAAGACCATGCCAATCGAGAGCGTCATGCCTGTGCTTTGAAAGGATGCCCGCAGCCCAGACGCCGTGCCGTGCTCGTGCGGCGGCACGCTGTTCATGATGGCAGCCGTGTTGGGCGGAGAAAACAGGCCCATCGACAAGCCCTTGGCAAACAGCAGCGCCGCAGGCGCCCCATGCGAAAAGTTGGCAGGCAGCGCGGTGATCAGCAGGAATGTGCCCATGGCCCCCGGCATGCCCGCCGCGGCAAAGGGCCACGCACCGAGCCAGTCCGCCGGCGTCCCCGACACCGGGCCCGCCACCAGAAGCCAGCCGCGAGCGTTAGCATGCAAATCGCGCCCACCGCGGCGTGGAGGCAAGCGAAAAGCCGTGGAGCGGGAGCCAAGTGCCTGCAGCCAAATGATGAGCATGAACATGAAGCCCCCGCGGGCGACGGACGACAGCAGGCTGGCCAAGTTGCCCGCGGAGAACGCCCGAATCGCAAGCAGGTGGCGGTGAAACATTGGCTCCGCTGCCCGCCGCTCCGCCGCCAGGAAAACGCCCAATAAGCTCCGCCGCCGCCGGGCCGCTAGTCCGGCCCATCGCCTGCCCGTTGGCGCAAAGAGCAGGTTGCCCCCGCAGTCCATGGCCGCCCGCTGCACGACCCCACCTATTTCAAGCTCACAAAGGGCCGAATGGTGCCGGCCACACCAATGGGCACCGACACTAAAACCCCAGCCGCCGGTCTGTGATGGCCACCCCGCTGATGCCCAGCGCAAGCCTCCGCTGGTGCGCCGGAAAGGCATCGGTCACAATCTCGGCCGAGTTGGCCATGAGAAACGCCCCAAAGCCCTGCACCGCGCGAAACAGGATAAGCTGAAAAGCCCCGCCGTGCCCACCCCGCAGATCAGCGCCAGCAAAATGGACGCCGCAGCCAAATGACAAAGCCCCTGTTGTACACGCAGACCCACCCATGCACGTCGCCCAGGCGCCCAAGGGTGACGACCCGTGCGGCGCTCACCACCATGTAGGCATCATCATCCACAGCCGACAGGTGGAATGTTGGAGCAGCCAGGCCGAGGTGAATGCCCCGAAAGATGGCGGGCACGGAACTCAGGACGATAGGCGAATTGATGGCGGCCATCGAAATGCCCAGGGTGCTGTTTGACAGCGCCCCCCACCGATAGCGGGGCGGCCGCTCCTCCCGCTCCGGAGCCGGCATCTCTGCCCTCTCTCTGCCGGACCCCAAGCGCCGTTCGCCGTTAGCCTGCCCGGTTTCGGTCAGGACGGCGGCTAGGCGTCAGGGAGCACTGGTGCCTTCCCGCCCATACCGGTCCGACACACGCACCACGTCGTCCAGCTCCGGTGTCGACACTTCCACCATCGTCAAATCTTCATCGGCTGTCAGCCGGTGCCGCATCCCCGGCGGGATGTCATAGGCGGCGCCCGGCGCTAAGTCATGCTCCACGCCATCCAGCTCCAGCCGCCCCCGGCCGCTCTGGCAGTACATCGACTCCGCCTTTTGGTGGTGGTACTGCAGCGAGAGGGCATGGCCCGCTTTCACAAACAAAACTTTCCCCACATACCGCTCGGTCACGGTCCACCAGATTTCGTAGCCCCAAGGCTTCTCCACGCGCTCCACCACACGTCCCCCTATACTGCCTGCTTCCGTTTTCTTGGCCGCTGTTCAGCGCATAGCCCCTGTGGCGCCGCCGGCGCGGCCAACGTCAGGATCTCTTCGCGGCCCTGGCGACTCAGCACATACAGGGCCGGCGTGTGCGTCAGCCGGCGCCCCGGGCCTCGCACTCCGGCGGGATAGGCTCGCCGCACCGCGCTGAGGGCCGTCGCCGAGCCTGACAGCCCCAGCACCCCGGCAGGGGAGGCGGCCCAGCGCTTTATCGCCGGTGGCCCAGACGCACAATCCGCCGCGGCGGCCACCCACGCCACGCGCCCGGCTCGGCGGCCAGCCGCTGGCGCTATGCCTGTGGAGCCGCTGCACCCCGCTGCCTTGGCCATTGTGGGCATCCAGATTGACAAAGGTCAATACGACGGCGCGGCCGGCCAGCGACCCGAAGCCTCCACGTTTCTCCGGGACAGGTGACACCGGCCACACATGTTCGAATCGACCGCTGCCCTATTCATCCTAGTGTCCTGAATTGCTAATTCGCTTGCAATAGTTTGCGAGGGCCGCGAGGATTTGGTCGGCCGTCTTCACCCAGACATAGGGCCGGGGATGGTCATTCCACGC
>JAJZWV010000013.1 GCA_021846505.1 Bacillota bacterium
TGCTGTGGATGATACTAGGCTACTTGGTGGTGTCCAGCGTTCTGGTGGTGAGCTTGGGACGGCTGGGGGACCTGTTTGGGCGGGTCAAAATGTACAATCTAGGCTTTGTGGTGTACACCGCGGCGTCGCTGCTGCTCACCATCGACTGGATGACCGGCGATGCGGGGGCGGACTGGCTCATTGTGATGCGCATCGTGCAGGGGATCGGCGGGGCGTTTCTCATGGCCAACGCCGTGGCCATCCTGACCGATGCGTTTCCGGCCAGCCAGCGCGGGCTGGCGCTGGGCATCAACAACATCGCGGCCATCAGCGGCAGCTTCATCGGCTTGGTGCTGGGCGGCATTCTGGCGCCTATCGACTGGCGGCTGGTGTTCTTGGTGTCGGTGCCGTTTGGCCTCTTTGGCACCGTCTGGGCCTACACCAAGCTTCGCGACAGCGGCATTCGGCGCCGCGAGCCCATCGACTGGTGGGGCAACGCCACCTTTGCCGTGGGGCTCACGCTCGTCATGATTGGCATCACCAGCGGCATTCAGCCCTACGGCCACGCAGCCATGGGCTGGGGCAGCCCCGCGGTGCACGCCGAGCTGGGCGGAGGCGCGCTGCTGATGGGAGCGTTTGGCCTCTGGGAGCTCAAAAGTGCACATCCGATGTTTCGGCTGGCGCTGTTTCGCATTCGGGCCTATGCGTTTGGTGTGCTGTCGAGCTTCCTGTCTGCCGTGGCGCGTGGGGGCCTCATGTTCATGATGATTATTTGGCTGCAGGGCATTTGGCTGCCACTCCATGGGTTTAGCTTTGCCGAGACGCCGCTGTGGGCGGGCATCTACATGCTGCCGCTGTCCGCCGGGTTTCTGCTGGCCGGGCCGCTGTCGGGCTATCTGTCGGATCGGTTCGACGCGCGCTTGTTTGCCACCGGCGGCATGCTGGCGGCCGCCGGTGCCTTTGTGCTCATTAATTTTCTGCCAGTCAACTTCACCTACGCCGCCTTTGGCGGCGCACTGCTGCTGACCGGCCTGGCCATGGGCGCGTTTGCGTCGCCCAACCAAGCCAGCGTGATGAACAGCCTGCCGCCGGAGCATCGCGGGGCGGGCGGCGGCATGAACACCACCTTCCAAAATTCGGCGCAGGTGCTGTCACTGGGCATTTTCTTCAGCCTCATGATTGCTGGCTTGTCCATTACCTTACCCACCACGATGGCCAAGGGGCTGGCGGCCCACGGAGTGCCGCTCGCCGTGGCGGCGCGCGTGGCCCACCAGCCGCCGGTGTCCATTCTGTTTTCGGCATTTTTGGGCTATAACCCCGTGCGCCAGCTGTTGGGCACGCAGGTGATGCACCACCTGTCGGCTGCCAATGTGGCGGCGCTCACGGGCCGCGCCTACTTCCCCTCCCTGATTTCCGGGCCCTTTCACGCCGGTCTCCATGAGGCGCTGGTGTTTGCCATGGTGGCCTGCCTGATTGCCGCGGCCGCCAGCTGGTTCCGGGGCAAGCGGTATGTCCACGGCGAGCGCGAGCCGGCCGCGCCCGCTCAACACGTGACCGCCCAGCCGCGGGCCACTGAAGCGGAGGCCGGCAGTCCGCCAGCCCCATGAGTCGGCGGCGGGAGGGAAGAGGGATCGACGAGGGATCGACGAGGGATCGGCGAGGGACCATTGAACCTGCAGCCGCCGACCGCGCGGCGTGCCTGGTGGCGGCCCCACTTACTGGGAGCAGAGACGCGAGTGGCCGGTCGTCTGGCCGCTTCACGGCACACTGTAAGCGGGGACCCGAAGGCCCCTGCCCACTCCTTTTATCAGCCCCACCCCGCCTGGTCGGAGCGGGGGCACAATCGGACGTCACACGCCAAGGATCGCGTCCGCTGCGCTGCCTCCCGGTGAACGTTTCACGGACGGGCGGTCCATGCGGCACGGTTGGGGGTATAGCGCCGCCCGCGCACCCCGAGCCCGTATGGCGGTAGCCATTGTACCGGATGTAGGCCATCTGGAGGACGGCAGCCGCGCAGGGGGTGTCCGCCGGGCACGGGTCGCCGCGAAGCCCGGATGCCGGCCTGCGCCAGGCGGCGCAGGATGAAGTCCGCCGTGTGCGCGCACGCCTGCGCAAAGGTGGTGACGATGGGTTCTCGGCGCCCCTCATGGAAGTCCTGCAGAGCCTGGAAGTAGAGGGCGCGCGCCTCGGGCGTCGGCTGAATGATCGCGGGCGGGCATCCGCGGCGCGCGCCAGAAGATTCGACGCCAGGGGCGCGGTGGCGGCCGCTGCCGCCGGCAAAGGGGGGGATGGCGACGAGGCGGGCGTGGAGCCAGGCGGCGGTGCGCACCGGATGATGGCTTCCCGCTGCCGCGAGTTCCGCAAAGAGGTCTTCCACGAGGGACGGCAATGGGCGGGGGTGGCACGTGCAAACGGCCGGAGAGCCACACCGGAATGTCGCGACAGCCCCCCGCGTCATGAGGCTCGGACCGCTGGAGCACCAGCTGGTGCAAAGATCGCCGATCGGCCTTGGTGAACGGCATGTCGGGGCCGGCGAGGTCGTACATGTAGTCAAACGCCTCGGCGTGGTCGAGTGTCTCCAGACGGTCGCGCCGGGACTGGCCGCCGCTGGTCAGACCCTCCAGCACCACAAGAGTTTCCGGGCGACTCAGCGCGGACCGTCGGTTTGCAAGGTTCCGCCCTCCCTCCCTTGCCTGGAGTGGCACGCCCGCCGAAGGCCGGGGGCATCGGTGGCTTCTGGCGCCCCCTCTAGCTCGGGCCGCTGCCGAGCTCGCTTTGCTTCTGGGTGCACATTCGGCTCCGCCGAAAGATGGAGGCGTGGTCCGCCGGCCGGCGGACCACGGCCAGCGCACCCGGCGGTAAAATCGTCCCGAAGCGCCGCTGCCAGCGCCGAGCGAAAGGAGGTCTCCTTGATGCCAGAACCCCTGCGGCTGGATGCCGCCATGGATGCGCGGACGCGCGAGGTGCTGACGGCTGGGACAGCCGACGTGGGCCGCCTGCTGGACGCTTGGCGCGCCGAGGGCGCCGAGGATGCCGAGATGCACTTGGCGCTGGCGGTGGCGTCTGCCCGCTTTGTGAGCCACGCGGGGCCGTTTCTGGGCCACGGCACGTTCAACGGCGGGCCCGTGCTGCGAGCGGCTGTGCTGCTGCCCTGGCCCTATCGCCGCCTGGCCTTGCTGCAGACGGCGGCGTACGTGGTCAGTGTGATGCGCCACCCCAACTACGGCCCGTTTCTCATGCTGGCGCAGCACGCGCTGGACGACCCGGCCGACACCGACGAGGCGGCCAGCAGCCGATTTCTCGAAGCGGCCCTGTCCAGTGACCAGCCGCTGGCCGCCGAGCACCGTGTCGTGGGCTTAGCGCGCCGGCTGGGGCCGGCGGTGCGCTGGCCGCTGATGGACTTAGGCCTCCGGCAGTTCGCCGAAAATGAGCACCGGGTGCTGGTGGTGTGGCGGGCAGCCCAGCTGATGGACGACGCCGGCGGCTGGCGCTATGGGGAGCCGCTGATGCGCGCGGCGGTGCAGTATCTGGCCAACCGGGTGGACACCGCCCACTTTGACGCCTGCACGGAGAGGCGGGGCAGCGAAGCGGTGCGGCTCGGCGAGACCGAGGGGGTGGCGCGCCTGGTGGAGGCTGACTGGGGCCAGGAGCCCCACATCCTCGCAGCGCTGGCCGCCGAGAACGGCCGGGGCGCCGCTCTCGACGCGGCGGCCCGTGCCAGCGCCGTGCTTATGCAGCGCGCCGGATGGGACGCGCATGCGGTCACCGGGGTCCACTGCCTGCTGGAAGTGGCTCGCGACGCTGCGGCGCCGCCGGCGCTTCAGGCTGGCGCGCTGCAGTTCGCCCTGTCGGGCCAGCGAACCCGCCGCCAAAAGGCCGCGGATGTGCGGGCGCGCTGGGAAGCACCGATTCATCCGACCGGCCAGCGCGTGGATCTAGAGGCTGTCCTTAAAGCTGTGCGGGAGGACTCCAGCGGCCAGCAGGCGGCGCAGCTGGCCGCCGATTACCTGGTGGAGGCCGGCGGCGAGAAGTCCGCGGCCGAGTTCGCGTCCGCGCTGATGCAGGCCGCGCTGGAGACGGCCGGCCCGTTTGAGGCCATCCACAACGTGAAGATGCTGGGCGGGCTGTACCAGGAGTATCGGCGGTCGCCCCACCCTGACCGCTGGATCCACCTGGCGGCGGGGGCGGGCGCGGTCGCCCGCAGCGTGGGGGACGACGAGCCTGGGCGCGAGGCGGTGCTGGCGCAGTGGGAGGGCACGGCCGCAGCCCGGCGATGACAGGAAGGCTCTCTGCGAAGTCTCGTTCGCCTTAGGCGCCGACGCCAGCGGCGGTGGTGACCGCGGCGGTGCGGAGAAAGCCGAGCAGGGCTCCGTGCTGGCGTGCCTCAGGTCAGACGCGTCTTGGAGCAATGCCACCGGCGGGGTCTCGGAGGACGAACGTTATCGGCAGAGGGGACGGTGGCCCGGCTCACCCGGCGAGTCAGGGACGCAGGAATCACCCAGGTGCCCTCCCTGCGGATTGCGGCAATCGCCAAGAATGCGAGATGTCCGGCTCGTGTCCAGAGGGGGTTTGGCGAGAGGGAATCAGCTGTAAGGCGGTTTGGCGTTGGGTTCGGGAGGGCACGCTCCCTGTTCCGGTGATACAACGGGCGACGGGGACTTTCTGGTCCAGGAGGCCCCGGAGATTGCGGGCCAGGTGGCGGTGTATGCCCGGGTCTCATCGGTAGGAGGCGCGTCGTGATTCGAAAGCAGTGGTTTCTGCGCGAAGACCAGGAGCGGTGGCTGAAGCGCCAGGAACAAGCGACCGGGAAATCTATCTGGTGCGCCAGGCACTGGACGCTTTTGCTGCGCGGCATCATGACCAGGACTGGGAGGGCTTTTTGGCATCGCACCGGCTGTGCCGGCTGACGGGGGTGTGCGAGACGGGACGCGTGGGTCTCTGCACGAACGAAGCCCCAAAAAGTCGTGAGGGAAGTCATGCTGGACACCAACATTTTGGTGTATGCGCTTGGCATGCATACCGACGGCCCCAAAAAAGGCCCGCGCTGGCCGGGTGTGGAGGAATACCACTCGCAAGGCTATCTGACGGCCCAGGGCCTTGCGGAATTTGTGAGTGTTGCGCTGCGGCATGGGAAGGACCCGGACTGGACCGTCCGCCAGGTACAGCAGGAGCCAGTCGCGGCGGCAACCGGCGTGGCGCGAGAACAGGGGTAAGCCGCTCGCTTCTGGGGTGCGCGCCGAGGTGGAGCCAAAGTGTGGTGCTCGACGTAGGCGGTGGCCGCGTGGCCATCGTTCACGTCTGGTCTGCCCGTGCCCACCACAGGCGGCCAGCAGATCCGTCTGCCCCAGTAGCTTCTCGATGGGGCTGGCAGCCTCTCATCAGCTTGGGTATGACATCCGAGTCATGAGGTCCGCCTGCAATTCATGGTCAGTGGGGGATGGACAGCCTGCAAGCCTCCCACCGCCGCAGGCGCTCGCCCATGCCGCCGCGCTGGCTCTCGGCGGGCTGCCCGCTGTGGCGCACGACGCGGTGCGTGGGAATCAGGAGATCGGCGGGCGAGCGGCTCATGGCGAGGCCAACGGCCCGAGCCGCCCGCGGCCGGCCAATCGCCTGGGCGATCTCGCCATAGGAAGCGCAGTGACCGGCAGGGATGCAGGCGGCGGCCCGAAGCGCGGCTTGCTGCAAAGGGGTCAAGCCGGGGTCGAGCACGCGCCAGCGAGCCGCGTCCAAACCTTCCGTGAGCGCCAGGAGTGCCAGGGCTTCTAGCCATGGGGGCACGGGGGCGCGCTCCGGCTGGCGCCCAAACAGCAGGGGCGGCAGCTGCGCAAACGACGAGGTCACCACCGTGCGGCCGGTCCACACGAGGTGGAGGGGGCCCACCGGCAGCATCACCTCGCCGCGGCGCCAGCGCCCCGGGCTCTCGGCGGCAAACTGCATCATCCAGCCATCCCCGCTTTTCGCGACGCGTTGGGCTCCCTGAGCGTAGCACGGCGGCCGCCGTGACATAATGTCAGCAATGCCGCAATTAGTAGAAGTGGGGGTGACGGCATGGACTCAGGCTCGCGGTCGGATCCCGTGGAAAAAATCTACGATCAGCGCATACGCGGCGTGGGCGTCGTGATGGTGCAGGCGGAGCGGCAGTGGCACGCCCACGCCGGCTGCTGGTTCATGCTGGCGTCCTTAGCGCCACCTACGATTATGGTGGCCGTGCCGCAGGAGTTTGCCGCCTCGGCCCTCATTCCCGAGGCCGGCCGCTTCACGGTGAGCTTGGCGGCAGAAAGCCAGATGCATGTGGTGGACCAATTTTTTGCGGGCCTGGCCACGCCGGATGCCTTTCAGCCGGGAACGCTGGTGACGGCGCCGTCGGGCCAGCCAGCCTTGGGCCAGAGCCCGGGGGTGTTTGACTGCGCGCTGGCGGGCCGCTGGGACTTGGGCGACGTGCTCCTGGTGGCGGGCGTGGTGCAGGCGGCCGGCGGCGAGCGGCCCCACGCCCGCAACCTCACCGTGAATGCGATTCAGGTGCGCACGGATGCGCCGAGACGCATCGTTTTGCCCCGCGCGGCACTGCCGGCGCCCAGCGAGCCCCCGCCCTCGGTCCCGCTCACCGAGTCGGCGGAGGTGGTGTATGCGCGGCGGCGCTTTGGGCCGCTGACGGTCTTGGCCGGGTCAGGCGGGCCGGTGGCGCGGCGGCGGTCGCGTGCGGCGGTGCAGGTGTCGCACCAGCCGCCCCGGTTTCTTTGGGCGGCGCCCGAGTCGGATCCACTGTCCAGCGCGCTCGCGGAGGGCGGCGGCTGGTCGCTGGCGCTCCCTGGCCAAGAGCCCGGCAAGACTGAAGAGCCTGACGAGGCGATGGGCCGGTGGATAGACGGCTCGTCGGTCCACTGGGTGGGGGGCGCGCCCCTCGAGCGGGGTGGGGGCACCTATTTTGCCGGCACGCGGGCGGATCGGCTGGAGGCGCCCACGCTGCCGCAAGAGGCCCTCTGGATGGGCGTAGCCGAGCGGTTTGGCCCTGCGCCGCCCGCCGGCCGGGCCTGAGCCCTGCTGGGCGAAAGTGGCTGCGACCCCAGTGGGCGCGCGGGCGTTGTATGCCATGAAGAAGCGGCCGACGGGGATGTGGCCCGAGGGAGGTGGCGGCACGACATTTCCAGCGCGGAGCGAGCGTGCTCGGCGGCGCCGCCAGCGCCGGCGGGCGTGTGGCGCAGCGGCTGCCGTCGTCACGGCGGCTCTGGCGCTCGCCGTGGTGCGGCCGGGCCCGCTCGCCACGCTGGCGGCGGGCTCACTGGTGACTCCGCCACAGTCCCAGAGCGTGCGGCACGCGGTGTCCGCGCGCCAGCCCGCCAGCTCGCCCTCGTCTTATCAGCCGAGCGCGGCCGAGGGGTTCAATGGTGCGGCGTCGGGGCCCCTGGTGCCGGCATCGAGCCTGGCGCCCTCGTTTCTCGGGGGTGTGGTCGAAGGCTTTTATGGGCCGCGCTGGAGCGCAGCCACCACGGTGCACATGATTCGCTTCATGGCGCGGCGGGGGCTCAACACCTTCGTGTATGCGCCCAAGAATGACCCCTACCAGCGGGTGGACTGGGCCACGCCGTATCCCGCCCACCAGCTCGGGTACATCAAGACCATCGTCGCGGCCGCCCAGCAGGCGCATGTGCGGTTCGTGTATTCGGTGTCGCCGGGCTTGTCCATCACCTACTCGAGTGCGAGCGATCGGGCGGCGCTGCTGGCGAAAATCAACCAGATTCGGGCGCTGGGGGTTCACTGGTTCATGCTGAGCTTCGACGACGTGCCGCCCACGCTGAACGCTGCCGATGCGGCGGCATACCACGGCAGCCTGGGTGCTGCCCAGGCGTCGCTGCTCAACTGGGTGTGGACCAAGGAGTCGGCCGCCGATGCGCGCTTTGGCCTCATCCTCACGCCCACGACCTACCATGGACTCAGCAGCAATCCGTACTGGGCCGCGCTGAAGCAGGACTTAACCTCCCATGCCTTAGTGGCATGGACCGGGCCTGGGGTGCTGTCCGCCACCATCACCGCAGCCGAGGCGCGCGCGGTGGAAGCGGAATTGGGGCACCGCCTGGTGATTTGGGACAACTATCCGGTGAACGACTACACCTACGTGCAGCAGCATGCCCCCCGCCTGATGCTGGGCCCGCTGACGGGCCGCAGCCCCAACTTGCCGGGGGCGGTGGCGGGGTACTTATTCAATCCCATGCTGCAGGCGCGCGCGTCGGAGGTGGCGCTGTGGACCGGCGCGGCATACCTTCGGCATCCCCACCACTATCAGCCGCAGAAAAGTTGGAGCGCGGCGCTGGCCGCGGTGGGAGGCAGGGCGGCGCCCGCCCTCACCACGCTCGCGGAAGCGAGCGACCAAAGCTTCCTGCCGGGCGGGTCGGGCGACCCCGCGCTGGCGGCGGCGGTGGCCGCGGCCGAGAGCGGGGGGCCGAACGTCTCCACGGCGAAGCTGTCGGCGCTGGCGCTGCAGTTTTCCCAGCTGGCGCAGGCAAATCAAACCCTGCGGGCGGGGCTCCCTGACCCGCATCTGTATGATGAGGTGGCGCCATGGGCTACCCAGCTGTCGCTCGAAGGGTCCGTGGGCACGGCCGCCGTGTTTGTGCTGACCAACTTGCACCATCAGATGCCAACCGCGTCGGCCGTGGCCCAGCTGCAGCGGCTGTCGGCCCAAATGGGGCAAAGCCAGTACGCCCTTGATACGACCGGCCTGGTGAGCCAGTTTGTGGCGTGGACGCTGCGGGCGGCAGGAGCCGGCTAAACCCGATGCCAGCGCGCCGCCCAAGCCACCAGCCGCCCATCCGGGTCCAAGCGCACGTCGTCGGCTGCTTGCCCGCCGCGCGCCACCGTGCAGCGGGTGCCCGCGGCGTCTCCCGACTCACTGCGATACACCAGATGCTGGACGGCGAGCTCGAGGTCCGGCCCGGTGACGCGGGCAACCGGAAGCGTGGCCGAAGCGCCAAAATCCAGTGCCAGGCGCGCCAGCGGCCAGGTGGCGGCTTGTGGCGAGCACCAAAAGGTGAGATCGAGGCATCCGGTGAGCTCCATAACGGGCACGCCATGGCGAAACCAATGCCCGAAGCCGTCTGCGGTCAGCGTCAGCTGGGTGTCCTCCGTGGGGGTGGACGCCGACAAGTCGGCCCGCCGTATCGTCCCCGACGGGTGCAGCAGCACGTCGTAGTCAAACCGAAACGGGCTGCTGCCGCGAGAGCCGGTGCCGAGCACGACGCCCCGGCGCCGCGTCGCCTCGGCGCGGCGCTGGTCCGTGACATGCTCCAGCGCGTCTCCCTGGCTGGTGCGATACCAGGCGTGCCAAGTCGATTGTGCGGCCATGATGCGCCTCCCCGCGGTGGCAAGCTCGCTGGACTCCTCGGGATTGTATGGTAGCACGGCGCTTGCCGGCTGGAGCGGCGGGCGCCGTGGTAGCATGGGGCGAGTTGGGCCGCGATCGGAAAAAGGCAGGCAGACAAGGCAAAGAAGGTGTGGCGCATGGGAGGCACGGAGCTAAGGCCAGCGGGAGAGCCCGCGCTTCCGCGCTCGCCGCGCTGGTTCCGGTGGGCCGCGCTGCTGGCCGCGAGCGCCGCAGCCCTGGTGGGCGGGCTCAGCGGCCACGCGAGCCAGCCTCCGCTGGCTCTGGATACGTACGTGGGGCAGTTTCAGGCGGGGCCCGCCTCCACGGCGCTCAATCACGGCTACGGCAGTCTAGACGACTTGGCGACCGTGCCCACCCCCTCCTATCGCACGACCGTGGCGCCGAAGGCGCTCGGCATGCAGTTTCTGAACGTGTCGCGGGCGACGCTGGCCGGGGCGCACTTTGTTATGTACGCCCACCCGCCCCGGGGTCGGTGGCGGGCCGTGCCTGTGGTGTTTGGCGCCGATGGCTTCGTGGGGTATCGCCCAGCTAAGCCACTGACCCGCGGCGCTTGGCAGTTTCGGCTGGAGTCCCAGCAGCTGGGCGTGTTCCCGCCGTGGACCGTGACCGTGGCGGCCGAGCGGCCGCTGCCCGCGCCGACCCGGGCCGGGATGCTGGCGCTGGCGTTCTTGAACGCGGCTCGCGCCGAGCAGGGGTCGCCCGCCGTGCAGTGGTCGGCGCGCCTGTCCCTTGCATCGCTGGCCCATGCCCGCTACGTGGCGCACTTGGGCTACCACGACCCCAGCTTTCACGTGGAGCGGCCAGGCCCCTTCTACACCGGCCGCTTTCCGTGGGACCGGGACCTGGCGGCGGGGTGGCCGGACACATCCACCGGGGAAGTGGGCATTGGCGGGCCGTCCTCCGTTCCGGGGCCTCTGTTTATCGGCGAGCTGCTGGACACGGTGTACCACCGCCTGGGCCTGCTGTCGCCCAATGCGTACGCCGTGGGCTATGGGGCGGCCGCCGGGCCCAAGGCGAACGCGGAAATTATGGACATTGCCTATGGCTATCGGTCCACCCTGCCGCGTGCGGTGGCCTACCCCCGGCCCGGGGCGACCGGGGTCGCCACGGCGTGGACGGACTTGGAGTCGCCCTCGCCGGTGCCTCACGGAGCGGGGCAGGTGTTTGGCTATCCCATCACCCTGGACTGCCCCACGGTGGCGCGGCTGCGCCAAGCCACCGCGGACTTGACGCTTCCGTCCGGCGCGGTGGTGCCGGCGGTGCTGGACCGCCCGGGCACCGGGGGGCTCGCACCCAACCAGCTGGCACTGGTGCCGCGCGAGCCGCTGGCTCCCGATACCACCTACGTGGTGACGGTGGAGTCGGCAGTGGTGCAGTTCAACGACGGGCACGTGGGGTCGCTGACCGAGCGCTGGTCGTTTCGCACCGGGAGCGGCGCGCAGTCGGTGTACGCCGCCACCCAGGGCCGGCGCCTCGACATTGCCGTGGATGAGGCCGGGGTGGGAGCCCCGGCCCCGGAAACCGTGCGGGTCACGCTCGCTCAGGGGAACCGGCGCATTCACCTCGCGGCCCGCGTGGTGCACGGCTTGGCCCATGCCCAGCTGCCGGCGCACTTAGCTGGCCGGTGGCAAATCACGGTGGTCACGCCGCACGGGAATTCGGGGAGAACCACGTGGCAGGCGTCGTGAGGCGGGTGGCCGCCGGGCGGCTTCAGCTGGCATACGACCAGTGGGGCGCCGGCCGTCCGGTGGTGCTGGTGCATGGCATGGGGTCGTGGCGCCGCACGTGGCCGCGATTTGCCAATCCCGGCTACGCCTTTTACGCGCTCGACCTGCCGGGCTTTGGCGACTCACCGCTGCCGCGGCAGCGCCAAACCCTGGACGATTTTGGGGCGGCCCTGGGCGCGGCGGTGGAAGCCTGGGATTTTTCCGAGCCGCCGCTGGTGGTGGGGCACTCTTTTGGCGCCATGGTCGTCACCCGGGCCAGCCGGTGCGGCCTCCAGCGAGTGGCGGGGGCGCTGCTGGTGTCGCCGGCGGGATTGGCCGATCCGCTGAACACCATGTCTCCCACGCCGTACTACTGGCTCAACCGGCTGCTGCTGCTGCTGACGGGGTCCAACCTGTATGGCAGCCGCATGGTCCGAGCGCTGGGGGCAGACCCGGACCGGCTGTCGCCGGCCATGCGCCGCAACTTGCAGTACGGCTGGCGGCGTGCGCGCGAAATGGCCCGCATGGGGCACTTCTATCAATATCCCACGATGGCGGCGGACTTGGTGGCCACCGGCTGGCCGCACCGCGTGCTGGTGGGGGACCGGGACCCGCTGTTTCCGCGCGATGACTTAGAGCCAGCGCTGGCGCGCCTCGGACCCACTGTGGAGTGGATGCCGGGATTTGGCCACGTGCCTTTTGTGCAGGATCCCGACCGCTTTGCCCCCTATTGGAGCGCCGCGCTGCGGGTGCTTTACCCCTCCGGGTCCCCCGCATAGGGCACGCGCGCCAGCCGGGCAACTTCCGGGTCCAGCGCACACAAATCCCGCGGGCTCAGCTGGGAAACGCTTTGGTGGCCCATCGTCCGGAGCGCGATGGTCATTTCCGCCCGACAGCTTTCCAGAAAGTTGGTGAGGCTCTGCGACGCCTGGTCCAGGTTTAAGGGAATGCGCGGCTCGGCGCGGTAAAACACCAAGTCCGTGGGTGGGTGAAACGGAACCGCGTCGGTGATTTGCCGGTGGGCCAGCGCAAACATGGCAATGGTGGCCAAGCCGACGCCATCGGCACCCAAGGCCAGCGCTTTCAGGAAGTCCCCCGGCTCCCGGAATCCGCCCGACACCAAGAGGCCGACGTCGCCGCGGCGGCCGCGGCGCTCCAAGTGGGCCACCGCCCGGGCCAGGGCCTGCAGCGTCGTAATCCCAAAGTGGTCCGACAGCGTGATGGGGGCATTGCCGGTGGCGCCCTCGGTGCCGTCGATGACAATCACGTCGACGCCGGCCTCCAGGCACACGTCCAGATCTTCTTCCAGGCGCTGGCCCGCCCCCATTTTCAAGGCGATGGGGATGCCATCGGTTTCGCCGCGCAGGAACGCCACCACTTCTTTCAGCGGGGTGGGTTGGTTCGGCTCCTTCAGAAACAGGTTGGCATGAATCGTGGGGGGATCGGCGGGGGAGAGCCCCATCAGCTGCTTGATGTCCGGGCCCACTTCTCCCGGCGTGGCGATGACCGCATTGCCGGGCATCGCGCCTTGGCCCACCTGCACTTCAATCATGTCGGCCTGGCGCAGGATGGCGGGATCGCGGTTCCACATCCAGCGGCCAAACTGCAGCACATAGGTGCTGCACCGCTCGCGCTCCTCGGCGAGAAAAGGCCCTTGGCCGGAGTTGAGGGGAATGCGCGTGCGCCCCGAGGCGGCGGCCAGGGCCAGGCGGGCGTCTTTGGTGAGCGCTAAGCCGTAAGCCATGCCGGAGAGATACAGCGGCATGCTGGCGTGCACGGGCTTTTTGGCCTGGCGCCCCAGCACCATCGACAAGTCCACATCGGCGGCTTCGCTCAGAGGCGGCCGTGCCAGCTGCGCCGGCACCAGGGCCAAATCATCGAAGCCATGCGCGGGCCGTGCGGAGCCCATGGGACGAATCACGACCTGCCCGGTTTGGCTCCGCAGGCTGGAGTACAGAAAGTCCGCCGGCGGCGTGGACTTGACGGACAGATACAGCTCCGCCAGCGTGTCGCTCATCGGGCGCGTGAGCAGCCGCCGCACCGTGCGGCGCGCCATGTGAGGGACGAGCCACCACAAGACCAGCGCGGTCAGCATCACCACCAAGAGACCCGCAATCAGCACCGCTCCCAGCGTCGAACCCACCCCTGCGACAGTGTGTCCCAGCCAGCGCGGGCCATGTGGCTACAGCGGGCCCACCATATTCGCCAGGGCGGCCAGTGGCTTGGGCGGCAGCGGCAGCGGCCGCATGGTGAGGGGCGGCGCCGCTGCGGCGGCATCCAACAGCGGCAGCAGCGAGGGGGCGCCGGCATCGCGCCACGTCAGCGGCGCCAGCCCCCACACCTGCTCGATGAGGCGCAGGCAGCTCAAGCCGGACGCGGGCGCGTCGCTGAAGCCGGGCGCGACCTGCGGCGAAAACATAGAGGCGGGCACGCGCTAGCCATTGCGAAACGGAGTGCCGTCGGGCCATCGCTCCACGACCGGGGGGTGATGTGGTCAAAGTAGCCTCCCCGGTCGTCCCAAATCAGCAGGAGGCTGTCCGGATAGGCGGAGCTTGCGGCCCAGGCGGACAGGATGCGGATCAAAGTCAGTGCCCCACTGCCACGGCTCCGGCGAAGCTGTGACAGGCTGAACGGCGGAAGGACCCACGACAGGTGGGGCAGGCGGCCAGCCGCCGCATCGGTCAGAAATTCCTGCCACGGCCGCACCTCGGGGCGATGGCGCAGCTGCGGCAGGAGGGCCAAGCCTCCATTGGCGCGTCCGCTGTACGCCCGCCATGTGAAGTGGTGCTCTTCCAGCCGGTCGACAGTGGATGGCAGCGTCGGGATGTTGCCCACCGGGCCATCGTGGATAACTGGTGTCGGGGCGCACATCAGCATCAGGTGATTCGGCGTGGAGGGGCCGCGGACCGACGAAAACAGATGGGTCAGCAACAGGCCGGAGTGAGTGAGATCTGAAAACCAGCGGGCGGTGGCGGGAGGAATCGCGGCACAGCAACATGGCCCCCTGGCCCCCGAAGCGCTTGGGAGGGGCCATTGCGGGAGGCCCGGCCCAGCCCCGGGGCCATGACCGGCAGCGAGATGGCTCCCGGCACGGGATCCGCACCAAACATGGCATCAAGCGTGAGATGTGCCATGACCACCCTAATGATGTGGCGGATGCTGCGGATGGACACCCCGCGTCCCCTGGCCAGCCTGCGCACGGCGGCGGCGAAAAGTGCCACCGCCATAACCTGGACCAGCAGGGCGCAGGGCGAAGCTATGGGCGATGGGAAAGTAAACAGGTAAAAAAATTAAATGAACAGGGAGCCGCTCCGCCTATCTGCTAGCCCCGCGGCTGCGCATAAATCACCATGCCCGTGGTGCGGGTTCGAAGCCGCGGATTGGTGTGGGTGCGCAAGCTGGTCAGCACCTTTTTGAACTCCGCCGCGTTGTCGCAGGTAACTTCCAGCCACTGATTGGGGCCCAAGGCTCGCAGTTGGTCGTAGACCGGCTGGTATTGGGACACTCGCCCTCTCCGTGGGAGTGGCGGCAGTGTGTCAACCGTCTTGGTGCGCATGAAGAGCCTCCTTTCACCTATCCTGCACTGATAATAATGTGATGCAGCGGTGTCCGCAAGTGCGCACTGTCGGTTGGCCAATCACAATGGGATGGCCCGGACCCAACTCTGGCGAGTCGCCGGGCGGCAGCGGTTAGGATCCGCTGGACGGCTGCACCTGGCCGACCGCGACCTGGTTGCGGCCCAGACGCTTCGCGCGATACGCGGCGTCGTCGGCGGCTTTAACGAGCGCGGTGGGATCCACCGCATGGTCGGGATACATCGCGATGCCGAGGCTGATGGTCACACCGCACGGCAGGGACTCCACGGCGCGCCTGAGCCGCTCAGCCATCGCGGTGGCAACCACGAGATCCGCTCCCGGCAGCAGGAGAGCAAATTCCTCGCCGCCGATCCGCGCCACCAAGTCATGCTCGCGAACGCTGTGAGCCAGAGTGGCCGCGACGCTCACGAGGACGCTGTCACCCGCCAGGTGCCCATATTGGTCGTTGATGCGCTTGAAGTGGTCGAGGTCTCCGATTATCAAACTTGACGGGCCGGCTTGCGCCAGCACCGCCGTCAGTGCGGCGTGAAACCGCCGCAAGTTGGCGAGTCCCGTCAAGGGGTCCTGCGATGCCAGGGAGGCCAGCCGGCGGTTGGTGCGGTGCAAAGTGAGCCACGCCACGCCCAGCGCCCACGCTCCCGCGGCGACACCCGCCGCCAGACACCAGAGGCGAAACACCGAGGCGCGGCGGACGACAATGTCCGCCGCCACGATCTGCGGGAAGAAAACCCCGATGGCGGGACCGGCGAGCGCCAGGCCAACCCACGCCCAGGACAGATAGGAGCCGCGGGCCGCCGAGGATGGATCGTTGGCGGAGGACCGCGGCCGGCCCGCGGCCGGATCCTGGTTCCCTTGGCGCTGGCGCGGGGCGATGCGCATCGTCCTACTCCTTCCGGCTTCGGGCGGAAGCGACGGACCGCTGGGTGCGTTGGGGCCGTTTTCGCAAACCGGCTCATCCAGGATTCACTTAGGCTACTAGTGTACCTGATTCATGTAGAACCACGGTGCAATTTGCTGAAGAATGGCGGGAGCACCCACCAAGCTGGGGGCAGCCTGCGGCTCCGGCCGCCATCCCCGCCGGTGAGGCCCAAGTGATCAGCCCCGGGTCACGCGGGCGTGAAGCGGCGGGAAATGAAGCTGGCCAGCAGGGCGAAGAAGGCGGCGGGAATCAGCAGCAGGTCGCCGCCAAACAGCGGGATGAACAGCAGCAGCACCACCACGCCCCAAATGGCTGGGCCGGCCTTGGTCCGGCGAAGCAGGTACGGCAACATGCCCCAGCCAATGCCGGCCGCCACCAAAAGGATGTCCCACCCGACCGGCAGCTGGCTGGCGATGGTGGTCGGGTGGACGCACGAGCGGCCAGTCCCCGTGCATCCCGTGGGCAGGAACCAGAACACCACCCCCACGACCACCGCCCACATGGAGGCCACCAGCGCCATCCACTCCCGCGGCCCCCGAAGGCGGTGGGAGGGAGACGCTCGACCAGGCCCGTCGCTCATGGCTCGCTCCTCCTCTCAGTCCAAAAGACCCAGCGCGTCAGCTGGATCGCCCGGTGGCCTGGGACACTTGGCTCAGTGCGGACACGGCACCGGCCACCCCGGCCAGGTCCGAGGGAATCAGGATGGTGGTGGCTGGCCCCTGCGCCATCTGCGCCAGGGCTTCAAACGCCTTGAGCGTCAAAACGGCGGGATCCGCACTGGCTTCTTTGAGCATGGCCAGCCCTTGGGCCTCAGCCTGGCGCACCGTGATGACGGCTTGCGCCTCGCCCTCGGCGTTCAGAATGGCGCGCTGCCGCTCGGCTTCGGCGCGCGTGACGGTGGCGGTGCGATACCCTTCCGCCTCCAGGATTTGCGCTTGCTTTTGAGCCTCGGCTAGGGTGATGGCGGCGCGCTTGTCCCGCTCGGCCCGCATCTGCTTCTCCATCGCCTCTTTAATCTCGCGCGGCGGGTCAATCTGCTTAATCTCGATGCGGTGCACCTTGACGCCCCAGGCGTTCGTTTCTCGGTCCAGCTTCTCCTGCAGGTGCGCGTTGATGCCGTCGCGGTTGGACAGCGTCTCATCCAGGTTCATGTCGCCGATGATGGAACGGAGTGTGGTTTGCACCAAGTTCTCAATGGCACCGGCGAAGTTGTTTACGGAGTACACGGCGGTCTCGGGGTCCAGCACCTGAAAGTACAGGACGTTGTCTACTGCAATGGTGACGTTGTCCTTGGTGATCACGGGCTGGGGCGGGATGGTGATGAACTGCTCGCGCAGATCCACGCGCCGGCGAATCGTGTCCATGAACGGCAGCATCGTGTTGAGCCCGCTCTTGGCCACGCGGTGAAATCGGCCCAAGCGCTCGACCACGGCCACTTCGGCCTGGTGCACGATGAGCAGCGAGCGGCGCGCGACGTACGCTAAGAACAAGACCGCTGCAATGAGAACCAGTGTGGACCACATAATTTCGTCTCCCTCTCCTGTTCCTGTTCTGGCGGTGCAGATGGAGCAGAACCAAGGGTCGTCGGATCGTCGACTCCCCGGACCGCCGGATCGTCACTCGCTGAGTGGCTCGTCCTGGGGATGGACCAATAGGCGCACGCCCTCGACCCCTAGGACTTCTACGCGCGTGCCCGATGGAATGGGGCGGTTCGCAAAGGACCGCACCGTCCAGCGGCGGCCATCAACCATCGCTTGGCCGGAAAAGTCATCGCTGCCCGACACGTCTCGGATCACGACGCCGGTGCGGCCCACCAGGCGGTCCGGAGGATCTCGGCGCGGCGGCGGCATCAGGCGGCGCAGTGCCATCGGGCGCAGCGTGAACAGCAGGGCAGTGCCCAGCACCAAAAACACTGGTGTGGCCCACGGCGACGGGCCCAGCACAGCCGCCACCAGGGCACCGATGCCAAACCACAGGACGTACAAGTCGCCCCGCGACATTTCGACGGCAAACGCCGCCAGCGCCACTAGCACCCAAATCCAACCCGGCATGTTTCCTCCGCTTTGCCCCGTGTCCCTATCCTCGCCGCGCGAGACCCGATGCGCTGCCCAGGTGATCCATACTATTAAACATGATAAGGTATCCGAGACCATCCCGAGCATGAAACCCGAGCGCTGTGCATCCTAGCGTGTCCCGGAGCCGTTGAATCATCTATCTACCCGATAAACGCCGTGCGCCGGGACTTGGTTGCGCTGGTGGTACAGCATACATCCGTGGCTCGGCGGCGCCGGGGCTCACCCGCCAAAGCGCCCCCAGAGGGGAGGGAGCCAGTCGGATGGCGTCCTCGGTGGGGCTCGTGCTGGTCGTCCTGAATCCGAGTGGGCCACTGCCGGTCGTCGTGGCCTCCCTGGCTGTGATGATGGCGCTGCGGGGGCTGAGGGCCATCCCGGGGGGCCCGGCCCTTCCGACTTCGCCAATGGCTCCGTGTGGATGGTGGTGAGCATGATGATTCCAGCGGAAAGCCTCCGCCGCTCCGGGATCAGGAGCGGCATCGCCGGCTCCCCGGCACACATGGCCGCCAGCTTCCCCAATCACCTGGCGGTGGGGGTGGTGGGGTTGGGGGCGCGGGTCGGAACTCTTCTGGAGCCGACCGCCGCCGTGGAGGGGATGCTGCCCGTGGCGGCCCCATGATCGCGGGCGAGCAGGGCCGGGCCCACCTGGCGCGCTACACCAAGGGGGCCGCCCACGTCCGGCCCGAGCAGCTGGTGGGGCCGTCGGCCGTGCTGCTGCTGGTGGCGGCCAGCGCCAACGATGTCCAAGTGCTGCTGATTCAGCGGGCGCCAGATCTGCGCCACCACGGCGGCCAGATGGCGCTGCCGGGCGGCGGCTACGAGTCGGGCGATGGCACGCTGTGGCACACGGCGCTGCGCGAAGCGGGCGAGGAAGTGGGACTGCCCTTCGGGGCCGCGGCCCCCGTGGGCCACCTCACCCCGATTGTGATTGGCGTGAGCGGCTATACGGTAGTGCCGTGGGTGGCGACGGTGCGGGCGCCGCTGGCGCTTCACCCCGCCGCCAGCGAAGTGGCGGCGGCGTGGTGGGTGCCGGTGGCTGATTTGGCCCCGGCCCGGCAGGTGGGGGTGCACCAGCGGTCGAATGGGCAGCAGGGCCCATGGCCGGAATTTCACCTGCCGGTGGGCCGCGTCTGGGGAGCCACGGCGTTTATCCTGGATGAATTTCTGCATGCCTGGGGCGGCGGGCGCCCAAAGGCGTGGCGGTACCGGGCGCTGCTGGGGGGCACTGCGCCATGACGCCGTGGCGCCAGACGCAAAGCCGCAAGAAGCCATAAGAAGCCATAAGGGGGCTGTGAGATGACACTGGCGGGGCGGCGCGTGCTGGTGACGGGAGGGTCGGGAGGCATCGGGGCGGCGGTGGTGGCAGCCTTGGTGCGCGAGGGAGCGCAGGTGGCTCTGCACTATGGGCGGCGCCGCGAGGCCGCGGTCGCCGTGGCCGCGAGGCTCGGAGGGGCACCGGTGCTGGTGGCGGCCAACCTGGCGGAGGTGGGTGCGGGCAGCGCCTTGGTCGAGCAGGCGGCGGAGGCGTTGGGAGGGCTGGACGGGGTCGTGAACAACGCCGGCATCTTTGTGCCGGCACCGCCCACCGCACCTTGGGCCCAGTGGCACGAGGTGTGGGCAGAGACGCTGCAAGTCAATCTGGTGGCGGCGGCCGACATTACCCGGGCGGCGCTGCCGCACTTCCAGCGCCAGCGGCGCGGGGGCTTGGTGTACGTGGCCAGCCGCGCGGCGTTTCGCGGTGACGACCCCGAGTACCTGGCTTATGCCGCCTCCAAGGGCGGCATGGTGGCGCTGGCGCGCAGCGTGGCCCGCGGCTATGGCCGCGATAATGTGGTGGCGATGACCGTCGCGCCGGGATTCGTCGCCACACGCATGGCGCAGCAGGTGGCCAGCGCCGACGGCGTGGCCAAAGTGGTGGCGGACATTCCCTTGGGGCAGATGGCCGAGCCCGAAGATGTGGCGGAAGCGGTGGCCTTTCTGCTGTCGGACCGGGCGCGGCACCTCAACGGGGCCACGCTGGACATAAACGGGGGTTCCTATGTCCGGTGAGTCGAATCACGCGCGCCCGCCGACGCGCTGCACCCAACATAGAGTTTGAGGAGGAATCGTGATGGTCCACGATGACGGCGGCCCCGAGCCGATGGCTGCCGCATTTTGGGAAGCCTTTGGGGAGTGGCCCGCGGCCGAGCAAGCCTGGCACTGGACCTCGGAGGGGGCCAGCTCCAGGCCTACCCTGCCGCTGGTGGCGTCGGTCCGCGCCTGGACTCGCCATGGCATGGCGTGGACCCACCGGCGGTACCAGTCGCCGATAGCGGCGCAGCACACCCGGCGGCTGTTGACCCACATGTTTTCCGCGGCGGAAGTGCTGGCGCTGGGGGACGAAGAGGCTAAGGCGCGGGCCGCCGCCGGCCTGGCTCTCATGCGCGCCGACGGCGACACGTTAGACCAGCGCTGGGAAGTCGAGTGGCTGCCCGAGATTCGGCAGCGAATTGGGCACATCACCAGCATGGATGTGCCAAATGAGGGCGCGTGTGGGCCCGCAGCGCTGGCGAGCCTGTGGGCGGAGCTGGACGAAGCGGGCCGTCGGCTGTGGGCCATCCACTTTGACATTGTGATACCCGCCCACTTTGCCTTGCGCGAGCTGGATGATCTGGTGCGGCAGCACTTTGGGGATGACCCGGTGCGGTCCGCGCGGGCGCTCACGGCGGGGGAATCGTCGTGGACGACCCGCACCGCCGCAGCGTTAGATCGGCTGGTGGCCCAAGCCAGGGACAGTGGCGCCGCGGTGCTGGAGGCGCTGGCGGACGCCAACCCCTGGGCGGCGCTGGCCGCGACGGCGGCGGGCCGGGCGTTTCAGCAAGCCACAGCTGAATTTGCCGCGGAGTACGGCAAAAAGCTGGCCGGAGGCCTGACCGAGCCATCGTGGATTGAAAATCCGGCGCCCGTGCTGGCCATGGTGCGTGCCGCGGCCGCCGGCCTCCCGCCGCTGGATCGCAAGCGGATTCGCGCGGAGCGGGACGATGTGGAAGCCGCCGTGCTGGCGGGCCAGCCGCCCGGCGTGCGCGGCGCACTGGCCGCCGCCATTCGCCGCGGCCGGCATGCCGCCCGCCTGCTGGAGGACCACAACTTCTGGCTGGACCAGCAAATTCCCTATGCGGCGCGCCGCTTGGCGCTCCTCACCGGCCGCCGGCTTCAGGCTCTGGGGCTCTTGGCGGAGGCCGACGACGTTTGGCTTCTGGATATTCCGACGCTGGTGGGGATGGGAGACGGCCGGCATCTGCAGGACCGGGCCGCGTCTGAGCGCGCGGCCATGGAGCGGGGCGCCCTGCTCACGCCGCCCGACCACCTAGGCGGGCCTCCGCCCAATCTTCCGCCCCACCCGATGACCGATCGCGGAGGGTCCGGCACCCTGGTGCCCGCCCCCGAGGGCGCGCGGGTGGCTGGGCAGCCCGGCAGCCGCGGCGTGGCCGTGGGCCGGGTCCGGGTGGTGCGGTCGCTGTCGGAGGCGCCCGCACTGCTGCCGGGGGAGATTTTGGTCACCGCCAGCACCTCGCCGTCGTGGGTGCCCTGGTACCGGCTGGCCGCCGCCGTGGTGACCGACGCCGGGGGCGCATTGGCCCACGCCGCCATCGTGGCTCGCGAGTTTGGCATACCGGCCGTGGTGGGGACGCGCACCGCCACCGCCCAGCTTCGAACTGGCATGCTGGTGGAAGTGGATGGCACCCACGGCCGCGTGCGGCTGATGGACGTGGGTGTGGACGCCGGATAGCGAGCCAGCCGAGATTGGCCTGCAGGACAGTGGCGCGCGGCCAGCCCGCAGCTCAGGATGAGGAGGGAGGGTGATGCGGATGGAAGCGACGAGCCATGCCCCAGCGGGGCTTCTGGAAGTGGCTGGGCTGTCCAAAGTGTTCAAAACCCGCACGGGCCCAGTCCCGGCGGTGCAGGCGGTGTCGTTTCGTGTGGCGCCCGGAGAGGTGCTGGCGTTTTTGGGCCCCAATGGGGCAGGAAAAACGACCACCATCAAAATGACGGCGGGGCTGGTGCTGCCGGATTCAGGCGATGTGCGGGTGGGGGGCGAGTCACTGTTTGCTCGCCATGACGCGGTGACCGCGCAGCTGGGGGCGGTGCTGGAAGGCAGCCGCAACCTGTACTGGCGCCTCACCGTGCGCGAGAACCTGGAGTACTGGGGCACCATGCGCCGCATGACCATCCGGGGCGCCCGCCGGCGGGCCGACGAGCTGCTGGAGCTGGTGGGCTTGTCTGATCGGGCGCGCAACACCGTGCAGACCCTGTCGCGCGGGATGCAGCAAAAGGTGGCACTGTGCCAAGCCCTGATGCATCAGCCGCGGGTGCTGCTGCTGGATGAGCCGACGCTCGGCCTCGACTTTGAGTCCGGCGAAGGCATCAAGCGGGTGGTGCGCGCGCTGGCTGAGCGCGGCACGGCCGTGCTGCTCACGACCCATCAGCTGGACGTGGCGCAGGAGCTGTCGGACCGCGTGGCGATGATTCGCCAGGGCCGCTTGGTGCTGGAAGGCGCCACCGCGGACGTGCTGGCCCGCTTTTCCCAGCCGATGCTTACGGTGGTGGCCCAGATGCCCTGGCCCGCCGATATCGGCGAGCGGATGCGCGGGCTGCCGGCGCTCGTCACCGGCGCGGACACCCTCACCGTCGATGTGGTGGGCGACGCCGGCCGTGCCGTATATCAGGTGCTGGAGCGGCTCTATCCTCATCCGCTGGCTAAGATCGAGCGGCATCAGGCCGATTTGGCGCAGGTGTTCCAGCAGGTGATGGGAGAGGGCGGGGCCGAGTCGCCGGACCTGGCTTTTGCCGGCGCGGCCGGTGCAGAGGAGGCGAACGGGCAGTGATTGGGCTCCTGATTGCGGAGTGGCGCCGCATGGTGGTGGAAGCGGTGCGGTACCCCCTCGACACGATTTCGGCGATGGTCACGCTGTTCATGCTGTTTGTGGGCCTGTTTTACGGGGCCCGCTACATCACGCAGTCCCCGGTAGGCGGCGGGCGGCTGGATACGGTCGTGCTGGGCTACGCCGTCTGGATGCTCATGATGGCGGCCACCAGCGATATGGGCTGGCAGATTCAAAACGAGGCGCAGAACGGCACCCTGGAGCAGGTGATGCTGGTGCCGTGGTCGTCGCGGCTGGTGTTTCTGGTGCGCGGCGTGATGGCGATTGCGGCGTTTTTGGTGCCGTGCGCCCTGATTATCGTGGGGCTGATCGCTCTCACTCACGCGCACTTCGTGTGGACGCCGGTGGCGCTCGTGCCCACTGCCCTCGTCCTGGCCACGGCCTGGGGCTTGGGCCTCTTGGTTGCAAGCCTCGGGCTGCTCATCAAGCGGGTGGGCCAGATGATGCAAATCATCCAGTTTCTGCTGCTGTTTCTGATAATCGCGCCCCTGGCCACGCTGGCCGGCACGGTGTGGCACATGGTGGCGATGGTGGTGCCGCTCACGGCCCAGGTGACGCTGCTGCGCGATTTGCTGAACGGCGCGCCCGTCAGCCACTGGGTGTGGGTCGAGGCGCTGGTGAACTTCGGGGTGACGATGGCGCTGGGTCTGTGGCTGTTTGGCGGTGCCGACCGCCTGGCCCGACGGCGCGGCATCCTCGGCCACTATTAGGGCGGTCGGGTGCCGGTGGCCCGCCGCGAATTGACCTCGAGGACAATGCGGCCGGCGCCGGCGCCTTCTACACTGAGAACGAAGCGCAAGGTTGGAAGGCAAGGAGCCTTGGAGCTGGAGCCAGATGTGCGGGAGAAAGAAGGATGGGGAGTGGCAAGCCAAGATTGGCGCGGCGGCGGGTGGCCCCGGCCCCATGGATGGAGCTGGACGATGCCGAACGCGGTGGCAGCGGCCCTGCTGATGGTGTGGGGCGCCTCGATGGCGCTGTCGGGCCTGGGGCTCGGGGCCTCACTCGCGGCCAGGTGGCTCAACAGCTACTGGCCGGTGCTGTTTTTGGCCATCGGCCTGGTGGGCCTGGTGCCCGCGCGGCTTTGGGGGAAAGGCCGGAGCTTTTACGCAGGGCTGTCCGCGGCCAGCCTCGCCGTGCTGGCGATGTCGGTGCGCCTGCCGGGACTCAATGTGGCCAACCTGGTGTGGGCGGCCGTGATTATGGGCGCCGGCATCTGGCTGGTGGGGCGGCACCGGTGGTGGCGGTGGTGAGCCGCCGGCGGGGCCGCACGTGGTCGGTCGGGAGCGACCGCCTGGTGACGTGGATCATCGGGCTGGTGCTGATGGCCTGGGGGGCAACGCTGGCGGTGAGTGGCCTGGGTTTGAGCCATGAGCCGGTGGGCCGCCTGATTAACGTCTACTGGCCGCTGCCATTTATGGCGCTGGGCCTGGTGGGCATCATCGGCCGGCTGTTTGGGCGCGGCGATGCCTTCATCCCGGTGGCCGTGCTGGTGGGCGGCACGGCCATCATGGCGGGCCACTTGCACATTGGCCATGTGAACGGCTGGACGCTGGTGTGGGCGGGCCTGATTCTGTTCATCGGGCTCGAAATTTTGGCTCCCAGCCTGCGCCGCGGCCGCCGGCGGTCGGAGCGCTGGGGTCTTGGCGATCTGAACATCGGCCCGATCGTTCCGGGCATTACCATTGATGCCTCAGCGGACACGCCGCGCGGCGGACGGCAGGGGTGGGCGGCGAACGGGCCGCATCACCAGCTGAACCACGCCATCGGCGATCTGCGCCTCGACCTGTCGGAAGTGCAGCTGCCTCCGGGGGAAAGCAGCTGGGCAGTGTCGGCGCTGATTGGCGACATCACGGTGCTGGTGCCGGAAGGGCTGGCGGTGGACGTCGAGGCCGAGGTGCGGGTAGGGGACATCCGGCTGTTTCACCAGCGCGCCGATGGGTTTGCCCGGCGGCTGGAGTACACCAGCCCCGGCTACGCCGAAGCCGCTCAAAAGGTGAGCATCCGCGCCAGCCTGCTGGTGGGCGAAGTCACCGTGCGGCGGTTTTGACCATGGAGCAATCTCGAGGCAGTGCGCCGCCGGGCTCCCCCGGCGAGGCCGGCGGCGCCGTGCCCATGGCCGTATCGGTCCTGGGCATCGACTGGGAAATTGCGCGCTTTGGCGCCCTGATCGGGGCCCTAGCGGCCGCGGTGGCGGCGCTCTTGGCCCATGAGGCCCCGCTGCAGCTGGTGATGCCGGTGGCGATCGGAGCGGCCGCCGGTGGAGCCGCGGGGTACTGGCTGGCGCGCCCCTTAAAGCACGACTTGGGCGAACTCAACACGTACGCCGCGCTGTTGGCGCGCGGGCAGCTGCAGGCGGAGCCGCCGCTCCAAGAGGGCGGCGGCGAGTTTAAGTACCTGATGCGGCAGCTGGGCGCCATGGCCGCGTCGCTCTCGGACCAGCTGGAGGCGCTGCGCCGGCTGGCGGACGACCGCGTCCGCCTGGCCGAGCGGGCCGAGCGCCTGTCGGTGGTGGAGGAGCGGCAGCGCCTGGCGCGCGAGCTGCACGACACCGTGAGCCAGGAGCTGTTTGCCATCGCCATGACGGTGGGGGCGGTGCGGCGCGCCCTGCCTGAGCCGGCCGGGCCGGCAGCCGATCAGCTGGCGCTGGTCGAGGAGGGGGCTCGCCGCGCACAGGCCACCATGCGGGGCTTGATTCGGGCCCTGCGCCCGGTGGAGCTGGGTGGGCAGAGCCTGACGGCGGCGCTGTCCGCGCTCGTGGCCGATGTGGAAGCGCGCCAGAGCGTCGCAGTGCAGGCGGCGCTGCCGGAGGCGGCGGCCAGCGGCCTGTCGCCGGCGGTGGAAGACGCCTTGTTTCGGATTGCGCAGGAGGCCATCTCCAACGCTGTGCGCCACGGCGAGCCGGCCCACCTGTGGGTGGGGCTGTCCCACCACGCCGCGGCCGTCGTGCTGTCAGTGCGCGACGACGGCCGCGGGTTTGACCAGAGTGCCACCGAGGCCCACATTGGCCTGCGCACCATGCACGAGCGGGCCGCGGAGGTGGGGGGCCAGCTGGCCGTGCAGAGTGAGCCGGGGCAGGGCACCACGATCATGGTGCGGGTGCAGGACGGCGGCGGGGCCGACAGCCGCGCCGAGTTGGACTAGCGAGGCAGGAGGCGAGTCGATGATTCGGGTGCTGGTCGTGGACGACCATCAAGTGGTGCGGCGGGGGCTGGCGGCTTTGCTGGCCACCGACCGAGGGATCGCGGTGGTGGGAGAAGCGGGATCGGGGGAGGAGGCGGTGCGCGTGGCCGCCGCGGCGCATCCGGATGTGGTGCTGCTGGACCTCATGATGCCGGGCATGAACGGGGTGGAAGCCACGCCGCGCATCAAGACCGCGGCGCCAGGGGCCGCCATCTTGATGCTGACGAGCTATACCGATGCCGACTTGATTGCCCCAGCGCTGGCCGCCGGCGCCCTGGGATACCTGCTGAAGACGGCATCGACCGACGAGGTGCTGGCGGCAATCCGGCAGGTGGCCGCCGGCCGCCGGGTGATGGACCCCGCCGCCGAAACGGCGCTCTCCCAATATGCGGGCGTCGACCTCACGCTGCGCGAGCGCGAGGTGCTGAACCTGGTGGCCGATGGCTTAAGCAACGCGGAGATTGCCGAGCGGCTCACCATCACGGTGCGCACGGTGAAGGCGCACATCTCGAGCTTGCTGCAGAAGCTGGCGCTGGCGGACCGCACCCAGCTGGCGATTTATGCACTGCGCCAGCACGCGCGCTCTTCGTGAACGCGGCGGAGTCGTGCTAGGGTAGGGCCAAGCGGCGCGAGGGCTAGGGTGCCCCGCACGCATGGGGCGCACCGCACGAAGGAGGCTTCGCATGAGCAACCCCGCTGCGGGCCGAGAGGGCCGCCGGGAGTCGCCGGCCGCCGGCGCGACTCCCGCCAAACATATCGGACAGCCGCACCGGCGGCGCGAGGACCCGCGCTTGCTAACCGGCGGCAATCAGTACGTCAGTGACTTGTTTCTGCCGCGGATGCTCGAAATGGCCGTGGTGCGCAGTCCGCTGGCTCACGCCCGCATCCGCCGGGTGGGCGTGGAGGCGGCGCGAGCGCTGCCGGGCGTGGTGGCGGTGCTGGCCGCGCCCGACTTGGGGGCCCTGGGCCGGGCGCTTCCGGAGAGCCTGGCGGATCCGCGCCTGACGCCGGCCATGCCGCCGCCGCTGGCGGCGGGCGTGGTGCGCTACGTGGGCGAGCCGGTCGCGGTGGTGGCGGCCGAGGACCGGTATCGTGCCGAAGATGGGGCCGACTTGGTGGAGGTGGACTTGGAGCCGCGGCCCGCGGTGGTGGACCCCACGGCCGGGGCCAAGGGGCCCGTCCTGCATGCGCACATGGCGTCCAATGTAGCAGCGACGGTCACGGTGCAGGTGGGGCAGGGTCGACGCGCCTTGGAGCAGGCGGACGTGGTGGTGCGCCGGCGGCTGCGGCTGGCGCGCGTGGTGGCCCACCCCATGGAGCCGCGCGGGATTGTGGCGCAGTACGACCCGGACACCGAGCGGCTCTTGGTATACGCGGGAACCCAGGGGGTCTTTGGCCTGCGGCGCAGCTTGGCGGCCTGGCTGGGCTGGGCGGAAGACCGCATCCGCGTGGTGGCGCCCGACGTGGGCGGCGGCTTTGGTGTCAAAAACCGCCTGTACCCCGAAGATGCGCTGGCGGTGCACCTGGCCATTCAAACCGGCCGCCCGGTGAAGTGGGCGGGCGACCGCCAGGAAGAGTTTCTCTCCACCAACCAAGAGCGGGACCAGGTGCACGAGGCGGCCATCGGGGTGCGCCGCGACGGCCGCATCGTGGCGGTGGTGGACGACTTTGTGCAGGACAACGGCGCGTATACCCACAGCGCCCTCATCGTGCCCAGCACTACCGCGGCCTGCATTCCCGGGCCGTACCGGGTGCCGCACCTGGATGTGGTGGGCCGCGTGGTGCTCACCAGCAAAGTCCCGATCGGGCCGTATCGGGGGGCGGGCCGCCCCCAGGCCACCTTTGTGATGGAGCGCCTGTTGGACGCGGCGGCGGACGCGCTGGGGATGGACCGCGTGGCCATTCGGCGCCAAAACCTGATTCAGCCGGCGGAGCAGCCCTACAACCCCGGGGTGGCCGCGCGGGGCCGCGCCAGCCCCTACGACCCCGGCGACTACCCCGCGTGCATGGACGCCGCGCTGGCCGCCCTGCCGGCTGAAGCCGCCGCGCCGGGGCTGCGCGTGGGCACGGGCCTCGCGAATTACCTGGAAGTGTCTGCCGGCATGGGCTTTGAGGGCGCCCGGTACCAGCTGATGCCCAGTGGCCGCATCCGCATTGCGTCGGGCGCGGCATCGCAGGGGCAGGGGCACGAAATCACGTGGGCCCAGATTGCGGCGGATCGCCTGGGGGCTCCGCTGGACCTGTTTGACATGGTGGAGGGTGACACCGCTCTCATTGGCCGGGGCGTGGGGACGTTTGGCAGCCGCACCACCGTGATGGCCGGCAATGCCGTGGCCGAAGGCGCGCCGCTGTTTTTACGCGCACTGCAGGAGGCAGCGGCCGAGTATCTGGAGGCCCACGTCGACGATGTGGCTTGGGACGGCTCGCTGCCTGGCTTAGTGGTGCGCGGTGTGCCCGCCCGCACGCTGCCGCTGGCGGAGCTGGCGGCGCGGCGAGCGCAGGATGGGCGGGAGCCCGTGGCGGTGGAGCACTACTTCGAGGCCAGCCGGGGCGCGCACGCCATGGGCACGCATGTGGTGCGGGTGGCGGTGGACCCGGCCACCGGCCAAGTGCGGCTCTTGGATTATGTGATTGCCCACGACGCCGGGGTGGTGGTGAACCCGCTGCTGGTGGCGGGCCAGATTTACGGCGGGACGGTGCAGGCGCTGGGGCAGGCGCTGTTTGAGGAACTGGTGTTTTCCGACGACGGCCAGCCGCTGAACACCAGCTTTCTGGACTACTCGATCCCCGCCGCCACCGACTTTCCGCGGATGGCGCTGGTGTTTGAGCAGCAGATGCCGTCGGCCAGCAACCCCGAAGGCTTTAAAGGCATCGCCGAGGGCGGCGTGATGCCGCCCATGGCCGCGGTGCTGTCGGCGGTGGAGCAGGCGCTGGGCGCGGGCCGCGTAAAGTTGGACACCATCCCGATTACGCCCGAGCGCGTGCGGGCGGCTGTGGCGGCGGCCCCGTGACCGACTGGGCGGCGGCCGGCCCCCTGGCCATAGAGGCGGTAAGCCTGCAGGAAGTATCCCTGCCCTTGGTGCGCCCCTTTGTGAGCAGCCGCGGGCGGGAGACCCAGCGCCGCTTTTGGCTGGTGGGGGTGCACGCAGGCGGGGTGACCGGCTGGGCGGAAAGCGTGGCGCAGGAGGAGCCGCTGTACAGCGAGGAGACGCATGCCACGCTGCACCAGGTGGTGGTGGCGCATCTGCTGCCGCGCCTGTTTGCCGCCCCGCTAGCCGGCCCGGGCGCGGTGGCCGAGCGATTTAGGCCCATTCGCCACCACCCCATGGCCAAGGCGGCCCTAGAAATGGCGGTGTGGGATTGGTATGGCCGCGCCCTGGGGACTTCACTGGCCACCTGGTGGGAGGGCGTGCGCCCCGAGGTGCCAGCCGGGGTGGTGATGGGCATAGCCCCCTCCATCCCGGAGCTGGTGGACACGGCCGGCGCGCGCGCGGCGGAGGGGTATCGGCGGCTGAAGGTCAAAATTCAGCCCGGGTGGGATCTCGAGCCCCTGCAAGCCCTGCGGCAGGCGCTGCCCACCATGGCGCTGTGGGCCGACGCCAACTCCGCCTACACCTTAGGGGACGTGGGCCACCTCGCGCAGCTGGACCGGCTGGGCCTCGGCCTCCTGGAGCAGCCGCTCGGCCCGGACGACCTTTTGGATCATGCGGCGCTGCAGCGGCGGCTGGCCACGCCGCTCTGCCTGGACGAGTCGATTCGCAGTGTGGCCAATGCGCGCCACGCTCTGCAGCTGGGCGCGTGCCGCGCCATCAATGTGAAGCCGGGCCGGGTGGGGGGATTTGGGCCCGCGCTGGACATTCACGCCCTGGCCTATAGGGCCGGCGTGCCGCTGTGGTGCGGCGGCATGTTGGAGTCGGCGGTGGGGCGCGCCGCCAACCTGCAGCTGGCCAGTCTGCCCGGCTTCACGCTGCCTGGCGACCTGTCCGCGTCAAGCTGCTACTTCACCCAGGACATTATCGAGCCGCCCTTTCAGCTCACCGCAGAGGGCACCCTCGCCGTCCCCGCCGCGCCAGGCATCGGCGTCACGCCAGATGAAGCCCTGCTCCAGCGGTTTAGCCAAGGCGCGGTGGAGTGGCATCGCCCCTAGGCCGGCAAGCGACACGCGGCAGCCCCACTCCTCCTGGGAGGCGGGCACCGTGAGGCGCGCGAGCAGTTCCGACACTTCCTGCGGGGTGTAGAACTCGCCGCCGGATTTGCCGGCGCTGGAGGCGCTCGTAGGCGTCCCCAAAGGCGTCAATCGTATGGGCGCTAAAGTCCGTGCCGAGGTCCAAGTCGCCGATGGCCTCCAACAGCTTGACAAGCTTCTGGTTCCGATGGGCTACGGTGCGCCCGAGCTTGGGGCTATTCACGTAGAGATCCTCGAATAGGCCCTTGAGCGCATCCTCGCTCGATGTGGGCGAACACCTGCGCCCCCCCGGCTCTTGAGTTCCGTCAGCACCGTGAGCCAGAACTTCGCCGATTCGTGGGGACGTCCTGGTAGCCCTTGAGATTAATGCCCACCACCATGTAGGCGGCTTTGTTGACCACCCGGCCGTCCTCGCCGACCTTGTAGTGTGGATGGCGTCCAGAAAGACCACGGGGTCGCAGGCGGCTAACGGCCGCTGCTGCCACTCCGTGATGCGCGGCAACCGCTGGTCCGTGATATTCGACACCGGGGCAGCCGAGACCTCCACTCCGTACAAGTGCGCTAGCTAGGCCTGGATGTCCCGGGTGCTCATCCCTCGGGCATACAGGGCGATGACTTGGTCCTCAGTGCCGACCATCGTCGTCTGGTGGGGCGGCACCACGGCGGCCGTAAAGCTCCCCGTGCGGTCGCGGGGGATCTCCAGGGCCACCTCCCCGTATTCCGTGGTGACCTGCTTGGGATACCGGCCGTTGCGGCGGTTCGGGGTGGGCTTGGGGTCGGCCTGGTGTTTGAGGTAGCCCAGGTGGGTTTCCAGCTCGCCGTCCAGCATCGCCTGCAAGGTGTCCGCAAACAGCCCTTTCAGGGCGCGACGGACATGTTCGGGAGACCGGAAGCGTGGATCGCGACGACGTCGCGCACTTGCCCGTGCGTCCAGAGGCTCATGGGGCACCTCCTTACGGCAAACGCCAGGATATGGGGCCAGGGAGGTTACACAACCCAGGCTACATTCCAGCGACGGAAGCCTCCTCACCTGAATGTCGATGTACGGCAGGATCGCCCCACATGACGAGCGCGCCGTCGGCCACGGTGCAGATAACGGCCAGCACACTCGCCGAACTGGCTTGGGCGCGGTACTGGTTGACTGTAGTAGCTAGCCTATTTGATCGGCAGTAGACGGCGTTCGGTGTCCGCGTATTCGTGGGGCTTCGCACGGATCCGGCAGCCCTGCGTCGAAGCGTGCCGGTGACGGGACGGCCTTAAGTGGGTCCGTGGCCGGGCGGGGTTGCCGCCCCGGGGAAACGCCACACGTGTGGCGTTTGGGTCTTGTTATTTGGGTCTTGCTAGAGGAAGGTCGGCGTCCTGGCTAGGCACGCGGGAGCACGGCTAGGCGGTCAAGGTCGGATCCGCGCTCGGACATCGGGGTGGTAGCCAGCGAGTCCACTATAACCTACCCGTCATGCGGGTTCTGGACCAAGATGTGGAAAGCCCCCAATTGGCTCTGGGTTCTCAGCGTCTGGTAATAAACTGGCCCAATGCGCCGCGGGTCCTGGAGGCGCACAGTCACGCTGATCAGGCAGTGGCTCGGGAGATGTATGGTGCGCCCATTGACGCGGATGATTACAGGCCGTCGGAGTGACCACGCTAACGCTTGACGTCCGTGTGGGGCATGGAAAAGCTGCCCCCCTTGTGAGATCAGCGATCCGGGTGGGAACTGGCGCTTCATCCACGCCGTCGCCGCAGGAAACTTAGATGAGTAGCTTGGCGGGGGGGGCACGCTCGAACAGCCCGTCACCACCACCAACAGCGCCACGGACAAGATGGTCGCGCCCATCGGCTTGCGCGTCCAGAGAACACGGCTCATCGGTTGACCTCCTCGCGGTGCCGCGGTTTGGACCGCAATCTAGAGCGTGGGACTACGTCGTTCATGACCGCGACCCGTGGGTGCTATTGGCTCCATCGGACGAATTACGGCGCCGGAGCGGGGTCCGAAGCCCCGTAGTTCGCCCATTGGACCGCGTAACACGTGCCGCCGCACCCGATGCCCAGCGGTCCTGCCAAGCGTTCGCCATTGGCGTACATGGTGTCGAAGTAGTGGGGTAGGCTACCGACGCCGTACCAAGCGCCGTTCGTCCGCTCGGCCTGGGCGCCAGAGAAGGTCATCGTCCCGAAATTGGCGAGCGGCGGGTCGTAGCTGCCGTTGAGGCTGGTTTGTTCGGTCCGCTCCACGATCCACTCCGCTTGATTTCCAGAATACCCGGATGCGGACTCAGAAAAACTGTCGGCCGTTCCCGTGGTCACATTTTCGATGAAGAAGTGCAAGGCACCGCCGGAATACGTGATATCGATATAAACCGTTTGCCCCGGAGACACAGGGATGTTCGTCAGTTTCTGTTGGTAGGGGTAGCGAGGGAAAATTTCCCACCATACGAAATACCGCTGCAACAGGCCGCTGGCGTAGTCTTGTTCGGTTCCAGCTTGAACGAGCTGATTCGCTGAGCTGCTGCCACTCCCCAACCCCGGCCACAGGCTCGAAAAGCTGGTCTCGGTGGAGTGACTGACACTCGGCACCTGCCACTGTCCTTGGATGCCGTTGTAGAGATAGATGTTGTCAACGTTTCTAGCCCAATTGGGTGATTGATAGGCGGATACGGCGCTTCCGGCCACCGACGAGCGCGTCGGGGCGCGCAACGGGGACCCTGGGTGGTTCTTTAGGGTTTCGAAGCGAGGGGGTACCCAGTGCTTGAAGTGACGGACGGCGTTGGCCCACGCGGCATCGTGGGATCCCGACGGTCGTTCCGGAAAGCCATTCGCCAACAGTTGGGCATTGCTGGCCTTGAACGGATTGAACCCGGGCGACGGTCGCACGGGCGTCACGACAAACGACCCATCAAGAAACGGCCTACTGGAGGACGCTCTTGGCGACCCGCCAGCAGCAACAAGCAGCGCCGCTGTGGAGAGGGCAATCCCGGTCAATATCCATGGCCTATCGACCCGAACCCCCTCGGTATACTTTGGAAAGGGAAGGGGTAGATGTCAAGCCCCGTGGGCGTGGGGGGCTTACGAGTCGGGGCGCAGGACGCCGCGATTGGCCGGATGCCGGATCCACGCGACGACCGGCTCCGCTATTTGGTGAACAACGCGCGATTCGTGATCGCCGTGTCTACCGGAACTCCCAGCACCTGCGCCAGCGCCAAGGGATGCGTCAGACTGGGCGTGGGGCAAACCCGGGGCCGACTGCGGTGTTCCCCCGGGCGGATGTACAGAAGTGCATCGTCCACCAGATTCGGAACTCCCTCAAGTACGCGGCCCGCAAGGACTACGCGGCCCTGACGGCGGCCCTGCGGCCCATCTACCAGGCGCCCACGGAAGACGCGGGAGCGGCGGCGCTGGCGGCCTTTGCCGCCGACTGGGGGGACCGGTATCCGACGGTGGTGCGGTGGCGCCGGGCACCCCAATGACGGGGACGCCCAAGCGGTCGGCCGCCACCGTGGCCTTCAGCGGCCCTTCGGTGATCCAGACGGTCGTGCGAGGGGCGGTGCGGCCTGCCACGTGGACCGGGGCCCCCGAGGAGGCGCCGCCGGGGCGCCCGGGGGTGGACCACCAGACGTACTTGCCCGGACCGGCATCGGCGCGCACATGGAGCGCCTGGACACGACCCTGGGCATCCTGCACCGGCAGCGCCAGGCCCCCGGGGCCGGCGAGCCGCCAGCGGCCGCCGGCGCGGGATCGATTCCCCGCTCCCGGAGAAGCGCGCGGTGCGCGGCCGACAGGCTCCAGGTGGTGAGCAGGCGGCGGTAGATCCGGTCGCGCGTGGTCCCATCCGCCACCGGAGACGGGGGCGGACAGCGGAGTCGGACGGGGCGCCGGGAGAGGGGCGCCGTCCAGCGTGTCGTGAATGATGGCCCGCAAAGGGCGCCCGGTCTGCCGCGCGAGAGAATCCAAGCCGTCACCGTGGGCGTTGCACGTGAAGCACTTCCACGTATCGGTGGCGGGAAACACCACGAGACTCGGGCGGCGCGCGTCTCCGTGAGAGGGACAAAGGCCCGTGTGGTACCGGCCATGGGGCGTGAGGCGCACATGCGCCCCGACGGCGCGGAGCACCGGCCAGGTGGCCCGGGCCTGAGACGCCGGGGAGTCGGGGCGGGAGACGATGGAGGCCATCGCGATCACCTCATGAACAAGCTGCGGCACAGCGACGATCCGTTTAGCCATGCCTGAAGGCTACTCTGGCCGGACGGCGACCGCGATCAAGCGAGGCCGTCCGGTCTCCGGGATGGACGGTCAGCCAAAGCTGTGCCGTAAGCCGGGGACGGATGGTGTCGACGGATGTTTGGTTGGAGTTTCGGCGTGCCGAGCGGCCACGCCCCTACCGACCGCTCATCGGGGCGCGGGGGACCGCCCTACGGACCTGCTCATCCTCCCTCGTTGGCGCGAGGTGCGAGCGCTGTACGGAGACCAGACGTGGCGCAATCTTCCGTGTCCACGGCACATCGCCCGGCAGTGCCGGGCGATGTGGGCAACCCTCGGGGGCATCTTCACGCCGAGAGGCTCGGCCTCGCTCACCGTCTTCCCCTTACGGATGGATGAGGCTCACGGCCACCCGTTCTGCGACAGGCAACGAGATATGGATGCCGTCGACGTCGTAGGAATGCCCGTCGAATGTGAAGGCGATGTTGGTGAGGTGCGCGCCGCCGGGACTCGCGTACCACTGCGCAATTAACGCGGGGACCCCCCCGACGGTGCCAGGCGTTTGATGCGGGGCGATGTTACTTGCGGGGCTCTCGTTCTCTGTAATAATCACCGACCAGCGCGGCCCCCTGTACGAGGCAGTGAGGGATCCCGGGGGCGGCCCATACGTCAGCGAACTAGACGTCACGCCCGCCGGCATCCAGCCCGGCGCGCGGGCCCACGAGGGAAACTCGGTGCGGGCTTGAGCCCACGTGAGCGGTACAGCGGCAGGGCGGTTGCCCCCCATCGCACTGGTCTTGATGACCGAGGGCTTCGCGGCGGCCACGTGCGATGCCCCCATCCACGGGTGCCATCCGCCGACCACCACGCCGACCGCCGCCAGCCCGAGCGCCCCCAGAGCCCAGACGTTCCACTTGACCATGACTGTCTCCTCCTTCTGGTGACGCTGTGACATCTCAGTGATAGATGACGAAGTAGTCCTGGCCAGGGTAGTTATTGAGGTCACACGTGCTGGTAGTGCTCATCCACACGGTCTGCTGTGCGACGACGTCGTCAGACCCAAAGGGCAAACTCAAGTCGGGGTAGATGGTCGCGTTGGCATAGCGAACACCATCGCACTGAAAGCTGTAATAGGTCTTCTCTCCCGTTGAGGTAGCGGAATTATAAATGTAGAGCAAGCCATACCACCCGTATGCCCCGCTGGACACGCCTCCCGGACTCAAGGTGACCCGCGTGTACTTGGCGGTGCTGTAGTTGTCCGCCACATTCACGTCCAGGGTCCATGAGGAATAGTACGAGCCAATCGCCAGGTCGTTGCCTGGACACCCGCTCAGCACGTTAGACCCTGTGCCGACCAGAAAACTTTGCGTGGAGTTGCTGTTGCAGGAAGGGGGGGGTAATACCTAACGGAGCGGTGTTGGTGATCGTTCCGACGGACGGCCTACTCTGAGCCCAGACCGGGCTCGACAGGGTGAGCAACGCGGCTGCTGCTATAACTCCCCCCAACCACTGGGTCCGTCGAATCATGTCCTGTACACCTCCTTGAGAAAATCAGATTGGGCACGAAGCGGGTGCCTGGTTACCGGAGACCCCATTTGCCCCCAGGACGCTCCCTCCGCTCCGGCTAGGCCCGACGCACCCACATGTGGCATTCGGGTCCCCGCCGGTTCTGTAGCAGGCTGTCTCGACAGACAAACCCTGGTAGCCGCTACCATTAACTACCCAAGGCTTATCACCGCTGAGACGCCGAGTCAATAGGTGCACGAAAATATTTTCGGCTTCCGCCCGTCTCCCTCGGACATCACGGGCGCCCACAAGACTCGGGCGGTGTGCATCCCCGTGAAAGGGACAGAGGCCCGTGTGGTACCGACCATGCGGCGTGAGGCGCACCGACGCCCCCACGGCCTTCAGAACGGGCCAGGCGGCGCGGGCGCGGGAGACCGGCGATGCGGTTGCCATGATGCTCACCTCGTCAGCCAAAATGCCGGCGGAGACATCCCCACCTTATGGCCTTCACGCGCCGGGCGGTCGCCGCGGTTAAGCGGCGCCGTCCGGCTCTTCTGCATGTCACGGACCGTGTTCAGCGCGTCGGAGTAACCCCGGAGTTGCACTGGCGCTCTCAGCAATGAAGCTGTGGTCGGAGGCCGAAGCAATGACACCGGCCATCGAATGAGCCGAACCCATAACCAATGAGGCGGTAGGCTTGCTTAGACCGGCGATGGCTTCAGCCAGCGCCAGCCCCGCCTCGACGTCTCCACCGAGAGAGTGAATCAACACCAGGAGAGCACCTGCCGACTCGTCCGCTTCAAGCGCTGCCAGCCCGGGCGGCAAAAGGTCGGGTTTCACAGCGATGAGATGTGGCTGGGGCTCGTAGCCTTCCACTACGCCGATGATGGGCAGGAACTGAAGCCAGCCGGTGGCGGCTGGCGGCCGAGCAATTGCCATTTGATCAGCTCCATCAGTCAGTGTAGCGAGGGGTCGGAGAGACACGAACTGTATGAGTGTGTATAATTATGACGATCTTATGCGCGAGATGTGAATTAGCACGCCGACATCGCTCGGCGACGATACGCTACAACGCCCAAATCTTGAACCCGTCGCGGGCGCGCCCCTAAGAGATGATGTTGAGCGCCTAGTTGGCCAAGGCCACCGGGGCGGCCGGGCCGCTCTTAGCAGGCGACCGCCGGTGCACCCGGAGAGCAAATGAGAAGAACAAAACCCCACGGCCTCCACGCCCGGGCGCGCCCAGAGCGTCGCTTCATGGCGCCGCATCCGCTTGGTGAAGCTTGCGCTTTCGCACGACGGGGGCACCTGAGCTCGACGGCCACCTCTGACGCACCAAAGCGTATGTAACCCGCCCTCGCAAGAGGGTGGGTGCACCAAGCATCTTGGCTCGGCAGGGATCCCTCCCTAATTCCAATAATTCCAACGGAAGGCTGCCCACACCCGCCGCCCCCCCAAAAGGCGGCGGGCTCCTCGCGTGCTGTTCGCCTCGGTCCCTGCCCGGGCCGATGGTGCCGTCTGGCGCTTCCCTCGCTTAGGGAGGATCCCGCGCTGAAAGATTGTGCCGCGGCGCTCACGGCGGCTACACTAATGGCATGAGCACACGCATTTTGGTTTTGGGCCGCGAGGCCCGCGAGCAGGCGGCCACGCTGACCGCCGCGCGTCCCGATGTTGAGTTTGTCCCGGTGGTAGATCCCGCGGGCCCGCTGCCAGAGCGAGCGGACGCGGTGTTTGGCTGGGGGGTGTCGCCGGCACTGCTGGAGCGGGTGGCGGGCATCCGCTGGGTCCAGTGGTGGGCCGCGGGCGTCGAGCGCGCGCTGGCGCTGCCAGCCTCGGTCCTGCTGACGCGCATGGAGGACGTCTTTACCTCCGACATGGCCGAGCACGTGCTGGGGTGCCTCTTGGACTGGGTGAAAAACTTTGACCAGGCGCGCCGCCAGCAGTCGGTCCACGAGTGGCGGCGCTATGACACCGCCAGCCTGCACGGGCAGGTGCTGGTGGTGGCAGGGGCGGGCCACATCGGCGGCGGCATTGCCGAGCGCCTGGAGTACCTCGGGGTGGAAGTGCGGCGCCTGGCGCGCACGCACCGGGCGCTGGAGGGTGGAAGGGTGGTGTATGGCGAGGATGAAAGCGAGGCGGCCCTCCAGGGCGCCCACGGCGTCATCTTGGTTCTGCCGCACACGCCGGCCACCACGGGCTTCTTGAATGCGAGGCGGCTCGGCTGTCTGGCGCGGGGTGCGGTGGTGGTGAACGTGGGCCGCGGGTCCGCAGTAGATGAGCCGGCGCTCCTCGCCGCGCTCAAATCCGGCCAGGTGTCGCGGGCGTACCTGGATGTGGTGAGCGAGGAGCCGCTGCCCGCCACGTCTCCGCTGTGGGATGCTCCGGGGCTGCTGCTGACCCCGCACGTGTCGGGGCCCGACCGCCAAGACGACGTGCTGCAGTACTCGCTGGACAACCTGGCCCGGTGGGAGCGTGGCGAGGCGCTGTGCGGCGTGGTCGATCGCGAACGGGGGTACTAGCCGGCGTGCGCGTTTACGCCCTGATTGGCCCGAGCGGGACCGGAAAGAGCCACCATGCCTCTATGGTGGCGGCCGACCGCGGCATCGAGGTGATGTTGGACGACGGCGTGCTGGTGCGGGGCGGGCGCATCCTGGCGGGCCGGTCGGCCAAGCGCGAGCTGACCCGGGTGGCAGCGGTCAAGCGTGCGGTGCTGGCTGACCCGGAGCACGCGGAGGCCATTCGGGCTGCGCTTCGGGACGCATCCCCCGAGCGGCTTCTCATCATGGGCACGTCGCGCCACATGATCGAGCGCATCCTGGAAGCGCTCCGGATGGAGGACGCGCCGCTGGAGGTGCTATCCATCACTGAGGTGGCCAGTGCGGCCGACATTGAGCTGGCGCGCACGGTTCGCCAGCAGCACGGCAAGCACGTTATCCCCGCACCCACGCTGGAGGTGCGCAAAACTTTTTCGGGCTATCTCATTGACCCCCTGCAGTTCATCGTGCGCGGCCGCGGGGCGCGGCAGCTGGTGGAAAAGTCCGTGGTGCGGCCCACCTACTCCAGCTTGGGCCGATTTTTTATCGCCGACACGGTGGTGACGGCCATTGCGGCGCACGCGGCGGGCCGTGTCGCGGGGGTGGCGCGGGTGTCCAAAACGGTGCTGGCCACCGCGGAAGAGGGCGTCACCCTGCGCCTGGAGCTGTCCATGCTGGTGGGGGCGTCGATTCCCGAGGTGCTCAGGCGCGTGCAGGAAGCGGTGGCGGAGTCCGTGGAGCATCACACGGCGCTCAATGTGCTGGCGGTGCATGCGCTGGCGCGCCGGCTGGTCGTAGGAGGGCGGGAAGTGCCGTGACGGAGCCCACGGTGTTGGTGGTGGACGACGAGGCAGCCATTGGGGAGCTCGTTCGATTCACGCTCGAGCGGGACGGGTACAAAGTGCTGGTGGCAGAGGATGGCTGGGCCGCGCTGGACGTCGCGCGGCGCGATCGGCCGGACTTGGTTATCCTGGATCTCATGCTGCCGGGGCTGTCGGGGCTGGAGCTATGCCGAGCGCTGCGCGCCGAGATGGATGTGGCCGTGATTATGCTGACCGCCCGCAAGGAAGAGTCCGACCGGGTGGCAGGCTTGGAACTGGGCGCCGACGACTACGTCACCAAGCCCTTTTCGCCGCGGGAGCTGGCGGCGCGGGTGAAGGCGGTGCTGCGGCGCAGCGGCCGCCGCGACGAAGGCCCGGCCCCCGCGCGGCCCGGCTTGGTGCTGGACGCGGAGCGGCGTCGGGTGTGGGTGGATGGCGAGGAAATCGAGCTCACCTACACCGAGTTTGAGTTGCTGAAGACGCTGTCAGGCACCCCCGGCCGGGTGTTTAGCCGCGAAGATTTGCTGATGCGCGTGTGGGGCACCGACTTTTTGGGCGACAGCCGCACGGTCGATGTTCACATCCGCCATGTGCGAGAGAAGCTCCGCGAAGATTCGGCTCGGGCACGCTTCATCGAGACGGTGCGCGGGGTGGGCTATCGGTTTCGGGAGTCGTGAGGCCGCCCCGCTGGGTGGACCGACTCCTGCCGCTGGGCTTGGCGGGTGGCGCGGCTGCGGTGGCCGCGCTCATGGACCTCGGCGCCAACCCGGTGTGGGCTTGGGTGGTGGTGGCGCTGGTGGCGGTGGCGGCGTTGCGGCACGTGGGCCGCGAGCGCGCCCGCGAGCGGGCGCAGAGCGACAGCGTTGACCAGCTGTATGAGACGGTCGACCGGTGGGCCGCCGGCCACCTTGACTCCCGGGTGTATCTGGACACCGACGATCCCCTCGACGCGATTGCCCACGGCATGAATCGGGTGGCGGAGGCGTTGGAGCACCGGACCGAGGACTTGGTGCGTGACCGCGACCGGCTGGATGCGATTTTGGCCAACATGCAGGGCGGGTTTGTGATTTTTGACCGTGCGCTGTATGTGACCCTCATCAACCGGCAGGCGGAGGAGCTGTTCATGGTGGCCCCGGGGGAGGCGCTGGGCCGCCATGTGCTGGAGGTGGTGCGCGCCACCGCCATCGAAGGGGCGCTGCAGCGGGCAACGCTGAGCGGCCGCCCGGAGTCGGTGGAGTGGGCGCCCAACCCTCGGGAGGACCTCCTGATTGAGTGCAGCGTGGCGCCGGTGCGGGATCCGGGCGGCGGATGGGGTGCGATTCTCATGACCCGCGACGTGACGGCGCAGCGGCGGCTGGAGCGCATGCGGTCCGACTTCGTGGCCAACGTGTCGCACGAGCTGCAAACCCCGCTGACGACCATCATTGGGTTTGCGGAAACTTTGAGCGACGCCCGAGACCTGCCCCCGGAGCAGGCCGCGCGCTTTATTGGCCTGATTCACGACGAAGCGCGCCGACTGTCCCGGCTGGTGGATGACTTGCTGGCGCTGTCGCGCTTGGAGCACCACTCACTCATCGCACGGCGCGATCCGGTGGCGGTGGGCGATCTCCTCGGCGCCGTGGCCCTGCAGCTGCAGGGCCGAGCGGCGGCCGGGGGCCTCACCATCCACGTGAGCCATCCCGAGCATCTCACCATGGCCAGCGACGCCGACTTGCTGCGGGAAGTGCTGCTGAACTTGGTGTCCAACAGCATTCAGTACACGCCGCCCGGGGGCCGGATCGAGGTGAGTGCAGCGGTGCTGGAGCCGCATGTGGTGAGCCTAATCGTTCGCGACACCGGCATTGGGATTCCTCCGGACGATGTGCCTCGCATCTTTGAGCGCTTCTATCGCGTGGACCGGGCGCGCAGCCGGCAGTCGGGCGGCACAGGCCTCGGCCTCGCGATTGTGAAGCACGTGGTCGAGGTGCTGCACGGGTCCATTCGGGTGGAGTCCACGCCGGGGCAGGGGAGCACCTTCCAGGTTGATGTGCCCGGCGGCCCGCTGGATCCTGATGTCATGGAGGCGGCGCCTCCGACATAAGTCGGGATGCGGACACGCTATCCGCATGAAGCATCAAGAACATCGCGCCGCCGCCCTGCGGGCGGCTGGGCTGGCTGTGCTGCTGGCGGCCGCGCTGGCGGGTGGCGGACCCTCGGGGGTGAAGGCCCGGCCCGCCGGCATTCGGGTGATGGGCGCCACGTCGCTCGCGCCGTTCCTTGCGGCGATGGCCACGCGCTACCACGCCCAGCACCCCGAGGCCGCTCTCGTGCATGTGGCGGCCGGCGGCTCGCTGGCTGGCTTGCATCACCTGCAACGCGGCGCGGCGGACGCGGCCGCGTCCGACATTCCGCCGCTGGCTGTGCTGGGAGGGGCGCGTGCCAGGAAGCTGAGCGGCCGCGTGCTGGGCCGGCTGCCCGTGGTGCTGGTGGTGCATCGCGGGGTAGGCGTCACGCAAGTGTCCCGCGCCAGAGCGACCCGCCTCTTGACGGGCCACGTGCGGTCGTGGCAGGAACTTGGGGGTGCGGCCGAGAACGTTGTAGTGGTCACGCGTGCGCTGGGATCGGGGGCGCTGTGGGTCGTCGAGCACCAGCTGCTGCAGGGGGCCCCGGTGTCCGATCGGGCCGTGGTGCAGTGGTCCAATGGCGCGGTGGTGAAAGCGGTGGCCGCCACGCCGGGCGCCATTGGGTTTGTGGACGCAGGGTTTGTGCGCCCCGGGGTGCGGGTGCTGGGTCTCGGGTCCGCGGCCTATCAGGCCCGCGACCCGGCAGCCTGGCCGCTGTACGCCACGGCGGGGCTGTACTGGCGTCGGCCGGCCCGGCCCGCGCTGGCGGCCTGGCTTGCATTTCTGGCGGCTCAGCCGGATCGGGCGCGCTTTGGCATCGTCGAGGAGGGAACCGCACGCCATGGGGCATCGCGAAGCACCCGAACGAGTTCGCCTAGCCATCCTGGTGGGGACGGCGGGCGTGCTGGTGCTCTGGATGGCGGGGCTCACCGGCTGGCTGGTGGCGGATACCCTTAGGCTGGTCGCCCGCGCCGGAGCCGCCCCGGTGTTGCTGGGCTTTCACTTCGATCCCGCGCACGGCCGCTTCGGCCTCCTGCCGTTTGTGTGGGGCAGCGTGGTGGTGGGCGTGCTGGCGCTGGTGGTGTCGGTCCCTCTGGGCCTGTCGTGGGCGGTGGTGGCCGCCAAGCGGCTGCCGCGCCGGGCGTCGTCCGCGATGACCACCGCGATGGCCGCGCTGGTGGCGATCCCCTCCGTGGTGTGGGGCTGGTGGGGCCTCGAGACGGTGGTGCCGGCCGTCCGGGGCGCCCTGGGTGGGCCGGGCTTTGGGCTGGTGGCGGCGGGCGTGACCGTCGCCATCATGGTGGTGCCCACGGTGGCCGCGCTGGCCGCGGCCAGCCTCCGCGCCGTCCCGGCGGCCCTGGAAGATGCCAGCCGAGCTCTCGGGGCCGATGAGGACACGACGCTGATGGCGGTAACGCTGGCGGCGGCTCGGCCCGGGATCACCCGCGCGGTGCTGATGGGTGAGGCGCGGGTGCTGGCGGAGACGATGGCCGTGGCGATGGTGGTGGGCGGCCAGCCGGTGGCTCGGCTGCAGATCGCGTGGCCCGGCGCCACACTGACCACCGGCATTTTGACGCACTTGGCGGCCCTGCCGCCGAAAAGCCCGGGGGGGCAAGCCGTCGCCGCGATGGCGCTGCTGCTGCTGGCGGCCACGACGTGGCTGGGGCGCCATCTGCGCCGCCTGGGGGCGCTGTCGTGAGGACGGGCTGGCGGTCGTGGGTGCTGTATGGGCTGGCGGCGGTGGCGATGAGCTTTCCAGTGGTCCTGGTGGCGAGTTTGCTGCGCGATGGCGCGCCCCTCCTGTCCTGGCACTTTCTCACGTCAGCCAGCCGGCCGCTGGCGGCCGGCGGCGGGGTGGGCGCCGAGCTGTTTAACACGCTGTACGTGGTAGGCCTGGCCCTGGCGGCCAGCGTGCCAGCAGGCTTGCTGGTGGCGATCCTGCGGCGGGAATATGGGTGGGGGCGGCGCTGGGGCCCTTCCCTCGAAGCCATCGCCGACTTCGGCGCCGGCGTCCCCTCGGTGGTGGTGGGGTTTTTGGTGTTTGTCCTGGTGGTGGGAGACCTTGGCTGGCCGTTTTCCCGGGGAGCCGGGGTGGTGGCGCTGTTTTTGCTGAACGTGCCGTGGGTGGCCGCATCCAGCATGGCGGTGCTGGCGTCGGTGCCGGAATCGCTGCGCGAAGCGTCTCTCGCGCTGGGGGCGGCCCCGTGGGATACCACTCGCCGCGTGGTGCTGCCCAGTGCGGCGCCCGGGTTGGTGGAGGCGGCCGCCGTGGGGGCCGCACGGCTTTTGGGCGAGTCGGCGGCGCTGCTGTTTGCCACCGGCGTCAATGCGGTGGGGCGCAGCTGGTCCTTCTGGGCTCCGGGGGCCACGCTGGCCGTGCACGTGTTTGCGGTGCGGACGGAGGGCCTCATGCCCGATGCGACGGCGGTCTCCGCGGCCTCGGCCCTGGTGCTGCTGGCCATGGTGGTAGCGGCGCTGCTGCTGGGGCGCGTGCTGTCGCGCTGGTTCATGCGCCGGAGCGGGCTCGCATGACGGGCTCAGCGGCCTCTCCCCCGGCAGTCGCCCTGGACCATGTGAGCCTGTGGTACGGTGCCGAGCGCGCCTTGCAGGACGTGTCCCTCACCGTCGAGAGTGGCCAAGTCATGGCCGTCATCGGGCCGTCAGGCTGCGGCAAGTCCACGCTGCTGCGGGTGGTGAACCGCCTGGTGGAGCGGACGCCCGGGGTGCGTGTGGCCGGGCGGGTGGCGGTGGGCGGGGAAGACGTGCTGGGCCGGGAGGTCAGCCTGGAGGCGCTGCGCCGCCGCGTCGGGATGGTGTTTCAGCAGCCCAACCCCTTTCCCTTCAGCATTTATGACAACGTGGCGTACGGCCTGCGGATTCGCGGCGAGCGGGACCCCGCGCGGCTTAGGGCGCGCGTGCAGGCCGCGCTCCGCGAAGCAGGCTTGTGGGATGAGGTGCGGGGCAAGCTGGCGCGTCCGGCGCGGGCTTTGTCCGGGGGCCAGCAACAGCGGCTGTGCATCGCGCGGGCGCTGGCCGTGGAGCCCGAGGTGCTGCTCATGGATGAGCCGACGGCAGCACTGGACCCGCTGTCCACGGCGCGCATCGAGGAGCTGATGGATCGGCTGCGCGGGCGCTACACGGTGCTGCTGGTGACGCACAACCTGCAGCAGGCCGCACGCGTCTCGGACCAGACGGCGCTGCTGTACCGCGGAGGACTGGTGGAAGCTGGCCCCACCCCGGAGCTGTTCACGGCGCCCAAAGCGGCGCGCACCGAGCAGTACCTCACCGGCCGGCTGGAAGGCTAGGGGCGGAGGCTCGCTCCAAGAGACACGGGACGCAGGAGGGGAGGCTGCCATGGCCCGCGAGCAGTTTCACACGGAGTTGCTGCGGCTGCAGCAGGAAATCCTGCGCATGGGGGCGCTGGTCGAAGAGCAGATGGCGCGGGCGGTGCAGTCGCTGACAGATCAAAACCTGGAGCTGGCGGAGCAGGTCGTGGCGGATGACGACCGCGTCGACGACCTGGAGATGGACATTGAGCGACGGTGCCTCACGCTGCTGGCGCTGCAGCAGCCGCTGGCGGGGGATCTGCGCACCGTGTCCACGGCGCTGAAGATTATCACGGATTTGGAGCGAATGGCGGACCATGCCGTGGACATCGCCAAGGTGACCCGGCACATTGGCGCCGAGCCCCTGGTAAAGCCGCTGGTGGATATTCCTCGCATGGCGACGCTGGCGGCACACATGGTGCGGTCGGCGCTCAACGCCTATGTAGCCCGCGACATCGACATGGCGCACGCGATGATCCGCATGGATGATGAAGTGGACCAGCTGTACCGGGTGATTTTTGACGACTTGGTGGACATCATGCGCCGCGACGCCCAAAGCTCTTTTCAGTCGACGCACCTGCTGTTTGTGGCCAACTACCTCGAGCGCATTGCCGACCACGCCACCAACTTGGGGGAGTGGGTGGTGTACATGGTGACCGGAGAGCGGAAAGGCCCCGACTGAGCGGCGGCAGCCTGGCCCCCTTCCGGCTTAAGTCCCAGTGGCGGCGACCCGGGGGAAGAAGAGCGCCGCCAAAGCCCACAGGCCAGCCAGGGAGGCCAACAGCCAAAAGCCGCCGGTGAAGGCGCCGGTCAGCTGGCGGAGCCAGCCGATGCCCAGTGGCCCCACCATGCCAATTCCATAGCCCCACGCCAGCAGCACGCCCGAGACCCGGCCGGTGCGCTCCGGGGTGGTAAACACGGCCGGCGCGGCCATGCCCAGCGTCAGTGCCACCGCCGTGGCCGCTCCCGCCAGCGCCGCCCAGGCGGTGCCAGCCGCCGGCGCTAGCAAAAAGCCCAGCTGAGCGGCGAGGTCCGCCACGCCCGTGGCCAGCAGCGCGCCGCGAAAGCCGGACAGCCAGCGCGCTAGCACCGGGGTTAGCAAGACGCCCGCCACCGAGCCGAGCGACAGGGCGCTGACAGGCACTGCGGCAGCAGCCACGGTGGCCCCATGGGCCACATCATAGTCCGGGAGCCACGTCACCAGCCCGTAAAACACGGCCGACTCGGCGCAAAACACCACAGTGAGCGGCGCCAGGCCGGGCATGGACCAAGAGCCCCGGCGCCAGTGGACCGGGCGAGCGGGCACCGGCGGCCCGCGAAAGGCTTTGGACGCGACCAGCACCGCCCAACCGGCCGCCGCCAGCACGCCGAGCCCGGACCACAGAAAAAATACGTCCCGCCACGACCCGCCCACCAGCGGCAGGAGCACCGGCGCCGAGAGCGCCGACCCCAAGAGGCCGCCCAAGACCAAGCCGTTGGAGTAGACGGTGGTGGCCAGCGTCTCGCGCCCGGTGGCCATCCGCTTGGCGGCTTGGACCAGCGCGGGCTGGGCCAAGCCGATCCCGGCTCCCAAGATGCCCACGCCCATCAGAAACAGCGTGGGGCCGTGGGCCCAGCCGCGGAGCGCTCCGCCCGCCGCAATGACCAGCTGGGTGCCGAAAAGCACGGCGTAGGGCCCGATGCGATCCCCCAGCAGGGCGCCCGGAATCGAGAGAACCGCCAGCACCAGCAGCGGCAGCGCCGTGAGAAGGCTCGCCGCGACCTGCGACAGGTGGAGGCTGACCATGACCAGCGGGAGCAGGGCCCCGGTGGCCACGAACGGGGCCCGGCAGTTGACCGCCGCCAGCCAACTCATGCTGAGCCCCAGCAGGAGCCGCCGCCGAGTCGCCATGGGCGAGGGCGACCCCGTCATGCGGCCCCCGCCGGCTGTGCCTGGGCCACCGGCTAGCGATTCCCAAACAGGTCGGGGCGCACCTCTCGCAGGACAGCGGCCGCGCGATCGAAGTCGTTAGGGCTCCCCGCAAAGGGGTCACGGACCATTTCGAATCCCACGGCCAGGTAAATCCCTATGGCGGTGTGGCTCCACGTTTGAGTGTGCAGGTATATGTCTCGGTCCCCCTCCAGGGCTTGCAGCTGGCGCACGCCGCGGAGGACCAGCGCCGTGCCGAGGCCCCGCCCCTGGTGCCCGGGCATCACGCCCAGCCAGTGCAGGGCCGCATCCCGGCGCGGGCCGGTGAAGTCCCACGACGCCGTCACCGTGCCCACCTCGGCCCCGCCGCCGCGGACAAACAGCACCCGGCGCCGCACTTCGGGCAAGTGGAGCAGGTATCGGTCGCGGAAGTACCGGTTCGCCACGCCTGGCGAGTCAAATTCCCCCACGGCCGCCTCGATGGAGGCCCACGCGGTGTCTGACCCGGACTCGTAGGGGGAAAACACGTAGCCAGCCGGCAGCGTGGGAGCCGGGGTGGGCAGTCCCGCAGGGCGGCGCATAATCACGTGGTAGTACGGCAGCGACTTGTCCAGCATCCGCACCGCTCCTCACCCGGCTCGCCTCCGGCGATCGCCGATAAGCCTCCTCACCAGTGTAAGCGTGGGCGGACCGGAGAGCCAGCATCAGCGATGGCCGGCCCTGGGGCGAGAGGGCGCCGCGGGCGGCACCTTCCAGAGGTGCTCCAGCCGGCGGGCCATGAGGTGCCCCCCCAGCTCGGCCCCGGCCGTGTTGGGGTGAAACGGCCCGCGGGTGACCGCCGCAATGCCAAGGCCGTGGCTGGCCAAGTATGCCCGCTCCGCCTGAAAAACATTGTCAATAAAAAGGTGTGCTGAGCCGAAGCGCTTGGCCACCGCAAGCTCGAGATGGACGAGCCGCGGCTCCAGCCGCGGAAAGCGCTGATAGGTGGCCCGCGTCGCGGGAGGGGTCACGATGAGGACTGTGTCGTGATGCGCCAGCACCACGGCGATTTGCCGGGCCAGTGCCGCCAGCACTGCGCGGGTGGGGGTGTGGCGCTTGAGGTCGTTCAGCATGCCCCAGGCCAGCACCACCACCGCATGGGGGCCGGCTTGGCGCACCCATTGGCCCAGCGAGCGCTGCACCAGGGGATTCACCACGCGGGCCCCGGGGATGGCCCGGTTCTGGATTTGGGCCTGGACTCCCTCCGCGCGGGCATAGTCCCTGAGCCCTCGCACCACGTAGCCTTCATGCGTGCGGTCGAGCCAGCCATCGGCCGCGGAGCCGCCAATCACCAGGATGGAAACCCGGGGCCGGGGCGGGCCCGTGTGCCCCATGCCCACCAGCGCCAGCGCCAGCAGCAGCAGCCCGGCGATGCTCGAAATCCGCCGCTGCGGAGTGGCCCCACTCACGCGAGACCGTGCCACTGCCATCAGGGTCCCTCCTCACGCCGCGGCGCGCCCGCCGTAGTTAAAGTTTAGCTGAAGACGGGGCGCGCGGCCAACATGTGAGGCGCTATGAATGAGGGGCCGCCGCTTTTTCAGGCCGAGGGGCTGACCAGGGCCGCGAGCCGCTCGCGCGGCCGAACAGGCGCGAGTTGGGCCACCGCGTCCCAGGTCCACTGGTCCGGCGGGATCTTCTCGGCCAGCTGCTTCAGCGCTCTGAACCCAAAAGTGGCGAGGTGCTGGATGGCGGCGATCGGCGAGCCGCCCGGGCCCAGGTGGCGCGTGACAGGAAGGGCGCCAGCTGGGCTGCCGCATCCCACGTTCCGAGCTCCGCCGGGACGCGCTCGGCCAGCGCCTTGGTGCCCAAGGCGGCGTGAGATGCCGGAGTCCGTCTAAGGGCGTGGGTCCGCCTCCGATCCGGCCCACCAGCGGATGCAGGGCAGCTCGCGACAGAAGCGGCGCCAGCGCGGTCACGTCTTCCCGGTCCACCGCAGCGTCCGGCTCCAATTGGCGTGCCACCAGCGCGTCCAAAGCGGATCCGGGCAAGGCGGCGGCTGGCGCTGCCGCTGCCTCGGTGCTGGCGGATGCCTCGGCGCCGGCGGCGGCCCTTGGGCCCGACCGCGCAGCAACTCGTCTACCGACACCTCCACGAGAAGGTCAGCCAGCGGCACCAGCAGCGCCACATCCGGGAGGGCTCGCCCCGCTCCCCCTTCGACACCGCGGGGTGGGTCATCGCCAAGGCGTCGCCAATTCGGGGCTGAGTCAAACCAAGGGCCCGCCGGCGGAACCCTCCCAACTTTTCGAGTGCCTGCTCCAATGGCTTCCCGGCTCACTTTTCCTGCTCGCTCACTGCATGTGCTCTCGCGCACGGGCCGGCGCGGCCGCCGCGTGGAGCAAGGCGAGCATGCTGAACCTGGGGCGGCGCGCCGCTGGCGCCGTGGCTGGATGCCGCGCACGCCACGCGGCAGCCGCCCCGCAACCGCTGGCGGCAGGAGCTTAGCTTGGCTGAGGCTTGGCCGGCGCATAGCGCGCCAGCGGCCGGATGAGGCGGCCGGTGGCGCGCTGCTCCCAGTAGTGGGCGGCCCAGCCGGCCAGCCGCGCGCAGGCAAACACGGCCGGGCAGTCCTCGGCCGAAATGCCCAGCGCCGACAGCACGAGGGCGGCGTAAAATTCGACGTTGACGGCCAGCGGGCGATCCGGCTTCCACCGTGCCAGCACGGCCAGCGCCGCGCTTTCGACGGCGGCAGCATGCTTCGCTTCGCCATCTCCTGTGAGGGTGTGCAGCACCCCCCGAAGACAGGCCGCGCGTGGGTCCTCCGTGCGGTACACCCGGTGCCCGAATCCCATCACGCGCTCGCCGCGCTCCAGCAGGTCCCCAAGCGCCACCTCCAAATCGGGGGCGGCCTCCAGCGCCTGCAGCTGGGCCAGCACCCCCGTGGGCGCTCCGCCGTGGAGCGGGCCCGACAGGGCCGCGACGCCGGCCGCCAGCGCCTGGGGCAGCTGGGCGCCGGTGCTGGCTGCGACCCGCACGGCAAAGGTCGAGGCGTTCAAGTTGTGCTCGGCAGCAAGCACCCAGTATGCGTTGAGCGCGGCCACGGCCCCCGGGTCGGGCCGCCGCCCGGTGAGAGCTTCCAGAAAGCAGGCGGCAGCATCGTGCGGCGTGGGTGTGACCCCGGGGCTCCGAAGTGTGGCATACCAGACTGGAGTGGCTTGGACAAAGGCGGCGGCCGCCTCGGGTGTGTCTAGGGGGACGCCGTCCCCCATTGCCAAGATCAGCACGGCCAGCTGCGCCAGGGGATTCGACAGGGTGGGCCAGACGAGCTCAGGCGCCGCCGCCCGTGCCGACGAATGGGTGACCGCCCGCCCGGTGACCAGCCAAGGCACCAGCTGAGTCCACGTGGGAAACTGCTCGGCCACCTCTAAGATGGGCCGCCCGCGGTACGACAGCCGGCCCCGGGCCCCATCCACTTCCGAAAGGCCAGTGGTGGCCACCACTACGTTGTCGAGGCTCGGTGGGACCGTGATGGGACCCACTTGGGGACCTGGATGCGCCATGAGTACTTCACCTCTTGGCCAACGTAACTCTGAAGCAACTTCTGGTGAACGCCTCAAACGATCCAATGAGTGCTAAGCTGATAGCAATTCGCGTTCAGCGCCGCAATGGGAGGAGGGGGCGGCAGTGGATCTGGAGTGGCTGTCGACATTTCTGGCGGCCGCGGACACGCTGTCGTTTCGCGAGGTGGCCCGGCGCCGGTTTGTCAGCCAGGCCAGCGTGTCCCAACAGGTGGCCCACCTGGAGGCGTCGGTGGGCCACCCCCTGTTTCAGCGAGTGGGGCGTCGGGTGGTGCTGACCCCGGAAGGCGAGCAGTTTCGGGTCTATGCCGCGCGCCTGGTGGCGCTGTGGGAGGAAGCGATCCGCCCGGGCGGTGCGACCTCGCGCTCGGTGGCGGTAGGAGCCGAGCCGCTGCTGGCTGAGACGGTGCTGCCGTGGCTGGCGCGCGGCTGGCTCTCCGCGCTGCCGGGCCTGGACTTGGTGGTGCGCGTCGGCAGCGCGGCGGAGTTGGCCTCGCTCTCGGTGGACGCGGCGCTGCTGCGCCGGCCGCCTCCAAGTCGCGCGTGGCTGGTCGAGCCGCTGTGGACGGAGCCCGTGGCGCTGTACGTGGGGGCGGACGGCCAAGATTTTGAGGCGCCGCGTCCAGACCCCGAGCAGGTGCTCGCGGATCGCCGGCTGCTGCTGGATGGGGGCGCTCCGCACAATGACGCCGTGCTGGCGCTGCTGTCGCGGAGTGGCTTCGCCCCTCGCACGCTGGTGGTCGATCATATTGGGGTGGTCAAGCGCCTGGTGGCCGAAGGGCTGGGCGCGGCGGTGCTGCCTCTGTCCGCGGCTTTTCGCGAGGCGGCCGAAGGGCGCCTGCTGGAGGTGCCTCTGCCCAGCCTGGATGCGGTGCGCGACCCGGTGCTGTGGGCCGAGCCCTATGGCGCACCCGGATTGCCCGCCATGGCGCTGGCTCGCCAGCTGCTGCGCCGCCGGCGCGATGGGGTGCGCGGCGGATAGCCGCTGGCGGTGACTTGCCGACGGGAAGGAGTCCCTTAGAATGGGCAGGAGACACGAGCGGCGATCGCGAAGGCTCGGGCGCAGAGAGGGCCAGGATGTTAGCGAGGGCAGCGCGGCGCCGGGTAAAGTGAAGGTGAATTGAGGAGGCGGCCAGTGGCTGACGTGCGGGTAGGCATTAACGGAGCGTTTGGCAGCATCGGGCGGCGATTTTTGAGAGCCAGCTTGGCTCATCCGGCTGTGAACGTGGTGGCGGTCAACGACTTGGGTGACCCAGCGGCCGGCAGCCACTACTTAAAGTACGACTCCAACTATGGGGTGCTGGATCGCGAGGTGCGCTACGATCCGGGAGAGACCGGCGGTGGGGGCCGCCTCTACCTGGATGGCCGCGAGATTGCCATCACGGCGCATCGGAGCCCCGAAGACATCCCCTGGGGCCAGCTGGGCGTGGACATCGTGATCGAGGCAACCGGGTTTTTCACGGATGGTGCCAAGGCGCGCGGGCATCTGGCGGGCGGCGCCAAGAAGGTGATTATTTCCGCCCCGGCGGACCATGAAGACGTCACACTGGTGCTGGGCGTCAACGAGGAGCGATACCGGCCCGCCCACGACCACATCATTTCCAACGCCAGCTGCACCACCAACTGCCTGGCCCCAGTGGCCAAGGTGCTGGATGAGCGCTTTGGAATCGCGGCGGGCGTCATGACCACGGCGCATTCGTATACCAATGACCAGCGGCTGCTGGACTTGGCCCATCGCGATCTGCGCAAAGGCCGGGCTGCGGCCGACAACATCATCCCCACCTCCACAGGCGCGGCCAAGGCGCTGCACCGGGTGCTGCCGCAGCTGGAGGGCAAAATGCACGGCATTGCGCTCCGGGTGCCCACGCCGGTGGTGTCGGTGGTGGACCTGGTGTTCACGACCGAGCGGCCCGCCACGGTGGCCGCCATCCACGAGGCCTTTCGGGAGGCCGCCGCCAGCCCGCTGGGGCAGTATCTGGCGGTATCCGACCTGCCGCTGGTTTCCAGCGACTTCAAGGGCGATCCACACTCCGCCACGGTGGACCTGCCTCTCACCATGGTCGTGGGCGGCCTCGCCAAAGTCATTGCGTGGTACGACAACGAGTGGGGCTATTCAAACCGGCTGGTGGAGCTGGCGCAGTTCATTGCCCAGCAGGGCCTGTAGCGATGAAGGTGCCACAGCTGGCGGACCTGCCAATTGGCCCGGGGGCGCGAGTGCTGGTGCGGGTGGACTACAACGTGCCGCTTGACCACGGCGCGGTGGCGGATGACACGCGCATCGCCGCAAGTGTGCCCACGCTGACGCATCTGGTGCGCCGGGGCGCCGTGGCGGTGCTGCTGAGTCACCTGGGGCGCCCTCGGGGCCACAGCGACCCCGCGCTGTCGCTGGCCCCAGTGGCCGATCGGCTGGGGCAGCTGATTGACGCGCCGGTGGCGTTTGTGCCCCACACCGTGGGGCCGGCCGCCGAGCAGGCCGTCGCGGCCGCACCGCCCGGATCCGTGGTGGTGCTGGAGAACCTCCGCTTTCATGAGGGGGAGATGGCCAACGACCCGGCTTTTGCAGCGGCCTTGGCGCGTCTAGGCCAATTTTATGTCAGCGATGCGTTTGGAACCGCACACCGGGCGCATGCCAGCACCGTGGGGCTCCCCAGCCGCCTGCCGGCGGCGGCGGGCTTGCTGGTCGAGCGGGAGCTGAGCGCGCTGGACGCTTTGCGGGACCATCCGGCGCGCCCCTACTGGGCCATCATCGGGGGCGCCAAAGTGGCGGACAAGCTGAGCCTGCTGGAGCACCTCTTGGACCAGGTGGATGGCCTCGCCATTGGCGGGGGCATGGCCAATACGTTTTTGGCCGCGCTGGGCCACTCGGTGGGGGCGTCGCGCATTGAGCCGGACCAATTCGACGCCGCCCGCCACTTGGTGGAGGCTGCCGGCCCCCGGCTGCTGCTTCCCGAAGATGTGGTGGTGGCGCCGGCGTTTGCGGCCGATGCCTCGCCGAGGGTGGCGCCGGTGGGCGGTGTGGGTGCCGCCGAGTTTGTTCTGGATGTGGGGCCGGCCACGCTGGCGCGGTGGGGGCAGGCACTGGCCAGCGCGGCGCTGGTGTTTTGGAACGGCCCGCTGGGCGTGTTTGAGTGGCCCGCGTTTGCCGGCGGCACGCTGGCGGCCGCGCGGATGCTGGCGTCCTTGCCCGCCCAGGTGGTGGTGGGGGGGGGGGACTCCGGCGCGGCGGTGTCCCAGGCCGGCCTCTCGGGCCAGTTTGCCCACGTCTCCACCGGCGGCGGCGCGGCCTTGGCGTACGTGCAGGGGCTGGAGTTGCCAGGCGTGGCGGCGCTCGCGCCGAAAGGCCAGCTGTGAGCGCCGTGCGCCGGCCGCTGTTGGCCGCCAACTGGAAAATGCATAAGACGGTGGGGGAGTCCGTCGCGTTTGTGCGGGAATGGAGCCGGCGGGTGGCCGATGGCTGGGCGCTCCCGAATGCAGCAGAGGTGGAGCTGGTGGTGTGCCCCACCGCCTTAGCGCTCGCTCCGGTGGCTCCCCTCTTGGATGCGCTGGGCGTGGGCTTGGGCGCGCAGGATTTGGACGTGGGCTCCGAGGGGGCGGTGACCGGCGGCGTGTCGGGCTATCTCTTGGCCGAAGCCCTGGCGACCCACGTGATTGTGGGCCACTCCGAGCGCCGCCGGCTGTTTGGCGAAGCCGACGGCGTGGTGGCCGCCAAGGCCGCGGCAGCGCTGGCTGCTGGCCTCACCCCCATCGTATGCGTCGGGGAGACAGAAGCCGAGCGGCAGGCCGGAGAGACGAAGCGCGTGGTGACGGGCCAGCTCCGAGCCGTGCTGGAGGCGGTGCCGGCCGCCGATGCGCGGCTCACTGTGGCGTATGAGCCGCTGTGGGCGATTGGCACCGGCCGGGGCGCCCACCCGTCCGACGCCAGCGAGGTGGCCAGCTGGCTCCGAGCTTTGGTGGCCGAGCGGTGGGGTGCAGCAGCGGGCGCTGTGCGGATTTTGTACGGCGGCAGCGTGACCGCGGGCAATGTGCTGGGGTTTTGGCAAGCCGACGCGATTGACGGGGCGCTGGTAGGGGGAGCCTCCCTAGAGATGGAGTCGTGGCTGGCGCTGGTGCGCACCGTGGCACCGACGCCGCCGGCATGACGGGAGGTATCGGGGAATGACGCCGCGACCCTTGGTGCTGATGGTGCTGGATGGCTTTGGCCTCCGGGGCGATGCGCCGGACAACGCCATTCGGCGAGCGCCGGCCCGGGCCTTTGACGCGCTGTGGGCCAAGTGGCCCCACACGACGCTGAAGGCTCATGGAGAGGCGGTCGGCTTGATTCCGGGCCAGATGGGCGATTCGAACGTGGGCCACCTGACGCTGGGCGCCGGCCGGGTGGTGTATCAAAACTTGGCGCGGATTCACCGCGCGGTGGACGACGGCACGCTGGCGACAAGCCCGGTGCTGGCTGACTTGCTGGCCGACACCGTGCGGAGGGGCGCGCGCCTGCATCTGTATGGGCTCCTGTCGGAAGGGGGCGTGCACAGCCACCGGCGGCATGTGGAGGCGCTCTTGACCGCCATCCGCGCTGCCGGGGTGGGCGACCTGGTCCTGCACCTGAATCTTGACGGGCGCGATGTGCCGCCGCGCAGTGCGGCCGGCGAGGTGGCGTGGCTGGCGGACCGCCTGCACCTGGGGCCAGACGCGACCCGCGTGGGCACGGTCATGGGAAGGTACTACGGGATGGATCGCGACCAGCGCTGGGAGCGGACGGAGCGGGCGTATCGCGCGCTGGTGGAGGGCGCCGGGGCGACGGCCCGGAGCGTGCCAGAAGCTATCAGCGCGGCATATGCCGCGGGCGTCACCGATGAGTTTGTGGAGCCGACTGTGCTGGTGGATGGTGCCGGCGCCCCGGTGGGCTTGGTGCGCGCCGAGGACGCGGTGCTGTTTTTCAACTTCCGCGCCGACCGGATGCGGCAGCTGGCGGCCGCGCTGACGGATCCGCAGTTTGAGGCGTTTAGCCGCCCCTTTCCCCAGGTGGCGCGGGCCGCGTCCATGACCCAGTACGACGAAGCGCGGCCGCTGCCGCACCTGTTTCCTCCCGAGGCCGTACCCGACAACCTGGCCCAGTGGCTGGACCGCCAGGGCCTGTCCCAGTTGCACGTGGCCGAGACCGAGAAATATGCCCACGTGACGTTTTTTTTCAACGGGGGCGTCGAGGAGCCGCTGGCGGGGGAAGACCGCGTGCTGGTGCCTTCCCCCAAGGTGGCCACCTATGACACCGTGCCAGAGATGTCGGCGCCGGCCATCACGAAGGTGGTGGCGGACGCCATCGGCCAGGACCGCTACGATTTTATCTTGGTGAACTACGCTAACTGCGACATGGTGGGCCACACCGGCGACCTGGAAAGCACCCGTGCGGCGGTGCGCGCGGTGGACGACGGCATCCGGCAGATTGCCGAGCGGGTGGTGCACGAAGGCGGGCTCCTGGTCATCACGGCCGACCACGGCAACGCGGAGCACATGCGCGACAGCCGCGGGGGGCCGGACACGAACCACACAGATGCGCGCGTGCCGCTCGTGCTGGTGGGCGCTCCCCCGTCGCTCCGGCTAAAGCCGGGGGGACTGGCCGACGTGGCGCCCACCCTGCTGGCGGTGGCGCGCCTTCCCATTCCGCCGGCGATGACGGGGGAGGTGCTGGTGGAGCGCGATCTGGCCGCCGCAGACTGACCACGCGGCTGAGATTTGCCGGCGCGAGGAGCTGCTCGGGAGGAGTCGGAGGAATCAGGCCAAACCGGACCAATCGGAGGAGGAGCATTGTGGGCGATAAAATCCGGGCGGTAGCCGCCTATGAGATTTTGGATTCCCGGGGGAATCCCACGGTGGCCGTGTGCGTGGAGCTGGAAGATGGCAGCGTGGGGCTGGCGCGGGTGCCTGCCGGGGCCTCCACGGGGAGGCACGAAGCCGTCGAGCTGCGCGACGGGGGCCGCCGCTATGGCGGCAAGGGCGTCCGCCAGGCGTGCGACCATATCGCGCGCATCATTGCCCCGGTGGTGGTGGGGCAGTCGGCCTCGGACCAAGCCGGCCTGGACGACACCTTGATTGGGCTGGATGGCGAAGATAACAAGAGCCACCTGGGCGCCAACACGCTCCTCGGCGTCTCGATGGCGGTCGCGCACGCGGCGGCGGTGAGCCGTGGGGTGCCGCTGTACCGGCATCTGGGCGGCCAGGCGGCGCGGATCCTGCCGGTGCCGATGCTGAACGTGCTGAACGGCGGGGTGCACGCGGACAACAACGTGGACATTCAGGAATTTATGCTGGTGCCGTGGGGCGCGCCGAGCTTTGCCGAGGCGGTGCGGATGGCATCCGAAACCTTCATGGCGCTGAAAGCGCGGCTGAAGGCCCAGGGCCTGTCCACGGCGGTCGGCGACGAAGGCGGCTTTGCCCCCAATCTCGGAGCGGACCGCGAGGGCTTGGATCTCCTGATGGCCGCCATGGAAGACGCCGGGGTGAAGCCCGAGCGCGACATGGCTATTGCGCTGGACCCGGCGGCCACCGAGTTTTACCGCGAGGGGCAGTACCATCTGGGACGTCGGGCGCTGTCGGCTGGCCAGCTGATTGACTGGTACGAAGAGCTGGTCGGCGCGTATCCCATCGTGTCGCTGGAAGATGGCTTGGCGGAGGACGACTGGGAGGGGTGGCAGGCGCTGTGCCACCGGCTGGGCCACAAGGTGCAGCTGGTGGGCGATGATTTGTTTGTCACCAACCCCGCACGAATCCGGCGGGGGCTCCAAGAGCACAGCGCCAACGCGGTGCTGATCAAGCTCAACCAAATCGGCACGGTGACCGAGACGCTGGCGGCCGTGCGGCTGGCGCAGCAGGCCGGCTGGCGCACCGTCATTTCGCACCGGTCGGGCGAGACCGAGGACACCACCATCGCCGACTTGGCGGTGGCGGTGAATACCGGGCAAATCAAAACTGGCAGCGTGACGCGCAGCGAGCGGGTGGCCAAGTACAACCGCCTCCTGATGATGGCCGCCGACGACCCCGGGCTCCAGTATGCCGGCCGGGCGGCGTTCGCATGAGCGACGGCATCCGAGCGGTGCTGCCGGGAGTGTACGCCTCGAGCCGCGCGGCCGCGCTGGCCGAGGTAGTGGACTTGGTGGTGTTTGACGTGGACGGGGTGCTGGTGGACGTGTCCCAAAGCTTCCCCGTCATGATTTGCGAGGTGGTGGCCCAGTATCTGCGGGAGCGGGGATTTTCGGGATCCGGCCCGGCGATGACGCCAGAGGAGACGCGGTGGTTCAAGACCGCTGGCGGCTTCAACAGCGACTGGATACTGGCGGAGGCGGCCGTGCTGTACTTCCTGGTGAAGGCCGAGCGATCGGGCCACCGCACCTGGGATGTGCTCTCAGGGGAGGCGCCGCGGCTTCGGGACGTGCTGAGAGATGTATCGCGGCTCGGCGGAGGCTTGGCAGGGCTCCGCCGGACGCTCTTGCAAAGCTTGTCGCGCGAAGAGGCCGCCCGGGTGGATGCGTCGCTGGATCGCGCGCGCATCGAGCGGCTGGCCCAGGAGTTTTATGCGGGGCCGCAGAGTCCGGCCGTGTATGGCATCACGCCCGAGACGTACACGGGGCCCGCGCTCATGGCGTCGGAGCGGCCGCTGGTGGCCCCGAGCGACCTGCCGCCGGATCTCCATTACGGCCTGTACACCGGGCGCACGGCGGGCGAAACGGCGGCCGCCTTGGCGCTCACCGGACTTGCGCCGCGCCTGGCGGCAGCCGCCGTGGTCAACGCCGACAGCGGCATCTCCAAGCCAGATCCGGCGGGCTTGATGCGGGCGGCCCAAGCCTCGCGGCCCCGGGTGATGCTGTACGTGGGTGACAACTTGGACGACTGGGACACCGCCGCGCGCTACGAGACCGAGCGCGGCCCGACGGATCCTCCCTGCTTGTTTGCGGGCATTTTGGCCGGTGCGCTGGGACCGGCTTCGTGGGAGCTGTTTGAGGCGCGCGGGGCCGAAGTGCTGGCCGACAGCGTGCCCAACCTCCTGCGCTGGCTCGCGACGCGCCAAGCCATGGCCGCTCAGGTCTGAGGCCAGCAGCGGCCGCCCCGCTCGCGCAGCTGGCCGGTGGTGCAGCGGAGGGCGTACACCGAGTCTCCGCGGCGCTCCACGCGCTCCCGCCCATCAAGCGCAGCCAAGTCGCCGCGGGAATCGTTCTGGCATGCATAGAGGCCGCCGCGCACCAGCGGCGGCCCGCGAAACGGAAGGGCGCGCGCACTGCCGCAGGGCACGCTCAGAAAGGCGTAAAGCTCCTGAATCTCGCCCGGGGCCAGGGAGGGTTCGGCGCCGCCCGCGCAGCTCATGGACCAAAGGGGAATGCTGTGCTGCCATACGGTGTCCTGGCCCACAAAATAGGCGGAGCCAAAGGAGATGTCTCTGTAAAGCAGGGCGCCGGCCGTGTATTCCAGCTGGCGAGAGCGCGCCAGCAGGGGGGACCGAGGCTGGTCTGCCGCCCGCGTGCGCAGGGCGCTTGGCTTCGATGATGAAGTCCGCCGCCACCTCATCCGCCAAAGCTTGCCTCCTTAAACTTGAAGGCCTGGCGACCAGATCCCCAGAAGGGCCTGGTATACCCCGGCGGCGCGGCTGCAAGTGTATCATGAAGCTGGGAGCTGGCTCGGCGCCCCGCGCCCTGAGGGCGCCCAAGCGCAGACGTTCAGAGGTGGCGCCGGTCATCCAGAGGGGAGCCACCCGGATTCGCAGCGGAGGGATTCATGGCCATGCGTCAGGTGCGGATGGTGAGCGCAATGGCGGCGCTGGCCCTTGCGGCGGCGGGGTGCGGCCTGAATGGGCCGGCTGCCGCTCCGATCGCGCACAGCCCGCCCACAAAGCCGGGGCGCGACGCCTCTCCCCACACGCGGTCCCGGCCGGCGGATCCGCCACACGCCTCATCCTCACCGGGCACCGACTTTGCCCCCGCCGTGGCCGAGGCCATCACAGCCATCGCCAACGGGACTCGGGTTCCGATCGAGGCGCCCGCCAATCCAGAGGGGTGCACGGGCGGCGCCAACGCCGCGCATGCGTGCTGGCCAGCCGCCTGGATCCAGGCCGCGCCCTCCTCATACTGGGCGCACGTCGGAGTCTGTCCGGCCCAGGAAAGTGCGCAGGTGCCGGTCCACGCCGTGGGCCGAGCCTCCTGCGACCAGTCGATGGCGGCCCTTATCGCAGGGTACGACTTCGCGGGGCGCGAGTATCCGACCAGCGCCAAGGCCCGGGGCGCCGTAGCGCCGCCCGCGCTGCCAGCGCCGGCAACGTCCGTTCCCCTGGGCACGGGACTGAGCGGCGCCGCCACCTCCGGGGGCGTGGTGACGTGGGCGGAGGGGGACTGGCGCCTCAGCGCCAACTTTTCCGCGTGCCCGGCGGCAGCCCATCCCCGGCAGCAGGCCCTGGCGGCCGCACGATCGATTGTGGCTTATCTGCACACGCATTTGCTGCCGGAAACGTATGGGTACCTAGAAGCCGGCGGATCCTGCGGCGACCTCAGCAGCGGCAGCACGACGCTCCGGTGGGCCTGGGGGCGAGACGTTTACTCCGTCTCGGCATCGGGGTACGCGCCGCTGGAGGCTGTGCGATTGGCCATGGCCATGCGGGCCCCTTCATAGGCGCCGCGGGGCGGCAACGCGCTCACCAGCCGCATCGGCGCCGGGATGCGCTCGGCCGCGGAGGGAGCGGGGTGGCGCTGATGCGGCGGCCCACGCTGGCCTTCCTGCACCGGCAGCGCGGACAGAGCCTGCCAAGGTGATGCCGCCGGTCTCTCACGCTAGGGGCCGAGTCAGTACAAGGGCGCCTCAGGGCTTTTTGAACGCTTCTTCGACCAGCTTCTTCCAATGCGCCCCCGCAGAAGGGGCTGAAGTTAAGGAGCGCCTGCGGCGCCGCCGCTCGCCACCAGCGTGGGGTGGCGCTGGGTGGGCGCAGCGGCCCAAAAGCGCTATGCTGGAGATGGGGGGTATCCCCGATTTCTTTGCGCGAGGCTAGCCGATGGCGTGCGTCGCCTAAACGTTGCCGAAGCGATCAGGAGGAGGATGGGCATGGCGTTCATGTTGCCCAGCGCGGAGATGCAGATCGCAGGCGGCTCCGCAGCGCCGGAAACGCTGGAGCACTATCGCGCGCGAGGCGGCTATGGCGGCTTTCAGCGCGCGCGGGCCATGGAGCCCGACGCGGTGGTGGCGGACGTGGAGGCCGCGGGCCTCTTAGGCCGTGGCGGTGCGGGGTTTCCCACTGGCGCCAAGTGGCGGCTGGTGCGAGCGACCGAGGGCACTGCCCGCTATTTGGTGGTCAACGGCGCGGAGGGCGAGCCGGGATCGATGAAAGATCGGGTCTTGATGGCGCGGGCCCCTCACGCCGTGCTGGAAGGCCTCCTGATCGCGGCCCACGCGCTGGCGGCCACCCAAGTTTTGTTTTACGTGAACGATGAATTTCAGGACGCCCTGTCCGCCCTACGAGAGGCGGTGGCAACACTCGGGGCCGTGCCCGGGGCCGCCGAGTGGGCGAGCCGCCTGGTGCTGGTGCCAGAAACCCACGTGTACATCGCGGGGGAGGAAACGGCGCTCATCAGCGTGCTGATGCACCAGGCGGCACAGCCCTGGCACAAGCCGCCCTATCCGAGCGACCGCGGCTACCAGGGGTGCCCCACGGCCGTGAACAACGTGGAGACGCTCGCGGCCGTGGCAGTGCTGATGCAGCATGACCCCCGCTGGTTTCAGGCCGAGCGCCCGGCGCTGTTTTCGGTGTCGGGCGATGTGGCCGCCCCAGGGGTGTACGAGCGGCCGCTGGGCTATCGGCTGGATCAGCTGCTGGCTGACGCGGGGGGCCCACCGCCGGGCCACGCCTTCACGGCGGTGCTGCCGGGCGGCTATTCGATGCCGCCCGTGTTTCCCGCGCAGTTTGGCGTGGCGCTGGAGCCGGGGGCGCTGCGGGCGCTGGGATCGGGGCTGGGGGCCTCGATTATCGCGGTGGCCAGCAATCGGACGCTGGGGGCGGTCGCGCACGACATCCTCGCCTTCTTTGCCCGCGAAAGCTGCGGGAAGTGCCCGGTGTGCGTCAAAGGCTCGCAGCATCTCGCCGAGGCGCTGGGGCCGGCCGCGTCGGCCGCGCTGTCGCCCGACCAGCTGGCCGGCGTGCTGGCGCTGGCGGCCAAGTACCGCAAGAAAGGCATCTGCTCGTTTCTGGACAGCGCCGCCCATGTGGCGGAGGCCATCACGCCGCATTTGGGGGTGGCGCGCTGAGGCAGGGCGCCCGAGCCCCCATCTCCACCTTCCTACAAGCGTGGCAACCCCGGTGCGTGCGGAGCAGGGGGGCTTGCCGCGCCCACCCTGCACGAAAGGGACGGGCAACACGCAGAGTGGACGGAGAGGACCGATGCCCGCGCACGGCGGTCGCCGCCGCGCCGAGTTTCTAACGGATTCCCATACGGGCATCCGGTCCCTGATCTGTTTTTCTAAGATGCCTGGGCGTGACCCGTGCCTGCCATCAACGTGAAATAAAGCTATTTTCTGCTTGCCGCGCTTATCGCGCGGGTGTAGCTTGCAGTTGTCGGCTTCCCTGGCGCCCAGCAGGAGGTGCGTTGTGTCGGTTTGGAACAGAAAGCTTAGGACACGTGGGGGGTGCTGGCAATCGTGCAAGCGGGGACTGGCCTGGGTGCGGCGCCGCCGGCCGGACCCCAAGCGCCGTTACGGGTCGGCCCCTTCACGGTCACGCCGGCACCTCCTCACCCAGGCTTCAACCCGCTGACGGCGAGCCCGAGCGCGCTCGCGGCCAATGGATTTCCCGCACGACCGCCAGGCACGCCGCGGTGGTGGGTAAAGCTTGTCCCCACGGCCCGCTACGTCTATCCTAACTCGGGCGCGATGAGCAACACGGTGACCACGACACCGGCGCCGCTCGGACGGCGCGCCACATCTCGAGGGGTGGCGACCTCCCCAACAGGCAGTTGATTTATGTATGCCGAACCATCGCTAAATTGGACATACAACACGGATAACTGCTGCCGATACTACGCAATTGACGCCACATGGGCGGTGCCGACCGCAGTGGCGAGTATGATTGCCCAGAACACGTACTCCGCCGCCTGGCCGGGTTTGGGCCTGGGAAACAGTTCGTCCCACCAGCTGTTCCAGGCGGGACCTGAATCCAACGTCAGCTGGGTGCTGGATTGAAATGGGTGGCAACACTACACCAGCACACTTGCCTGGTGGGAGGTGTACCCGCAGTACCCGTACTCGGAAGAGCTGTACTCGCTGTCAGCCCGAATGATGTCCTGCACGCCTCGGTGCAGTACATTTTTTCAAAGGGACAGGTGCTATTCACCGTCTACAACGAGTCGTCCGGCCAGTACTCATCGCTGTACGTGTCGGCGGGCGGCTTTGGCGGCTACCACGCCGAGTGGGTGGCGGAGCGCCCAACCCAAGGCGGTGTTATGTCGTACTGGGCCCACTTTGGATCGGTGACGTTCACCGGTGCAGAGGCAGAGTCCGGGGGCGTCTGGCGGGGCGTGGGCCAACAGGCTCACCGCTACGGCAGCATGTACGATAAGAACACGGACGACAGTGAGGTGACGGATGTGTCGCCGGGGGGCATCAATGCGGCGGGAAACAGCTTTGCAGTGGCATGCCACAGTCCCGGCGGCAGGGACCCCTAGATGAAGACGTACCGCCGCGTCATCTTCAGGCTCCTTGCCCTTATGCTGGGCGCATGGGTAGCGGGGTGCGGATCCGTGCCGCCTCCACCGCTGCCGCCCTATCCTGGCGCCGCCGACTGGATGGCTGTGCACTGGCCGAAGGCGTGGCGCGCAGAAGGCTATGCGGCGGAGCGCGGCTTGTTCTACCGCCACTTACCGGGCGTGGCCGCGCCTGCGGGCCGCCGGTTTATGACCTGGAAGTTCGGCGAGCCCCTGACTACCACGTGGCATGGCCGCGTGATTCACGTGCCCAGGTTTGCCGTGATGGCCACAGAGGTGAGCCGGCAGCATCGGCAGAGGGTGTACGGCGTTTTTCTGGAGGAGGGATCGCCCCCAAAGTGGGTGCCCTGGCCAAACTGGTAGCATAGGCCGCGCTGAGGGGTTGTGCACAATGGCGGCACCCCGCTGCCCGGTCCGGGGTCGGAGTCCGTCGGCGGCATGGTGTCGACCACGACCGTCTTGGCGTGGACCCGCACCCACCGCACCCCGCGGTGCCACAGCGTGGGTGGCT
>JAJZWV010000066.1 GCA_021846505.1 Bacillota bacterium
GTGGGGAGCGGGATCCCCAGGGTCCGCGCAATGGCGGGACAGCTGGCGCCGTCGGCATACGCCGTCAGCACCCGGGCCCGGGCTACAGCCCGGGCGGGCGCCGTGCGCGACCGCGCGAGGCGATCCAAGTAGGTACGGTCCTCGGCGCTGACGGTCACCGGTGGAATGGTGCGGGGATGGGCCACGGGGGTCACCTCCTAGAACGGATAAACCCAGTGTACCCCCAACTCTTTCAATAGGTCACCATCTGAGAATGGACTACTAGCTTGGCCGCCTGCGAGGGCGCTATACCCCTGCCGGTATGTGCTAAGCTGGACCTGATAGTGCCGAGAACATAAAGACATGGGGGAATGAGCATGCTGGGCGCGCTGTTTGGGTCGGGGGTCCCGACGGTGTCGGCGGAAAAGTTGGCGGAAATGCTGCGGCAGAAGGACACCGCGCCCGTGGTGGTGGATGTGCGGACGCCTGCCGAATTTGCCCAGGCGCACATTGCCGGCGCGCGGCTCGTTCCGCTGGCGCAGCTGGGACAGCAGATCGGGAAGCTGCCGCGCGACCAGCCCCTGGTCACCGTCTGCCGGTCCGGCCACCGCTCCCTGATGGCGGCCCGCCAGCTGAAGCGCGCAGGGTTCCAGGTCAACAATCTCACCGGGGGCATGCTGGCCTGGAAGGGGCCCACGACCACCAAGTAGCGGCTGGCTACGCGCGGGCTGGGGAGTCTGGCCGGCGCGCCACGCGGCGCCGGAGCCGCCGCCGCAGCGGGGCCAGGAGAACCACCTGGGTTCCCTGTCCCGACTGGCTCCCGATGGTGACGGTGCCGCCCAGCCGGGCGGCCCGCTCCCGGAGGTGGGCCAGCCCGTAGTGGCCGGCCGGCGCCGGCGCCTCGGGCTGAAAGCCTACGCCGTTGTCGGCGATGAAGACCCGAAAGCGCTTGCCAGCGGCCCGCCAGGCGATGGTCGCGTGGGTGGCGTGGGCGTGGCGGGCGATGTTGGTCAAGGCTTCTCGGACAAACCCCTCGAGCTCATTGAGCTGCCGCGGCGTGAGCTGGAGGTAGCCGCGGTCGGCAAACGTGGCTTCGGCTATGTGCGACAAGCCGGTGTCGGCAATCATGGCCTGCAGTGCCCGGGGCCACTCCTCCCGCTCCTGCTTCAAGTCAAACACGTAGTGGCGGATGTCGTCGGAAATGCGGGCCACGCGATCCCCGAGGGCGTCCAGCGCCGCGCGCTGCTCCGCCAAATTGGGTGGCGTTTCGGCCAGCAGCGTGTCGATGGTCAGCATGACCCCATACAGGGACTGAATGGTGCCGTCGTGCAGGTCCATGCCGATGCGCTGCCGCTCCTCCACCACCGCCAGCCGCTCCAGCTCCTGGTTGAGGCGGGCGTTGGTGATAAGCACCCCAGCCTGCCCTGCCAGGAGGCTCACCAACTCCCGGTCGTTGTCCGTGAATGGGCCATGAGGGCTGTCGGCCAGGTAGAGGTGGCCCAGCACCTGGTCCCGGAAGCGCACCGGAACACCCATGGCTGGAACGTTGGGGCCCGTGATGGCGGCCAGCACGTTGGGGGTGGCCGCATCCCAGGTGCCGAAGTCCGGTGGGGCGGCCTCCAGGGCCGCCAGCTCTGCGGGGCTCACGCCCGATGTGATGAGTCGGCCGGGGGTGCCATCCGGATTCCACACCGAGAGCGCTCCCCGGCGGGCGCCGGTGAGCTCGCGCGACAGCTCCACCACCCGCTGCAAAATCACCTGCCAATCCCGGTTGGCCGCCATCGTCGTGAGGGTTTCCTGCAGCAGGCGCAGCCGGTCCCGCTGCAGCGAGGTTGTGTCCAGCAGCCGGTCGGTTTCTTGGTACTGGGCGCGGATGCGTGTCAGAAACCCGTGGGAGTACAAAAGGGTCAGCACCAGCGCCAAGACAAAGGTGGCGCCATCCGCTGCTGGCAGGGGCCAAAAGCGGGCCAAGATCCACCGATCCACGAGCGCCAGAAACCCGAGCCCGCCCAAAGGACTCAGGTATGCCATCCAGTAGCCCAGCGGCGTCAGCGGCGTAATAGGTGGGCGGCGGGGCACCTCCGGCGGCGGATCCACGGCTAGCCCCGGGGGGGCGGCAGCGCTCCGCGGCGTGCCAGATACGCCGCCACCTCGGCGCGCCGCGACAGGCCCAGCTTAGCCAGAATGTTGCTGACGTAGTGCTTGACGGTTTTTTCGCTGAGAAAGACTTGGGTGCCAATCTCCCGATTGGTGAGCCCTTCCGACATGAGGCGCAGGATGCGCTGCTCGCTCTCGGTCAGCTCATCCAAGGGATCCGGGGCAGCCGGGGTGTTCACGCGGTGCAGCACCTTGGCCGCCACGTTGGGGTCCAACAGCGAACCGCCTTCCGCCACTGTGCGAATGGCGCTCAACAGTGTGCGGCTGCGGGCATTTTTCAGGAGATAGGCCGCCGCCCCCGCTTCCAGGGAGGCAAACAGCAAGTCGTCATCGCTGAACGACGTCAGCATGATGACGCCGGTGGCAGGCGAGGCCGCCTTCCACTGGCGGCACACATCGACGCCCGATCCGTCGGGGAGGCGAATGTCTAGCAGCAGCACGTCGACCGGGGTATCGGCCAACAGAGCCAGCGCTTGCTCCACCGAAGCGGCCTCACCCACCAGCTCACAGTCGGCTTGCGCTTCCAACAGGCGCGCTAAGCCGACGCGCACCACTTCGTGGTCATCCACCACTGCCACCCGAATCGACGCTGCACCTTCTCCCACGGCCGTGCCCCTTCCTACCCGGCGAAACTGCCTCGCGCTGTGCGGGCTCCCTCTGACAGTGTACCGCGAAGTGAGGGCAGGCCCCTCACTGGAGTGCGACTTTCTCGGCGAAGGCCGGGCCGGCACGGACGCCCCTCGCCAGGCCCTCAGTCCATGAGCCCTCGGGAGCGGGCAATGGCGATGGCCCCCACACGGATTTGGCCGTCCAGCTTGTGTAAGAGCGCAGACCCGAGGCTCTTCACCGGCCCCGCGGCCAACAACAGCCGGGCGGCGATTGGGCGGTTGGTTAGGCGAGTGGCGGCCAGTGCCAAGAGCTCCACGTCTCGCGGCGTGAGGCGGTGAGGGGCGCCGGCAGGATGCCAGTGGACCTGTACCGCCGCGCTGATCCACGGCTGGCCCTAGGCCATCGCCCGACAGGACATGCGGCATGTGCATGCGCTGCGGCGCGCGTGGGCACACGGCGTACGCTGGAGCCGCCGCCAGGCGGCGGCGAGCGGCCAGGACCGAAGCCGCCAATCGGAAGGAGCGTGGACGGAGTGGCCAAGTCGTTTCCCGAGGTAGCCCTATACGCATCGCCGGGGTGAGGCGGATGCCGAGCTGCGGCGCAGTTCTTGCGGGATCAGCAGGTGCCCTTCACCGAAAGAGACGTGACCGCCGACGAGGCCGTCATGCAGGAGATGCTCCATCTCACCGGAGGTGCGCCCGGGACGCCGGTGCTGCACGTCGGTGGCCAGGTGTTGCGCGGTTGGGACCGCGACCGTCTCTCGGCGGCGCTGGGACTGTAATCTGCAGGGCCTCCCGCGGGGAGGCCCTGCTGTCGCTAGTCCCTCCCACCCGTGTCCGGATCTTGTTCACGCGACCGCGCCGCATCGTCGGTGACTATAAAAGGTCAACCGTTAGAACCCTCCCCCCCGGCGACCCGGGACAAGGCCTACGGCCGGATTGAGATCCGGACGGTTGCGACCGGGCCGCCGCGGATTTCCCGGACAATCCGCGCGGCCTCGTTCCGTGCGCCCAACAAGCCTGCCGCGCCCGCCGGGAGGTCATCCATCGGCCGAGTGGCAGCCATGCGACGGACGAAACCGTCTATGGGGGGACCCACCGGCAGGCTGGCCCGATCCCACAGGACCAGCGGAACTGCCAGTGTCACCCCGACATCGGTCTCCAGTGCCTGGGCTCCGACCGGCCGTACGCCGGCCGGCACACTCCGGGGCCCCTGGCGGCGCCTGCCTCCGCCGGGGAGACGCGGCGCCGCCCTCTCACTCATCAGCGGTCGGCCCGCGCGTCTCCCCCAGCGCCCGCCGGCACTGGGGCTGCCGCCGAACGGCACTCCCAGGGAAGCCCTTTTTTGCGCCAGGCCCTCCCACAAGTACTTGACGCCCACACGCGCCACTATTAATACTGAACCTACGTAGACCCGTGAACATTCTGATTACGACACGGCGGCGGAGAAAGGGGCCACAGAGGTGAGTGACACGAGTGCTGACGAAGGGCGCGTGAGCGAGTCCGAAATTGCTGTCCACTGGGGAGAAGAGGGGTACGTGCGGCCGCCCGCGTCGTTCGTGGCCCAGGCCAACCTGACGGATCCATCAATCCGCGAGCGCATGCGGCTCGAAAACTTTCCGGACTATTTTGCCGAGTGTGCGGAGCTTCTGACCTGGGACCGCCGGTGGGATGAGTTGCTGGACACCAGCCACGCGCCCTTTTTCCGGTGGTATGTGGGCGGGCGGCTGAATGCCTCCGCCAACTGCGTCGACCGCCACCTGGCCACCCGCCGGAATCAGGCGGCGCTTCACTTTGTGCCTGAACCCGAGGACGAGCCCATGCAGCACGTCACGTTTCAGGAGCTGTACGTCCGCGTCAACGAGCTGGCCGCGTATCTGCGCGATGAGGTTGGCGTCCAGGCGGGGGACCGCGTCACCATCCACATGCCGATGGTGCCTGATTTGCCGATCGCCATGCTGGCCTGCGCCCGCTTGGGCGCCATTCACTCAGTGGTGTTTGCCGGATTTTCCGGCAAAGCCTGCGCCGACCGCATGGTGGACTCCGAAAGCCGGGTGCTGATCACCATGGACGCCTACTACCGGAGCGGGCAGCTACTGGACCATAAGGAAAAGGCGGACGTGGCGGTGGCCGAGGCCCAGGCGGGCGGTCAGGCGGTAGGCCGGGTGCTGGTGTTCCAGCGCTACCCCGGCCGCTACGAGAGCCACGCCCCTCTGGAGGAAGGCCGCGACGTCTTGATGGGCCCGGCGCTGAAGGCGTATCGCGGGCGGAGGGTCGAGCCGGTGCCGATGCCGGCGGAGGCGCCCCTGTTTCTCATGTACACCAGTGGCTCGACCGGGAAGCCCAAGGGAGCTCAGCACGGCATTGGCGGGTACCTGGCGTATGCGGCGTGGACCACCAAGACCATTCAGGACCTGCACCCCGAAGATGTGTACTGGTGCATGGCCGACATCGGGTGGATCACCGGGCACTCGTATATTGTCTATGGCCCGCTGGCGCTGGGGGCCGCCACCACGCTATACGAAGGGACGCCCACCTACCCCGACGCGGGCCGGCCGTGGCGCATCGCCGAGGCGCTGGGGGTCAACATCTTTCACACCTCGCCCACCGCCATCCGCAGCTTGCGGAAGGCGGGCGGCGGCCATCCCGAACACTACGGCATCCACTTCAAGCACATGACGACCGTGGGGGAGCCCATCGAGCCCGATGTGTGGAAGTGGTACCACGAGGTAGTGGGCAAAGGGGAAGCCGTGATTGTCGACACGTGGTGGCAGACCGAGACCGGCGGGTTTCTGTGCAGCACCGTGCCGGCGCTCGATCCCATGAAGCCCGGCAGCACCGGGCCAGCCGTGCCGGGCATCCACCCCGTGATTTTTGACGAAGATGGTCAGGAGATTCCGCGCGGCTCAGGCCGGGCGGGCAATATCTGCATCGCGAATCCGTGGCCGGGCATGTTCCAGACCATCTGGAAGGACCCCGCTCGGTTTGTAGCCACGTACTTTGCCAAGTACAACCGCGACCCCGACAGCCACGACTGGCGGGACTGGCCGTATATGGCGGGCGACGGGGCGATGCAGGCGGCCGATGGCTACTATCGGATCCTCGGCCGCATTGACGACGTCATCAACGTGGCGGGGCACCGCCTGGGCACCAAGGAGTTGGAGTCGGCGGCGCTGACCGTGCCCGACGTGGCGGAGGCGGCGGTGGTGGCGGCGCGTGACCCCATCAAGGGGGTCGTGCCCGAGATTTTCGTGGCGCTGCATCCGGGGCGCGAAGGCGGCCCGGATTTGGAGCGGCGCGTATCGGAAGCCATCGCCAAAGAAATCAGCCCCATCGCGCGGCCGCGGCGGGTGTGGGTGGTGCCCGACCTGCCCAAGACGCGCAGCGGAAAAATCATGCGCCGCATCCTGACGGCGATTGCCAACAACAGCCCCGATGTGGGCGACGTCACCACGCTCTCGAATCCCGAGGTGGTGGACGCAATTCGCAGCCAGCATGCGGCGCCCTAACGGGGGGCGGCAAGCCGCTCCCCTAGACCTCGTCCCGCTTTCCGAGTGTCGGTGACTGCCATCGAGCGCTGGGACCGAAGAGGTCGGAGTCTTCATTGTGCGATTCGTGACTCTTCGCTGTCACTTATAAGGAGGCGTCCCACGATGCAGAAAGCCAATCCCGCGCCGCTGGGGCTTGCGGGGTTCGCGTTTACCACCTGGATGCTCAGCATGGTGAACGCGGGATGGTACTCGGCCCACGACTTAGGAATGGTGCTGGCGCTGGCCATGGCGTACGGCGGCACCGCGCAGCTGGTGGCCGGTGTGATGGAATACGCGGCCGGCAACACGTTCGGGACCATGGCCTTCTTCTCATACGGAGCGTTCTGGTGGTCGTTTGCGCTGTTTGTGCACTTTTTCGCCGCGGGCGTGTCAGCCCAGTACGTGGCGTGGTACCTTCTCCTGTGGGGCATCGTCACGTTCTACCTGTGGCTCGGCACCTTCGACAAGACCCGTGCACTGCAGTATGTGTTTCTGGCGCTGTGGATCACGTTCGTGCTGCTGGCGTTGGGGGACTTCGGCTTGGGGGCATTCCTGTCCACGCTGGGCGGGTATGTGGGCCTCTTGACAGCCGTGCTGGCTTTCTACACGTCGGCTGCGGAGATTGTGAACGTCTCGCGGGGCAAGACGGTTCTGCCGGTGGGGCCGTACAACCGGGCCGCCTGAGTGCCGCCAGAAGCCGGGGGAGCAAGGCTCCCCCGGCTTGCTTGTGGCCTCCGGCCGATGTCGGGCGGAATGGGCGGAGTAAAATGAGGGCCAATGTCCGGATCAGGAAAGTGGTGGAGCCATCATGGCAAGCGGCAATCGGCTACTGTCCGTCGAAGAGGCTGAGGCACGTCTTCAGTCGGTCAAGCCTGCCCTGGGGTGTGAGGCGGTGGGGCTCGCTGACGCGCTGGGGCGCACGCTGGCCGAGCCGGTGGAGGCCGCCCTGGCGCTGCCGCCGTTTGACCGGGCCGCCATGGATGGCTATGCCGTGCGCGCCGCCGACGCTGCGGCCGGGGGGACCCTGCCGATTGCGGGCAAGACATTGGCCGGCGAGCCTGGCGGGGTGCTGCCACCTGGGGCCGCCTGGCGCATTTTCACGGGCGCGCCGCTGCCGGTGGGCGCCGACGCGGTAGTAGAGCAGGAGGCGGCCGCGCTGGCGGCCGGGGGGGTGCTGCTGGCGCGCGTGCCCCGGCCCGGCCGAAACATTATGCGCCAAGGGCACGAGCGGATGGCGGGAGCGCTGGTGGCCGCGGCGGGCGATCGCCTGACCGTGGCGCACTTGGGGCTGTTGGCGGCCGTGGGCGCGGGGCGCGTGGTGGTGTGGGCGCGGCCGCGCGTGGCGGTGGTGGAAGTTGGGTCGGAGCTAAGAGCCCCCGGCGAGAGACTGGCGCCGGGGCAGATTTATGGGGTGCACCGGCTGTGGGTGCCGGCCGCTGTCGCGGAGTGGGGTGGGGCGGTGGCGTCGGTGGCCCACGTGCCCGATGATCCCCAAGCCATCGCGGAGGAGCTGGAGGGCGGCCTGGCCCGCGCCGACCTGGTGGTGGTAACCGGGGGTGTCTCCGTGGGAGAGGCGGACTTTGTGCCCGGGGTGCTGGAACGGCATGCCGAGCCGCTGTTTTGGCGAGTGGCGATGCACCCCGGCAAGGCGGTGGCCGCGGCGCACCGGGGGCAGCAGCTGGTGATGGCGCTGTCGGGGAATCCCGGCGCGGCGTATCTGTCCGCCATGGTGCTGCTGGCGCCCTGGTGGGCCGCGCTCCATGGAGGCCGGCTGGTGGGCCGCTGGAGCACGGAGCCGCTGGTGGATGGGTTTGGGCGCCCGACGCGCGAGCCCCGTTACTTGGGGGTGCGGCGCGTCGCGGGCGGCGTGGCCGCTGATTTGCCCCAGAGTGCGGACGTGCTGACCACGTACCTCCATGCGTCGGGGCTGGCCCGCGTGCCCGCCGACTCCCCCGCAGTCGAGCCCGGGACGCCGCTGCCGTTTTGGGAAACCCCCGGGATTGGAGGGCTCGCGCCGCGCTGGACCGCGGCAGACTGACCCGGCGCGCGCTCCGGCAAGATGCGCCGGCAGTCGACAGGAATTTCGCGGGTGCAGCGCGAAGTATCTCCTGATCGGCAAGAGTGGACCGGGATCCTCTAGCATGGCGGGCACAGCGGCGGTTGGAGAAGGAGCGGGCGAAAATGGCCAGTGAAGAGGTGCAGCGGGCGGTGCGCTCCGACGCCAGCGGGTTCCATGAGGCGGGTGAGACCCAGGAAGGGGCCTGGTTGCGCGACCGGCTGGTGAATGACTTGCTCGCGGGGATTCGAACCGGAAGGTTTGCCGCCGGGGAGCGGCTGCCGTCGGAGCGCCAGCTGGCCACCCACTATGGGGTCAGCCGGGTGACGGTCCGGGATGCGTTCCGGACCCTGGTGGGGCTGCGCGCGGTGCATATTGAGCGGGGCCGCGGCGTGTTTGTCGACGATCCGGATCGGGGGCAGCTGGGCGACCACCTGCTTTCGATTCTAACGCCTGCCGATGTGCGGTCGCTGTTCGAAATCCGCCGGGCCATTGAGCCGTCCGTGGCCGCGTGGGCGGCCGCCCGGGCGCTGCCCGAGGAGGCCAAAAGCCTTTTGGCCATTGTGCGCCGGGTCCTGCCGCACGGGCCGGACTGCGCCGCGGGCACCTCCGTGCCGCTGGCCCGGGTGCAAAGTGCCGACCGCGCTTTTCACAACCAACTGGTGCGTATGGCCAACAACCCGGTGGCCGAGCGGCTTTTGGCCAACCTGCTGCATCTGATGGAGCAGAGCCGGCACGAAAGTATGGCCGTGCCGGGACGGGCGCTGCGCTCCGCCGAGGAGCATTGGCGCATCGCGCTGTGGGTGCAGCGCGGCGATCCCGACCGCGCCCGCGACGGCATGATTGCCCACTTGTGCGGGGTCGAAGAAACCCTGCTGGGCGTGCTGGCGGCGCGCCGCCAGTAAGTCGGCGCCGCGCCTTCCTGGCCTTTCGCTGTGTCGGGTGGTCTCGGTGGCGGATGAACCCTGCCGGGTCATTCACCTCTCCGAGCTGAGCCCGCGGCCGCCACGCCGCTGACCGGTGCGAGCGGCACATTGTGATCAATGAACGCGGTGAGGTCGGCTAGGATGCTGCCAGACGCCGTGCCAGCGGCGGATGGGCCGCCGGCGGGCTGTTGGGGCCCCACAGCGCCAGCGCCGCACCGTGCGTGGCCGGCGGCGTGCGGTGATGGGCCGAATGCGTGTGCGGCGAGGCTGCTGGGGGAGCCACGCCGCACCCCATCAACGGGCCCAGCTGTGCGGCCAGCATGGCCCTTTCCCACGTGGGGGCCCAGGCGCGCGCTCAAAGGGCCGCCGCCATCGGTCATGCCGATCCTTCCCCCTGGACGTACGCGAACGACGGCGCGGCGGACCTCTCGGGACGGCTGGCTAGCGCGATTTGGGCGGTGCGGGCTTGGAGAGGCCCCGGGGATCCGCCGCAGGTCTGGGCTCCTCGGGAGGGGGTGCCTCGGCGCCGTCCCACCAGGCGCGCATTGAGTCAAACCAATCTGGCCGCCGCTCGTCGGCAGCCGAGCGGCCGGGGTTCAAGGGGGCGGGAGTGGTCATGCCTCATGCTCCTCTGGCGCTTTCACGGGTCTTGGCGGACTGGATGCCGCATCCTATGGCGGAAGGCGGCATCGGTGCCGCGGCCGCGCCATTGGTTGACGCGGGCCCACCCCGGTGGTGCAATGAAGGCATGAACAATCATACGAATGCCCCCCCGGGGGGCCAGGGCGACTTCAACATACCGGAGGCGGTGCGGGCGGCGGCCAGCTCGGTCGCGGAGGCGGCTATTGGCAGCCACGCGGCTTGGGAGCGCGTGGCGCTGTGGACCGACACGTTCGGCCCACGGCCGTCGGGCTCCGACGCTTTGGAGCGCGCGATAGATTGGGCGCTGGCGGCGCTGGCCCAAGACGGCCTCCAAAACGTGCGCGGTGAGCCGGTCATGGTGCCCCACTGGGTGCGCGGCATTGAGTCCGCCGCGCTGGTGAGTCCGCGCCCGATGCCGCTCAGCATGCTAGGGCTGGGTGGCAGTGTCGGGACGCCGTCCGAGGGCATCACGGCTCCTGTGCTGGTGGTGTCGTCGTTTGAGGAGCTGGAGGAGCGCGCGGCCGAGGTGGTAGGGCGCATCGTCCTGTTTGACGCCCCGTTTGTGAGCTATGGCGACACGGTCAAGTACCGCGTGCGGGCGGCCGTGGAAGCCGCCAAGCACGGGGCGGTGGCTGCGCTGGTGCGGTCGGTGGCCTCGGCCTCGATGAACAGCCCCCACACCGGCGGGATGCGCTACGCCGACGGCGTGCCCAAGATTCCGGCGGCGGCGCTCTCGGTCGAGCACGCGGCGCTGCTGCACCGCCTTTCGAGCCGCGGCGCCGAGGTTGTGGTGCACCTGACAATGGGGGCCAAGACCCTGCCCGACGCCCCGTCGCGTAATATCGTGGCAGAGATCGTGGGCGCGGAGCGGCCCGAAGAAGTGGTGGTGGTGGGCGGGCACATCGACTCATGGGATGTAGGCCAAGGTGCCATCGACGACGCGGGCGGCTTCATCGCGGCCTGGGAGGCGCTCAATGTGGTGCGGCGCGCCGGCTTAAAGCCGTGCCGCACCATTCGCCTGGTGGGCTGGACCAACGAAGAGCATGGCTTGGCCGGCGGCCGCGGCTACCGCGCGGCGCACTTGGCGGAGCTTTCCGGCCACGTGGCGGCCATGGAGTCGGACGCGGGATTTTTCCGGCCGACGCACATGGCGTTTCACGGGGACGAGGCATCCCTGCCGGCGGTGCAGGCGATTGCGAGCCTCCTGGCGCCGTGGGGGCCGTTTGCCTCGGCGCCCGGGGGCCCGGGCGCGGACGTGTCGCCGCTGGTGCCCGACGGCGTGCCCACCCTGAACCTGGGGTCCGATGCGCAGCAGTATTTCAAATACCACCACTCGCCGGCCGACACGCCGGACAAGCTGGACCCGGATGAAGTGGCTCATGGCGTAGCCGTGCTGGCGGTGTACGCCTATGTGCTGGCGGAGGTGCCCTGGCGGCTGTAGGGCCAGCCAGCCGAAAGCGCTCGGCTTTTGTGTGAGACCAGCCGCCGGACAGCGGCAAGACCGGAGGGGACCGGATTGGCAAGACGAACACTGCGCGAGTTGCTGGCGGCCTATCGAAAGGGCGATCGCTGGGTGATGTCCACCAGCTATGACTTTCCCACGGCGCATGTGGCGGAGGCCGCCGGCGTCGATTTGATCCTGGTGGGCGATTCGCTGGGCCAGGTGGTGCTGGGCTACCCTGACACCTTGTCGGTGACCCTGGATGACATGGTGCGCCACGCCGGGGCGGTGGTGCGGGGCGCCCCCAGCACCTTTGTGGTGGCGGACCTGCCCTTTCTCACCTATCACGTGTCGGCGGAGCAGGCGCTGGTCAACGCCGGCCGCCTGATGACTGAGGCGCGGGTGCAAGCGGTGAAGCTGGAAGGCGGGGCCCGGGTGGCCGAGACGGTGCGGCGGCTGGTGGAGGCCGGCATTCCCGTCATGGGACACCTGGGCTTCACCCCGCAGTCCGTGTACGCCTTTGGCGGCTACACGGTGCAGGGCAAAACCCAAGAGGCGGCGGACACGCTCTTGCACGACGCCAAAGTCTTGGAGCAGGCCGGCGCCTTTGCCATCGTGCTGGAGATGGTGCCGGCTCCTCTGGCGGCCCTGCTGACGGAGGCGGCCCAGGTGCCCATCATTGGGATTGGCGCGGGCGCCGCCACCGATGGCCAGGTGCTGGTGATGCACGACATGCTGGGGCTGTACTGGGGCCGGGCGCCGCGGTTCACCAAGCAGTACGCCAATATAGGGAACGCCATGGAGGCCGCCCTGGCCCAATACGCCGCCGAGGTGCGCCAGGGGATATTCCCGGCCGCCGAGCACACCTTTTCGATGGATCCGGAGGTGCTGGAGCGGGTAGCCCGCCGGCATCGGCCGGCGCCCTAGCTGCGGTGGAGTGGATTTCCGACGCCACCGGCGTGCGCCGCGTGGTGAGCCGCGCGCGCGCGCGCCAGCTCACCATCGGACTGGTGCCCACAATGGGGGCGCTGCACGCCGGGCACGCCGCGCTGCTCTCGGCCCTCCGCCCCCAGGTGGATGTGCTGGTGCTGAGCGTGTTTGTCAACCCCACGCAATTTGGCCCCGGGGAAGATTTTGACACCTATCCCCGCGACCTGGCGGCCGACGCCGCCTGGGCGGAAGCGGCCCGGGTGGACGTGGTGTTTCACCCCGATGCCTCGGTGATGTATCCTGTCCCGCCCCAAACCTTTGTGGAGGTACAGGGGCTAGACCGCCGGCTGGAAGGAGCTGTGCGCCCCACCCACTTTCGCGGGGTCGCCACCGTCGTGTCCAAGCTCCTGAACCTCTGGACGCCCGATGCGGTGGCGTTTGGGCAGAAGGACGCGCAGCAGGTGGTGCTGGTGCGCCGCCTGCTGCAGGAAATGCTGTGGCCCACACGGCTGGTGGTGGTGCCCACCGTGCGCGAGCCCGATGGGCTGGCCCAAAGCTCCCGCAACGCCTATCTGTCGCCCGCAGAGCGCGCGGCGGCACCGGTGCTGCACCGCGCCCTGTCGGACCTGGAGCAGGCGGTCCGCGGCGGGGCGCGGGACGCCCGGCGGCTTTCGGCCGAGCTGGCCCGCGCCATCCAGGGGGAGCCGCTGGCCCAGCTGGACTATGCGGTGGTGGTGGACGCGGACACGCTGGAGCCCGTGCCGATCATGGCGGGGCGGGTCCTGGTGGCCGTGGCCGCCCGCTTTGGCGCAACCCGGCTGCTGGACAACTGCTGCCTGAACATAAGCGGCGCGGACGTGCAGGCGGTGATGCCGTGACGCCGCCAGCGGTCGCGGTGGTGGGCGCGGGCGCGATGGGGCTCCTGCTGGCGGCCGCTTGCACCCAAGCGGGGGTGCCGGTGGTGCTGGTGGCGCGCGGGCCCGAGGCCGCACACCAGCTGGCCGGCGGGGTGCTGGTCACCCGCGGAGAGGCCCTCACCCGGGTGGCGGTGCCCATCGCCGCGCGGCTGGAAGACGTGGCGCCGCCTGAGTTTTGGGTGCTAGCGGTCAAAAGCTACGACCTCGCGGCGCTGCTGCCGCGCGTGGCCCGCGCGCTGGGCCCCCGCACTACGGTGGTGACCTGGCAAAACGGCCTGGATGCCCCCGAGGAGGCTGCGGCGGCTTTGGGGTCGGGCCGGGTGCTGGCGGCCGCCACGGAGCAGGCCGCCACGCGGACGGGCCCGGGCGAGGTGAGCCATCGGGGGGAGGGGCCGACGTGGGTGGGGCCGCTTAGCGGCGGGCGCGACCCACGCGCGGACCGGCTGGTGGGCTACCTCCAGGCGGCGGGCTTTTTGGCGGCGGCCTCCCCCGTGATGCCCGCCGTGCTGTGGGGCAAGGCCGCGGTCAACGCCGCCATCAATCCGCTGTCGGCGCTGCTGGGGTGGCCCAACGGCCGGCTGGCGGCCGAGGCGCCCACTCGGACCCTGCTCAGAGAGCTGGCCGAGGAAGTGGGCGCCGCGGCGTCCGCCGCCGGGCACCCCCTGCAGGATCCGGGAGCGCGGGCGCTGGCGGTCGCGGCCGCGACCGGAAGCAACGTCTCGTCGATGCTGCAGGATGTGCGGGCGGGCCGGCCGACGGAACTGGAGGCGATTACCGGCGCCGTCCTGCGGCGGGCCGCCGCCCTGGGGGTTCCCATGCCGGCCAACCAGGTCGTCTACCACCTGATGGCGGCCCTCACGATGCCTGCGCCCCCCTAGCGCCGCGCCGACACGCCGCCGCGCTCAGCTTCCGGGGGGATGCTTCAGTGACCAGCTGGCGTACAGTACCCGGCTTCCCACGGTGGTGAGGGCGGCTGACCCACTGGGCGAGGGATCCCAAGCAATAAAGGGGCCACCATTGCTGTCCTGGGCGACTTCGAGGCTTTTTTGGGTGGCGGGGTTCCACACCTCAAGCTTTTGACTGGGTGCGGTCACGGCTCCCACGGCCATAAGCAGGGTGTGGGCGTCTACCATCCCCACCAGCTGGCGGCTCTGGGAGTCGGGCCACAACGCCAGCCTGCGGCCATCCACCGCCATCACCTGATCGGTGCCCCGGCCCTCGGCCGCCGCTGTCCCGATCCAAAGGTCCCGCGAGGTGGCAGACCAGGTGGGTCCGTTTCCCCAAGGCCCGGTGCCCAGCAGGCGGCCGGTGCGCACATCGTAGACAAACGTGCGGCCGGGGGTCGGCGGCGAGGCGTCAAAGCTCATCACCGACACCGCCACGTAGCGGTCGTTGGGGGAGAAGGCCACCGTGTCGATGCTGGACTCCGGCACTCGGACGGGCGGCAGGTGGAGCGTCTCCAGCCGACGCGGGGTGCGCCCGCCAAAGTCCCAGATGGCAATGGGCTGGGTGGAGCTGGCCACTTGGCTGCCCGAGGGGTTTTGCGCATCGCTAACCGGGTTGGGAATGTAGTGCCCCCGCCAGCCGCCCGTGACGGCGCCGAATCGCCCGTCCGCCGATACATAGATTTGGCCGCCGCCCAGCGACAGGTGCCGGCCGCTGGCCCACTGCAGCGCCAGCGGGACGGGGCGCTGGCCGCCGGTGACGATAGCGGGGCCGCTCGCCGTATCCACCCACTGCTGATAGGTGTTGCTGGGGGCCGTCCAAGCCACCGGTGCACCCAGACTGAGCCCGGTGAGCGGGTACAGCCAGTCGTTCGTGCCCGAGACGGAGGCCACCACCGCGTGGTGGTTGGTCAGGGCCACCACCGTCCGCTGGTTGGACAGGGTCACGGTCTCGATGCGCAGCGGGTTGGAGGTGCCCAGGACAAAGGTGCCCTGCTGGCGGTTGACGACGAAGGCAAAGTATAGCCCCGAAGGGGACCACATGACCGCATTCACCTGAGGAGCGCTGCCCAGCACGGCAAAGTGGATGCCGCCCACCGACCCGACGGGGGTGACGTGGCCGGCAGCCACCGAGGGGCCAAACGGCACGCAGCCGGCGGCCAGGGCGAGCACGCCTAACAGCCCCAGGCATCGGACGGCGAGTGAGCGCATCGGACATCCCTCCACAGCTGGCCCGTGGGCGGCAAAACCCGTTCTGCAACCGAAAACGCTAGCACGACTGTCAAGGTTCCGCGGCGGTCCCACCAGCGTCCCGCCAGCGGGTGGCGCGGCAGCCTCCCCCGTGCATGAAGTGCCCGACCGTGCGATGGTCAGCGAGAAATGGCAAAGGCCGATGGCAAAGACCGATGCAACAGGAGAATAGCGCCGTGGAGAGCCGAAAGGGGCGAGCCGTGGATTCCATCCCGGCCCAGGATGCACTTCGCCACCGCGCAGGAAGGCTGGGCACTGGCTTCGGTGCAGATCCTCACCGAAAGCGAGCCCCACTACGCGCTGCTGCGCACCGTGGACGGGGGCCACACCTGGACGGTGGCTCGCCGCGGCCCACCCGCACCCGCTCCCAACCCCATGGAGACGCCGGTCACGGTGGTGGCGGCCGGGGAGCCCTCCGCGCAGTCGGCGGTGCTAGCGGCCGTGGCCAGCAGCGGCAGCGGTCGCTCGGTCGCAATCAGCTCCACCAGTAATGGCGGGGACACGTGGCGCACGACCACGGTGGCCAGCCCCTTTGTCGTCGGGGCCATGTCTTTCGGCTGGACCACCAGCACAGCCGGGTGGATGCTGCTCACCGGCTACCCGGGCCTGACCGGCGCCAGCACGGCCCTGTACCGCACGGCCGATGGGGGGCACACCTGGGCGCGCCTCAGTGTGTTTACCGCCATCGGCATCCTGCCAACCGGGGCGGTCCTGGATGGCGCGGTGGGGTGGCTGACGGGGCAGAATTTCAGCACGGCCATGCTTTCCAGCCACAATGGGGGGCAGTCGTGGGGAGCGGCGCCACTGCCGATTCCGAGCCGCGTCAATGCCGACACGGATCCTGCAATTGTGGCGCGCAGCGGGGCGGTCTAAGTTCCGGTGGTGCTGTACCTGTCCCACGGGCGCTGGGGCTTTAACCTCTACCACCGGAGGTCGGCCGGCGCGTGGGCGGCGAGCACTACGCTGCAGCTGGCGCCAACTGCCGGGCCCGGGGCCGTGTACGCGGCGGCCGGGTCGCCCGCGTGTGGGTGATGGGGGCGCACACCCTGTACGGCACGACCTCGGCCGACTCTTCGTGGCAGCGGGTCAGCCGCCCACCGCGGCCCTGGTCGCTCATGGACTTCCTATCGTCCGGCGAAGGGTGGGCCATAGCCGCGGGCGGGCAGGCCGCGCTCAGCCACACCACGGACGGCGGCGTGCACTGGACCGCGATGCCTTTCACGGTGACCCGCTAGCGCGGCGGCCATGGGCTCACATGCGACCCGTCAGCAAAAGCCCGCCCAGCACGATGAAGGCGCCGCCGGCCACCATGTGAATGACCTGTGTGGGCACGACTCGGATGATGGCTTCGCCAAACACCACCCCCAGCAGCGCCGAGAGGGTCAGGGCCAACGCCGCCCCCACGAACACCGCCGTGGTGGAGTTGGTCTGGGCGGCCAGCATCATGGTGGTTAGCTGAGTTTTATCCCCCAGCTCCGCAACAAAAATCAGACCCAGCGTCGTGAGCATCACCTTCCAGTCCATGCCGGTCCCCCCTGCCAGACCGTATGAGGAAGGCGGGACAGGGATTCCAGGGGCGCGCAAGCGAAGACGGTGTCAACGCCGAGGCCGCGCATCACCGGAAGACTCGCGAACGGCCATAAAGCCTGTCATCGCACCCAGGTGCCCCACGGCGCGACGCAGCCAGCCCACCGCGCCCCCCGCCTGTCGTCTGAAGCCGGGCGTCCATTAGGACCTCGGCGGCCACGATTCGGTGGCCCCTGCACCGAGACACACCCGCGCCCGCCACTTCCCTGGTGGTGATCTGGGGAAATGCCGGGCGCTATTGGGGAGTATAGGGCCGGCGCCTACAGCGACACGGATGCGCCCGCCCCGCGAGGCGCTTGACCCGTCGGGGCATCTCCCACACGAAGCTCGGCGTCAATGATCGGCTCCTAGTGTCCTGAGTTGATAATTCGACATCTATATGGTATACTCGGGTATGTCTACTACACCTCCGACGAAGTCGCGACGAAGGGGGCGCCCGTTGGCGCCGCTGACCCTGAGCCCCGACGAACGCACCACCTTGGAACGCTGGGCCCGCCGG
>JAJZWV010000067.1 GCA_021846505.1 Bacillota bacterium
CGATCCTGGCGGCGCGCTTCGGTCCGCTGCCAACCGCCGTCCTGGCCCACATCGACCGGCTCGCGGCGGCGCCCGACTGGGATCGGCAGGCGGCGGCGCTCGCCACGGCGGACTCCCTGGACGCGGTCCGGCGCCTGGTGGCCGCGCTTGAGCCAGTGCCTGAGGCTTGTGACAGCCTGGCTGCTTTGAAAAGAGCAGCCTGGCTGTCATCTGCAAAGGACCTTGGCGGGCCTTTGCCCCAGCGCGCTAAAACGCGTTGTGGCCGGTAATGTCCCGCCCCACCGCCAGCGTGTGCACTTCGTACGTGCCCTCATAGGTGTCCACGGTTTCCAGGTTGGCCGCGTGCCGCATCGGCCCATAATCCGTGGTGATGCCGTTGCCTCCCAACAGTTCCCGCGCTTCGCGCGCGATGTCCAGCGCGGCCCGCGCATGGTCCCGCTTTGCCAGCGACACCTGCTGGTGCGACAGCGCGCCTACCTGATGCAGCTGGCCCAGGCGATGCGCCGTTAGCTGCATCGCGCCCAAGCGGCTGACCATCCCCACCAAGCGCTCCTGCACCAGCTGCGTGGCCGCAATCGGGCGGCCAAACGCCATGCGGGTGCCGGTGTACGCCAGCGCTTCGTCGAGGCACGCCCGCGCGGCCCCAATCGTGCCCCAGGCAATGCCGTAGCGGGCCTGCGTCAGACACGACAGCGGACCCGACAAGCCGCGGGCACCGGGCAGGCGGGCCGCCTCCGGCACCTCCACCTGGTCCAAAAACAGCTCGGAGGTGACCGACATCCGCATAGACGCTTTGGTTTTAATCATGGCGGTCGAAAAGCCGGGCGCGTCGGTCGGCACCACAAATCCGCGGATGGCGTCTGCGGGCTCCCCCGAGGTTTTGGCCCACACCACCGCCACCTGCGCCACGGACCCGTTGGTGATCCAGCGCTTGGCGCCGGTGATCCGCCAGCCGCCCTCCGCGGTGCGCACCGCCCGCGTCTGCATGCCGCCCGGGTCTGACCCGGCGTCGGGCTCGGTCAGGCCAAAGCAGCCAATCACCTCGCCTGCGGCCATGCGCGGCAGCCACTGCCGCCGCTGCTCCTCCGACCCCCAGCGATAAATCGCATACATGGCCAGGCTCGACTGCACCGAGGCGAAGGACCGGAGGCCCGAGTCCCCATACTCCAGTTCCTGCATCATCAGGCCATAAGCCACGGGCGACAGCTCCGCGCCCCCGTACTGCTCCGGGAGGGTGGGCCCAAAACAGCCCAAGCGAGCCATTTCCGGAACCAGCTCCATGGGGAAGGTCCCCTCCTGCCACCACCGCCCCGCATTCGGCAGCACCCGATCCGCCACAAATCGGCGCACCACATCGCGCACCTGCCGCTCTTCGGGCAGATACAGCGCCTCGACGTCATAATAGTCCCCGGGCTTCGGCACACACCCACCTCACTTCTTCACTTCTCAGTGAACGTTCCGGACGTCTCGCTGCGGTTTTTCTCCGTGGAATTCGACCGCGGTCTTCGATCCGGCGCGGCGGCGCGGCGTGAATCTGGCAATCCCCACTGCCGCCGCACATCGCTGCCATCCTGCCCGTGCCAGGGCGGCGCCGCGGGCAGCGGCAGCCGCTGCCCGTCAAACCACAGGGGACTGCCCACCAAATCCAGCGGACCGAGCCGCTCATGCCACGCCGTGCCCACCTGCCCCCAGCCTTTGGCCATCGCCAGCGCGTCAGGCACGGATCGGACCGCATCTGCCGGGACCCCAGCCGCCGCCAGCACCCGGCACCACTCCGCCACCGGACGCTCGGACAGCGCTGCATTCAGCACCGCCGCGAGCGCGTGGCGGTGGGCCACCCGACTCCGATTGTCCAGAAACCGCGGGTCGTCGGCAAGGGCCGCGTGCCCTGTGGCGGCGGCCAGCGCGCGAAACTGCCGGTCATTGCCCACCCCCACCGCCAGCGGGCCATCGGCGGCCTGGAACACTTCGTAAGGTGCCAGCTGGGCATGGGCGTTGCCCTGCCGCTGCGGGGGCTGCCCCGTCGTGATCACACTCTGGCCCACATTGATGAGCGACGCTGCCGCCGCTTCCGCCAGCGACACCGCTACCCGCCCCCCCGCGCCCGAGCGGCCGCGCCGCACGACCGCCGCCAGCACACCCGCCGCGAGGTAGAGGCCCGCCAGCATGTCGGCCACCGCCACCCCTACCTTGTAAGGCGCACCATCGGCGGGCCCCGTCAGCGCCATCAGGCCGATCCCCGCCTGAATGACGAAGTCGTAGCCGGGCCGGTCATCGGGGGGCGGGTATCCTCGCACGGTGGCCCAAATCACATGGGGTGCGCTCGACAGCAGGCGGTCGACGTCCAATCCGAGCCGGGCGAAAGATCCCGGCCGAAAGGTCTCCACCACGACGTCCGCCCATTCGGCCACCAGGCGCTCCAAGAGCGCCCGGTCGCCCGGATCCGCCAGATTCAGCACCACATCCCGCTTGCCCCGGTTGATGGCCAAAAAGTAGGTGGACTCGCCGCCCACAAAGGGAGGCCCCCAGGAGCGGGTTTCATCCCCGCCCCCCGGAGCCTCGACTTTCAGTACATCGGCGCCCAGATCTGCCAGCACCATGGTGGACAGCGGCCCGGCAAGCACCCGCGAGAGGTCCAGCACTCTAAGCCCCGCCAGCGGCAGCGGCTGGCGGGCTGGCACGGGCGGCTCCTCAGGCAAAGTAGCCGGCGGCCAGCTCAGCCAAAAGGCTCACGCCAAAAGCCGTGCTGCCTTGCGCGGTGCCATGCCGCGGCTCCGCGTTGAACGCCGTGCCGGCAATGTCCACGTGCAGCCAGGGCACACCCTCCGCAAACGTCCCGACAAACATGCCGCCCACCTGCATCCCACCGCCCATCGCGGACGCGACGTTTTTGAGGTCGGCGATGCTGCTGTCGATGTTCTTGCGAAACTGCTCATCTGCGGGCATTTCCCACACCCACTCGGCGGTAGCGTCGGCCGCCGCTTCCACAAGCGCCTTCAGGCGGTCATCGGTAGCCAGGTAGGCCGCCCGCTCGCCACCGAGAGCCGCCGCAGCCGCCCCCGTCAACGTGGCAATATCGACAATCGCGGCCGCGCCTCGCTGCTTCGCCAGCGCCACGCCATCACACAGCACAAGCCGGCCCTCCGCATCCGTGTTCAGCACTTCCACGGTGGTGCCATCCAAGGTGCGCACAACATCACCGGGCCGCTGGGCGTTGCCATCCGGCATGTTTTCCGCCAGGCAGCCGATGGCCCACACATTCACTGGCGCTTTGGCGGCCGCCAGTGCGGCCACCGCGCCCATGACGGCGGCCGCGCCCGCCATGTCGGTCTTCATCGTCATCATGCCCTGCCCGGGTTTCAAGGACAGGCCGCCGCTGTCAAACGTGATGCCTTTGCCCACCAGCGCCAGTGTCCGGGGGTCGCCCGGGGCGCCCGCATACTTGGCCACCAGCATCACCGGCGGATGGGAGCTGCCCTGGCCCACGCCCAATATCCCGCCGGCCGACAGCGCCTGCAGCGCCTTCACATCCAGCCGCTCAATGACGACGCCGAGGCCGTCCAAGCTTTGGGTCATCAAATCCGCCAATCGCTCGGGCGGCTTGTCGTTGGAGCCAAGGTTTACCCAGTCGCGCACCGCCACCGACGCCTCCATCGCGGCGCGCGCCAGCGGTGGAATGGCGTCCACCCCGACCAGGGTCACCACCGGCGTGCCAACGGCTTCGTCATGCCGCGGCGGGCGATAGGCGGTGAACGCATACATGCCGTCGCCCACGCCCGCGACCGCCGCGGGGGCATAGCGCGCCACCTCCGGCAGGTCCACAGCGATCCGAGACACGCCCGCCACACGCGCGGTGCGAATGCCCTGGGCCACCGCCCGCCGAATGGTGCGAGCCGTCGCCTTAGCACGCGGCCCCAGCCCAACTACCACCAGTCGGGCCGGCGTGCCGGGAAACAGCACCAGCGGGCGGGACCCCTGGCGGCCCTGCCACCCCTGTGCCAAGGCCAGTGCCGCGCCCGGCCACTCTGCAATATGTTCCAGCTCTCCCTGGTACGCACCTAGGACCAGTGCATCCACACCCGCCGGCCGTGCAGCCGCCGCTTCTACTTGAAACGCCACGCCCTCACCCTTCCCTCTTCTTCGGTCCCGGAGCCCACAGCGCGCCCGCGCGCGCCCGCGCCCCGACTTTACCGATTATGACACAGGCGCGCGAAGCGCCGGCTCATGAGAGTCGGCGCTTCGCCATGGCAATCAGCTTGGCGATGCGGCGTCCGCCCGGCCCACAAAGTGGATGAGCGGCAGTTGGGCCTGGCGCAGGTGCTCCTCCAGCGCCGCCAGCGGGCCGTCCACCAGAGCGGCCCACCCCTTCAGCTGGTCATCCACCGCCGCGGCCAGATCGTGAAAGGTGTCCACCGCCTGCTGCGGCGGCAGCCCCGGCGCGCTTTCCACGACGCCGGCAATGTCCGCCAGTTTGGCGTTCAGCCGCACCGGGAAGTTCAGCACATCCTGCGAGCTTTGGGCTTTCGTCTGGATGAGAGCCTCTTCAATCGCCGTGGCCGCCTCCACCAGCGCCTTCGCCTCGGATTGCAGCGCCGCCGCCTCCGCGTGGCCGGCCGCCCGCTCCACCCAGGCGTCCACCTGCTCGCGCGCGGCCCGAATCGCCAAAATTGCGGTGTGGGCCTCGGACAGCTTGTCTCGCACGGCCATCAGCAGCTGGAATCGCTGGGCTAACTCCGCATCCGTGGCTGGCAGGCGCTCATCGCGCACCACCTCGAGTCGGCCTTCGGCCCGGATATCACCCGCCTGCAGCACAAGCTGGTAGGTGCCCGGCAGCACGACCGGCCCCTGGGGTGCGCCGCCCCACATGACCGCCCCTTTGAGCGGCGTGGCCCCGGGCCAGCGCAGGTTCCACACCACGCACTGGGACCCGGCCCGCTTGCTGAGCCGCGGCAGTTTGGGCCCCTCGGCCTTTGGGTCAGGCTCCGCACTGGTGAGCGTCTGAATCAGGGTGCCAGCGGCGTCCCTGACCTCCAGCGTGAGCACGACATCGTCCGGCAGCGCCGCTTGGAGCGCATAGGTGATCACCGCGCCGCTGGGCGGGTTTTCCCCGGCATCCAGCGCTTCCACCACGGGATCGTCGGTCACCGGGTCCCGGCCGCGCACCCACTGGGCCAGCGCGGCATCGGAGTGCAGGTAGCCATATGCGCCGTCGCCGCCTCGCATCCCGCGGCCGCTCCCCGGCTTCAGCACGGTGGGGCGCCCCATCCAGAGCGCCAGCGGCGCCTCGGCCGCGCCGGGATCCCGCGCCAGCGGGTAGAGGCGGCTAATGTCGTCCAGGATCCAGAAAGACCGGCCGTGCGTGGCCACCACCACATCACCCGCATGAAACACCAGGTCGTGAATGGGCACCACCGGCAGGTTTTGGCGAAACGGCCGCCAGTGGCGGCCCGCATCCCACGACACGTGGAGGCCTTGCTCGGTCCCGGCCAGCAAGAGGCCGGCCTGCCCGGGATCCTCGCGGATGACCCGCGTGAACTCGCCGGCGGGAATGTCGGCGTCAATGCGCGCCCAGTGCTTTCCATAGTCCCGTGTGACCAAGAGATACGGGGAAAAGTCATCCCGCTTGTAGCGCGTCGCAGCCACGTAGGCGGTGGCGGCGTCGTGCGGCGAGGGCTCGATAATGCTGATGAGGGCCCACTCCGGCAAATCAGGCGGCGTGACGTTTTGCCAGTGCGCACCGTGGTCCCGGGACAGATGGATGAGGCCATCGTCGGATCCGGCCCACAGCACTCCCGCCTCCACCGGCGACTCGGCCAGCGCAAACACCGTGCCGTAGTACTCCACGGCGGTGTTGTCCTTGGTGATCGGGCCTCCCGATGCCTCCAGCGTGGCGGGGTCATGCCGCGTCAGGTCGGGGCTGATGACGTCCCAGTGCTGGCCGGCGTCGCGCGAGCGAAACACCACCTGCGCCGCTGCGTACAAAATGTCAGGGTCATGCGGGGACAGCAGGACGGGAAAGGTCCACTGGAACCGGTACTTCAGATCTTTGGCAGCCCAGCCTATGGTCAGCTCCGGCCACGGCGTGATATCGGTGGTGGTGCCGGTGTCGTGGTCGTACCGGGTGAGAAGCGAGTAGTTGCCCGCATAGATGCGGCTGGGGTTTCGCGGATCCACTGCAATGTACCCGCTTTCCCCACCCCCCACTTGATACCAGTCGCGATTGGTGATGCCGGGGCCGCGCGTCGCGCTGGGCACCGAGAGGCTGGAATTGTCCTGCTGGCACCCATACACCCGGTAGGGCACCGCCTCATCCGTCGCCACATGGTAAAACTGCGCGGTGGGCTGGTTGAGGATGCTGGACCAGTGGCGGCCGCGGTCCAGGGACACCGCAGCGCCGCCGTCGTTGCCGGTGATCAGGCGGGCGGGATTTTGGGGATCGATCCACAGGTCGTGGTTGTCGCCGTGGGGCGTCGGCATCGCCTCAAAGGTTTTGCCGGCATCTTGCGAATGCCAAAATTGCACGTTTAGCACGTACAGGCTGTCCACCGCCTCGGGATCCGCAAAGATGTGCGAGTAGTACCATGCCCGCTGGCGCAGGTTTCGGTCCTCGTTCACTTTCTCCCAGTGCTGGCCGCCGTCATCGGAACGAAAGATGCCTCCCGCCTCCGCCTCCAGCGACAGGTACACCCGCTGGCTGTTTTTTGGCGACACCGCGATGCCCATCCGCCCCTTGACGCCGTCAGGCAGACCCGGGGCCGCTGTCAGCTCCGCCCAGGTGTCTCCGCCGTCGGTGGACTTGAACAGGCCGGACCCCGGGCCGCCGCTGGTGAGGCTCCACGGCGTGCGGCCGGCTTCCCACAGCGCCGCGTACAAAATGCGGGGGTTGCTGGGGTCCATGGCCAAGTCCACCGCGCCGGTCTTGTCGTCGCGGTGAAGCACGCCTTCCCAATTGCGCCCGCCATCGCGCGAGCGAAAAACCCCGCGCTGGGCGTTGGGGCCAAAGGTGTGGCCCAGCGCCGCCACGTACACCCAGTCCGGATTGGTGGGGTGGATGCGCACGCGGGCGATGTGCCGCGTGTCCGCCAAGCCCATGTGCGCCCACGTGCTGCCGCCGTCCAACGACCGGTAGACGCCGTCGCCGTGCGACACATCGCCGCGAATGCACGCTTCCCCCATGCCCGCGTAAATCACGTTGCCGTCCGAAGGGCTCACGGCCAGCGCCCCCACCGGAGCCGTCCGAAAGTACCCGTCGGATATGTTGCGCCAGGTGCCGCCGGCGTCGTCGGTGCGAAACACCCCGCCGGCTGCACCCCCAAAGTAAAACGTCAGATTCCGGGTCGGGTGGCCCGCTACGGCCACCACCCGCCCCCCTCGATGGGGTCCGATAAGCCGCCAGCGAAAGGCGTCCAAGGTGCGATCCCCTCCGGCCAGCTTCGGGTTCTCCGGCATGCCATCTCCTCCTCCCCCTGGTGCCACACGAACGGTTACCGCCACGCGCGCCCGACTGTCCAGCCGGTTCTGACAATGGAGCGGCCACCCGAGCATAGCGCCGCCGGCCAAAGGCGACAAGCAAGCCATGGACGGCGCGACTCCGCTCGGACAGCACCACAGGACGGCACGAGGCGGCCGCAGGCAGGCTTGCCAGGGCGCCGTGGATGGGCGCGCCGCCTGCGGTTGTCCGAGGGAGAGCCGGGGATGCCATCACCGCCGGCGCCAAGAGATGAGGGAAAGAAGCTTGGCGGCAGCGCGGCTGCGGGCGGCAGTGGCTCTGGCGGCAGGCTTCCTCGCGATCCGAACCCACGCCGGAGATGAGGATTTTTCGACGGCTCACCGCGCGATACCCCGGCGTCAATGAGTGGCTGGATCGGCACCCGGCGTGCCTGGGATCGCCGCCCGTGTGGATTGGCGCAGGCCGGCGCCCACCGGCGCCGCTCGGGCGCTTCGGCACAGCGGCCGGCGCCACGCGTGGGTGTGTGGCACGCGTGCGGGGCGTATAATCCAGAAAGGCCGCGCCCCCGGCGCCGGCCGGGGGAGGCGAGCCATGAGTGACCTGCCGCCGCGGGCCCAGGAAGCATCCGATTTGCTGGATGCGTACTACGAAGCGGCGGGCGGGGAGGAAAATCTGTCGCTCACCGCTTTTGTGCGGCACGTGCTCCCCACCCACGACCCCTTGGCCGTTGACCAGTTTCTCGACCGCGTGGAGCAAATCGTGCTGGGCAACATCGAAGAAAAGCTGACCGAGTCGCCGGGCGCATTCCCGGCCGCGGAAGCGGCGGCCGAGGCTGCTCGCGCCGAGTTGGCTGCCGCGCGGGAGCTGGTGGCCGGCCGGCTGTAGCCCAAGCTACGGCACCGCCAGCGGCTGGCCGGCGGCGCTTTCCCACACCGTCAGCGCCTGCCCCGGCTTCAGCTTCGCAAGCCGCCCCGGGGCTCCCAGAAACGGGAGGGCGGGGCTGTCGTGACCGTTAACCGCCACGACAATCTGGGATCCGCTGCGGCTGACAAACTGGCCATGGGCCACGGTCGGCTGACCCGCAATCCCGGCGGCGACGGGATCTTGGCCGCTGCCACGCGGCTCCGCCAAGATGGCCACCTTCGTGCCCACGGCTGGGGGCCAGGTGAGGTTGGCGGCCGCGATAGGTGTTGGCAGTGCCAGCGACACGGCTTTGCCTTTGGCCGTCCGCACCGTGATGAGCGTGGGGCTCACCTGCTGCACCGTGCCGGCCACGGACGCCCGAAGCTCCAGTGCGGTGGGTGCGCTCGCCGCCCCCACCCAATGCACGCGCTCGCCCACATGAAGCCACGCCGCGCTCACGCGGACACCTTCAAAGTACACTGGGAGTGAGCTGGACACCGCCGCGTGATGGCGCCCGTGGCTGAGCGACACTTGTGTGCTGGAGACGGCGCTGATGCGCAGCACCCCTCCGCGGTGCGCGTGAATGGCGTGCCGATGGTGCTTGGGCGCGGGGGATGCAGCCGGCGCCTTCGCCGGCGGGCTGGCGGAGCCGAGGCCGCATCCCCCCGCCAGCACCGCGAGTGCCGCCAGCGAGGCACCCGCCAATAGGGGCACAGGTCCTCGGCGCCCTGCCGCCCGCGTCTCGTTGGTCTCCATAGGTACGCCTCCACTCCATCGTGAGTCCAATCGCCGCCGATAAACCTGCTTCAAGCGCCTGTCGGGAGCGCTCGCCTAACCTAATCAGGAAAGTGTTTGCAAAGTATCAAGACCTGCCCACGGGGGCCGCCTGGGGTTAAGGCGGTCAGGCGTCTGCATAGCTTGATCGGAGGTGAACGCATGGCGAAAGCTCAGCCGGGTGCGCTGCTGGCCGCGGCTGCTGCCACGCTGCTGTTTTTAGGCTGGGTGGGCATCGCGGCGCAGCCATCAGCGCCGAGCGCGTGGCAGGGCGCCACGCTGGTGGTCGTGGACGCCGGCCACGGGGCCGGTGACCCCGGTGCCCTCACACCCGACGGCCGGGCGGAGAAGCGGATCAACCTGGCGGTGGCGCGCTTGGTGGCCGCGGACCTAGCGGCTTGCGGTCTCGTGGTGCGGCTCACGCGCACAGCGGACCAATCCCTCACCGGCGGCGCCTCCAACCCGGAGCTGGACGCCCGCGCGCAGTACGCCAACCGGCTGGGCGCCACCATTTTGGTGTCGGTCCACAGCAACACCGAGCCCACGGGCACGGTGGTGGGACCCATCGTGTACTACCTCGCCGGCAGCAGCCTGGGGCGGCTGTTGGCGGCCGACCTCGAATCCGCGCTGGCGGCCGCCACAGGCGCCGCTCATCCCCCCCGCCCTGCCCACCACCGGCTCCTCCTGCGGGCACACATGCCTGCGGTCACCGTGGAATTGGGCTTCTTAAGCACGCCGAAAGATTTGGCTCGGCTCGCGACGCGCACCTGGCAGCGGCGGCTGGCGGCCGCCGTGGCAGCCGGCGTGCTGCGTTATCTGCACCACCGCGCGTGAGGGCATTGTGCTATCGTGGCGCCAGAAGCGGGGTGCGCCATGCCGTCGGTAGATTCGGTGGTCGTCGGGCTGGGCGTCATGGGCGCCAGCGCTCTCTATGAGCTGGCGCGGCGCGGCCGCGACTGCCTGGGCCTCGAGCAATACTGGGCCGGCCACCCGCTGGGGTCCTCGCACGGGGAGTCGCGCATTATCCGGCAGGCCTACTATGAGCACCCGGACTATGTGCCCTTAGTGCAGGAAGCTTGGCGGGCGTGGCGCGACTTGGAGGATGCCACCGGCTGGCGGCTCTTGACCGAAACCGGCGGCCTCATGGTGGGCCGGTCCGACAGCGCACTGGTCCGGGGGGCGCTGGTGTCGGCGGAACAGCATCACCTGCCGCACGATTTGCTCGATGCCGCCGCCCTGATGCGCCGATTTCCTGCCTTTCGCGTCGCGGATGGCGACGTGGGGGTATACGAGCCGCGCGCCGGCTTCCTGATGGCCGAGCGCGCCACAGAGGCGCTGTTGAGCGAGGCGCAGCGGCATGGTGCGGCCATCCACCTAGGCTGCCAGGTTCAGGGGATCGCCCCGGAAGGCGGCGGGGTGGTGGTTCACACCGCCGAAGGCCCGATCCGCGCCCGGCATGCCGTGGTGGCGGCCGGCCCCTGGACGCCTGCGCTGCTGCCGGCCTGGCCCGTGCCCCTCACGGTGGAGCGCCAGGCGGTCACCTGGCTCCGGGCCCAAGTGCCCCAGTGGTTTCACCCCAGCCGGTTTCCCGTCTACATGCGGGAAGAGACTTCGGGCGAAACGTTTTACGGGTTTCCCAGCTTGGATGGCTCCACCGTCAAGCTGGCGCGCCACCATGGCGGGGAGGCCACGTCGCCGGGGCGCGTATCGCGCCACGCCACCGCGCAGGACATCGCCGTAGCACAGCACTTTGCCCAGGAAACCTTTCCGGCGCTCACCCTCCATGTGGCGCAATCTACGGTGTGCCTGTACACCAACACGCCCGACCGCCACTTTGTGGTGGGCCCGCTTTCCCAAGAGGCGCCCCACATCGTGGTGCTGGCTGGCTTCTCAGGCCATGGCTTCAAGTTTGGGCCGGCCATCGGCCGGGTGGCGGCGGACCTCCTCGAGGCGCCCGAAGCCGGTCCGGCCCTCTTTCGGCCGGACCGGTTTCAGGGAGCGGCGCCTACCTAGCTGGCTTCGCTCGCCATGGCCACTTCTTCGTCGGTCTGCGTTTGGGGCAGGCGGCTCGCCACCCCCCACGGGAGAAACACCGCCATCGACACCACGGCCACGATGATGCTGCCCTGGTCCAGGGTGATCAGGGGCTTCGCCATGCCGCTGTTGATGTAGGTCATCGCGGTCAGGAACAGGATGAACGCGATGTACCAGATGGCGTTTTTGAATCCGCCGCGCACGTGGTACACGGCGCCAAACACGATGCTGCCAACGGCCAGCAGCGCCACCGCGTATGGCACCGACGGCCAGCCGCTCCAGAACGCGATGAGCCCCGCCGCGCCAAACGCCAGCGTCGCCAGCACCGTGCCGCCGCGGACGCTGCCGCGGCGGCCCTGCCGCCGGAGCGCCAGCATGGCGACCGGGTTCACGGCGAAGCCGAGGTAGCCAGCCACCACCGCGTCAGTGATGAGGCTGTAGATCGTGGGATACGGGTTTGAGATGTAAGCCACGATCGCCCCGACCACGGCAAACACCAACAGCGACCAGCCGGGAATCGCGAACTGGGCGTTTAGGTCCTTCAGCTGGCGGCTCACGAATCCAGTGCGCGCCATAGCAAACAGCACGCGGCTGCCCCCGCCCTGGTAGATGTAGCCGGTGACGAACGGCCCGATAATGGCGATGATCACGGTCGCCACCAGTAGCCAGGCCATGTTGGACTTGCCGCTCACAATCGCGAGGAACGGATTGCCGGGCAGCGTCGTGAGCTTGGCCCAGTCTCCGGTGGGAATGTGGACTTGCGCCCAGTTGAGCGACGCCAGAAACGCTACCGCAAACAGGATGTACACGACCGTCTGCCCAATCAGGGTGATGATGATGGACCGGCCCATGCTGTTTTTGGCGTCCTTGCTTTCTTCGGCATAGTCGGGAATCACGCGGATGCCGCCAAACGCAAACATCGCCAGCGGGATGGCCGCAAACACCCCCGATATGCCAAACGGCACAAAGCCGCCGTGCAGGCTGAAGTTGCCAAAGTGCGCGAAGCTGATAAACCCGATGGCCACCAGCACGTACAGCACCAGCTTGATGCCGCCCACCCAGTCGGTCGCGTCGCGAAACCAGCGGATGCCGTAGTAGTTGAACGGCAGAAACATAAACATCACGATGGCGCCGGACACCGCACCCAGCGGCGTCGGCAGGCCCGTGGTGGGAAACACGAAGTGCGGGTAGAAGTAGTTCAGGCCCTCTACCGTGGCCAAAGCCTCGATGGGTGGCACGAACAGGTACCAGATGAGATCCGAAAACGCATTAATCAGGTTTGTGACCCGCCCGTGTGTGTACACACTGTATCGAGACGGCCCCCCGGCCTCCGGAAAGGCCTGCGACAACTCGACGTACGTGAAGCCGATGAACGCGTAGAAGATGCCGCCCACCAGCCAAGCCAGCACAACGCCGGGCCCGGCCAGCTCCGTCATCCCGGCGTTGCTAAACAGGACGCCCGTGCCTACCGCACCGCCGATGCCCAAGATAATGAGGTCCAGGGTCGACAGGCGCTTCTTCAGTTCCATGAATCGCATCCCCCCTTGCCAAGGGCTGGCGTGCAACCCTCTCCGTGGACTTCGCGCCAACCTCTCCATCTCCTGCCAAGCAGTAAAACATTTCTCAAAATCGCCAAAGAGGTCCCCCGGCCGTGAAACTGGTGAGCCGGACAGCAGGATTTAGGCGTTCTTTAGGGAATTGATCGAGAGCCCCGGGCGCATGGGGCCGCAGCGCCTGGGCGCACGGCGCCTTGAAAGTTTGCAATGTTCGGCCTCGTGTGCGGCCCTATACAGCCAACCGACAGGCACCCGCGAAGGAGGATCGTGATGGCACGACGAAAGTGGAAGGCCTTCTTGAGTTCCGTAATGGGCGCGGCGCTGCTGACCGCCGCCCTGGCCGCCTGCGGCGGCCCCACCAGCCCCTCCGCCGCTGTCCCACAGAGCATCAGCTTGGTGGGCGGCGTGCAGACCGAGCCGAACTGGTGGTTTCCCGTGGTACCCGTGTCAGTCTGCAGCACGTCCAACTTCGGCATCTCGATGCTGTATCACCCGCTGCTGTGGATTTCCCGGCATGACACGGTAAACTTTTCCCGGTCGATCGCGTCATCGATTGCGGTGACGCATAACGACACGGTGTACAAGATTCACCTGAAATCTTCCTGGCACTGGTCGAACGGCTCGCCGATCACGGCGCAGGATGTGGTATATGCGTGGGATATCGTGAACGCCTCGGCACAGTCCAGCGCGCCGTGGCTCAACTGCGGCGCCGGCATCGGCGGCATCCCGAGCGACTGGAGCAGCGTCACGGCCTTGAACAGCTCCACGGTGCAGGTGGTGTCCAAGAAGCCGGTCAACCCAGTGTGGTTTGAGATTAACGGCATTGGCCAGCTCATCCCGATTCCCAAGCAGCTGTGGGATCACACCAGCAACATGAAGGCCGAGCTCCAGTGGATCAACACGGTCGGCAACAAGCCGTTTTCCAAGTACTTTGCGCTGACGGACGGTCCCTACAAGCTCACCAAGTTTGTCAACGACGGCTACTGGACGTTTGCCGCCAACCCGAACTACTCCGGGCACGTCGCGTCCATCAAGCACATCACGTTTGAGTACGAAACCTCGACGTCGAACGAGTTTGCGCAGCTCCGGCGCGGCCACTTCAGCATGGCCGAGCTGGGCCCGTCGCTGTACCGCTCACGGAGTGAGCTCACCGGATATCAGACGCGCGTGCCCGGCTACTCGTTCGGCATCAACTACGTGCAGCCGAACCTCTCGCCGCAGACGCCCGGGGTCGGGAACCTCTTTTCCAAGCTGTACATCCGCCAGGCGCTGCAGATGGGCATTGACCAGCCGGTAATTGCGCAGAAGCTGTACCTCGGCTTTGCCAAGCCGGAGTGGAGTCCGGTGCCCTCCGAGCCGCCCAACGCGTTTTACGACCAGGCCCTGAAAGACCCCTACCCGTACAACATCGCGGGGGCGATCAAGCTGCTGCAGCACCACGGATGGAGTAAGGTCAACGGCGTGATGCAGCGCCGCGGCCAAAAGCTCTCGTTCTCGTTCCTGTACATGTCCGGGTCGCAAACTGACACCAACATTGCCCAGCTCCTGCAGCAGGACTGGGCCAAAGAAGGTGTGCAGGTGCAGCTGCGCTCGGAGCCGTTCAACCAGGTGATTGCCACGGCGTCACCGTCCACGCCCACCAAGTGGGCGATGGCGTGGTGGGGCGCGGGCTGGTTCTACGGCCCCGACTACTACCCCACTGGCGGTGGGCTGTATGCCACCGGAGGCTCCGCCAACACCGGGGGCTACGCCAACAGCCACATGAACTCGCTCATCGCCAGCACCTACGCGCCGGGGTCCCCGGCGGTGGAGCAGCAGCGCCTGGACACCTACCAAGCGTACGTAGCCCAGCAAATCCCGGTGCTGTTCCTGCCCGAATACGTCGGCTTCGGCAACCCCACCCCCTACATGGTGGTGAAGCCGTGGCTGCACGGCGTGGTGAAGTGGTACAGCCCCATCGAGGGGAACCAGTACAACCGCTGGACCATCAGCTGATCGCTGCGGGCCGCAGCACGAAAGGCCGGGGGCTGCCCCCGGCCTTTCCGCGTCCCGCTCAGGCGTCCACCGTCACCACCACCCAGGCGGCGATGGCCTCTCGCTGCCCGATGCTGCCAAGCCCATCCTGGGTTTTGAATTTGACCGACACCGACCCACACCGCAGGCGCTGTCGGAGACTCTCCTGCATAGCTTCGCGATAGCCCGCCAACCGCGGCGCTTCCAGCAGCACCGTGACGTCGGCGTGCTGCACCACACCACCAGAAGCCGCGAGCCGGTCTATCACCTGGTCCAGCAGCGGCCCGCTGGCCTCTCCCGGCGCCACCGCCTCGCGGGGAAACCAGCTGCCGATGTCGCCCCACGCCATGGCCCCCAGCACCGCATCAATCACGGCATGGATGGCCACATCCGCGTCGGAGTCTCCCACCGCCTGGCAAGGCGCCGGCACCGCGACGCCGGCCAGCATGAGCGGTCCGCCCGAGGCGAGGCGGTGAATGTCCTGGCCCAGGCCGACGCGCATCATCGTCGGCACGTCTTCCACCGGTGCCAGCCGTCCCACTCCGGTGTTTCCCGCGCCCCCCGCAAATCCGTCCAGGCCTGCTGGAGCCATGGCCAATCCGCGTCGACCGTCAGCTTGCGGTTGGTGGGCTCTCCGTCCACCACTGCCACCGCATGGCCCAGCGCTTCGACCGCGGCGCTGTCGTCGGTCTCCTCCATGCCCATCGCCAGCGCCTGCCGGAGCCACTCCGCCCGAAAAATCTGAGGGGTCTGCGCCAGCGCCACGTGCGCGCGGGGCAAGGTGCGCACCACCCGGCCGCCGCGCACCATCTTCACCGTGTCGGTCGCCCCCAGCGCGGGAATGGCGGCGCCCACTTCGGCTGCCGCCCGCCACACCCGCGCCACCAGCTGAGGCGACACCAGCGGCCGCGCCCCATCGTGCACGGCGACGAAGGGCGTGGACACCTCGGCCAGCCCCGCCAGCACCGACGCCGCCCGCGTATCGCCGCCCGCCACCAGGGTGACGGCGGACGGGTCCACTAGCCCGGTGCCATCCTCCACCCGATCCGGATGCAGCACCACCACCATGGCCGCGACCTGCCCGCAGAACGGCGCGAGGCTCCACCACCAAGTCGGGCGGCCCTCCAACGGACGCCACACCTTGGACACGCCGCCCATGCGCCGGCCCTCGCCCGCCGCCACCACCACCACCGTCAGCGCGCGCCGCGACTCGCAATTGCTCATGAACCTACGGTATCACGGCACAGGGCCGCAATCGACAGGTTACCCCCCCAACGCGCGGGGGGACGAGTAGTAGTTTGTGTCCGAGCTGGAGGTCACGCGGGTTACCTCCCCAAGCGCGCGGGGACGAGACGTTGACGGTGCAGAACATGGAGTCCTGGGGCGGTTCACCCCCCCGCGCGTGGGGACGAGCATGAGCGCCGGGGGCGTGTGCCCCCATCGGGCGGTTCACCCCCACGCGCGGGGGGACGAGGGCGACGCCCGCGCGCTTCGCGAAGGCCGCGACGGTTCACCCCCACGCGCGTGGGGACGGGACTAACGAAACCCAAGCGCGGCGTAGAGAGCTCCCACAAAATGCACCCTAAGTATCGGCCGACTCCATTTTACACGGAAGGGGCCGGCGGGCCAGCTTGCGTGTCGCAATTCGCCATCAATGGTCGCATGTCACCGTTTGCGAATGGCGAAACTCTACTCTTGGCGGCTGATGGGCAGGACACGACTCCGCCAACGTCAATGTCGCTGCGTCGGTGCTGGAGGTGCCCGGCGGACACACAGCGCCCGTCTCCATCTCCACACTGTGAACTATTGGAGCGGCGCCAATCTTGTCGTCAGCCGAAATAGGCGCTAGGCTTTAGTGAACCTCCCCACGCACGTGGGGGTGAACCGTGTGCGTTGCCAGCAGGAGCAGAGGAGACTGCGCATCCCCCGGTGTCGGGGGGGATCAGGCCGTGGAGATAAGCTCCACGGCCCTTGTTTGTCGGAGCGGAATCTCTAACCACGTCTCACAGCATCGATTTCAGATTGGACCTCCGCGTTGGATAGCCGATCGAGGCCTGAGAGAACGGACCGCTCCTCGAGTCCATAGAGGGCTTCTACCACGCGTGCGCGCAAAGTGGCTTGTAGGTCGCCGCTGCTGCCGCGCTGCCCATACCTCATCGAGCCGGTCCCCCATCGCACAAACCGCAACGTCGGCACGTGAGCCCCTCCTCTACCGCGCAGTGCAGCGCGCGCCACCGCGGCCCCACCGCCCGATAGCGGAGGGCGACTTATCGCCGCCGTGGCGAGCTGGTCCATCTGCGCGGAGCCGAATATTTGGCAAGAGCCCCGCCTCGTTGGGAGGCGGGGCTCTTTCTTCGCGGGCCGCTCGTAGCCCTTTCTTAGGGGGCTTCGTTGGCGGCCGCGCTCAGGGTGGCCGCCTTCAGCTTGGCAAAAATCATGCGGCCGGCCGCAGTCTGCAGCACGGACGTGACCAGCACGGGCACGCTTTGGCCGACGCACTTTTTGCCGCCGTCCACCACAATCATGGTGCCGTCGTCCAGGTAGCCGACGCCTTGGCCGGC
>JAJZWV010000118.1 GCA_021846505.1 Bacillota bacterium
TCACGCTGGTGGCGGCGGCGCCGGGGTGGTGGATTGCGAGCGACCGGGCGAGCACCTGGATTGTCGATGCCAATGAGGGCAGCGGGATCGGGGGGCGGCACGGGGTGGTGGGCCCGCTGGCGGGCGGCAGCGGCGCGCTGCCGCTGTTGTCCCGCACGGCGGGGGGGTGGCAGGTGGCCGCCTGGAATCCCGCGGCCAAGCGGCTTTCGCTGTACACCCGCAGCGGCCACCTCATCGCGAGCCTGCCAGACCCGGCGGCCGCGCGCGTTTTGCCGCATGGCAGTGTGCTGGTGCCCACCATCGGGGGAGTGGGGTTTGGCATTATGGGGACCGGTCCAGAGCATCTTACCGCCGCGGTGTCGGCGTGGTTTCCCCCACCCGCCTACGGCGCTCTGGGGGGACGTGCCACCCCCGCCGGGGCGCTGCGGGCCACGGCCGCGGGGCTCACGCTGGAGCCGTGGAGTCTCGATGGGCTTCCGCCCTATGTCTTTCCCCAGGTGCGCCTGCGCCCCCTGGGGTTTATGAGCCAATCGGGGGCGGTGGTGGGCGCCGTTGGCCACCAGGTGGAGGTGGTGCGCTGGGACGGCGGGGTGCTGGCGGCCGCCGCCGTGGGGCGAGTGGGCCGGGCCCGGGTGGGCGGCCACTTCACCTACCTGGCCACGCGGCGCGGCCTGGTCCAGCTGGGGCCATTTCCCACCCCTCGGGTCCTCACCCAACCAGCCGTGTGGCGCGGGCAAGCCGCCGGCCGCGTGGTGACGCTGACGCTGCAAGCGACCCGGCAGGGTCCTCGCATAAAGCAGCCTCACCCGCCTTGGTACGCGTGGCTACCCTCGGGAGGGCGCCTCCAAAACCCCGTGTGGGAAGGGCCCCTGCAGCCGGTGCAAGCCCAGCTTCAGGTGGCGGGCGGGACCGTGCGCCCCGAGGGGGCGGGGATCACCGACGGATTCCCCTGGATTAGTGCCAACTGGCTGCCCGCGATGGCCGGCCAGCCGCCGTCGTTCGTGCGCACGACGAGGGGCTGGCGGGCGGCCACACCCACTGGAAGACTCTCGCGGGTGGAGTGGGAAGCCATCCAGGCTGGCTGGGCTCCTGGCTTGGCCACCCTCTCGGTGGACATCTACTATGCCGGGCCGGGCGGAGGGAAGACCGTGCGCGTCCCGCTGCACCGCGTCAGGAGCTAGCGGCCCACGTCTACGGCACCGCGGGCTGGACCAGGCGCTGGCGGAGGTGCCAGGCGAGGCCGACAGCGGCCGCCGCCACCATGAGGAGGCCGGAGTCTACGAGGACGCGCCCGGCGCCCAGCGACGCTACCACGGGCCCCATGACCGCCAGCCCCACCAGGGTCAGGGCCGACATAACCAGCCGCTGCAGGGCAAACACATGCCCTTGCTGTGCGGGCGGGATGTGCTCCCCAATCTCGCTGTCCAGCGCCACATGGATAAGCGGGCTGCCCATGCCGCCCACTAGCGTAGCCGCCACGGCGAACCCATACGTGGGAGAGGCTGCGAGGGCGAGAAACCCTATCCCCGACACGGCCCAGGACACGAAGTACGCCGACTGGAGGCGCGCGAGGATCAAGGGGGCGGTCAGCACCAGGGTGGCGCCCACGGTGGCTATGCCCCACAGCGCTCGCAGCACACCATATCCCGCCGGCCCGGCATGCCAGGGGCTCAGCACCAGGAGCGGAATCCCGATGGTGAAGGCCGGCCACAGGAAGTTGGACAAGCCGCGCACCATGAGAGCCAGCGAGAGCCACGGGCGTGCGCGCACGGCGGCCACGCTGCCCGCCAGCTGGCGAAGACCCGCCTCCTCAGGATGAAGGGGAGCCGCCGCCTCCGGGTGGACCATGGGATTTTTGGCGAGCAGCTCGGCGGAGAGGGCCATGAGGGCGCCGGCGGCGGCCACTGCCAGCGCTGGGCTCGTGCTGGCCAGCAGCAGCCCCGCCAGCACGGGGCCTGCAATCATGCCGAGGCGGGAAGATACTTCAAAGCCGGCCGACCGATGGGTGCGCGGCGCCGCGTGGGCAAAGCTCATCAGGCGGGACTGCAGCAGGGGAATCAAGAGGCCATCCCACCAGCCCTGCAGCAGCGCCAGCGCCACCAGGACGGGCGCTGTCCATCCCGACGCGTGCAGTGCCAGGCCGGCGGCCACGAGGGACGCGGCCATATAGACGGGCAGCACCGGGATGCGGCGAGCGCCGCGGCCGAGCCGCTCGGGGCCGAGCCACCCCACCACCAATACCGGAAGCTCCAGGGCCACTAAGCCGAGCGCCACGCCCACCGCCGATCCGGTTGCCCGCAGCAAGATCCACACCAGCTCGAGGCGAAACATGCCGGTGGCGGCATAAATCACGGCAATGGCCCCATAAAAGCCTCGGTAGGGAGGTTGTCTCAACAGCGTGGGCCGCACGCAATCGCCCCTTTGGCAAAGTGATAATAAGTTGCATGTGCAGTATGCAAGCGCCTGAGGTTCGTGTCAACGCGCTGGTGCCGACGGCGGTCAGGAGCGAACCAGTATGTGGGCCCGGCCCCGCGGCTGAAAGGCGCAGGCGAAAGCGCGCTCGTTGGGCTCCCACACGGTGTGCCACAAATCCTCCACCTCGCGGCCCAGCGCCCGCGCGCGGGCTTTCCCGCGGGCCGTGGCCACGGCTAGCGGCACGTCCAGCCAAAGCCGCCAGTTCAGGTATGGCAGAAGGGCGGACAGAAACAGCCCAACGCCCTCCAGAATCAGGTGTCGGTCCAGCGTCAGCGTGACCGAGGCCGTTTGCCACGAGTCCCAGTCATCGCACGAGTCATAGGTCAGCGTGCGGGCGCCCGCCGCGATAGGT
>JAJZWV010000119.1 GCA_021846505.1 Bacillota bacterium
GGGTGAGGGCGGCCGCCCGATGAGCGTGGCCCCAGTCGGTCTCGGCCCCTTGATAGTGGCGCCCCATCTCATGTTGAAGCGACACACGCTCTGAATCGGCCCACCCGAGGCGCGCCTCGGCCGCCAGCGCCTCTGCCAGCCGCTGAAGCGAATCCCACGACTGGGGCGCCCCCAGCGCCTCTGTGAGGGCCTCCAGTGCGGCCCTCCAGCTTCGCGCGCGCATCAACCGCGCCACCGGCCTTTTAAAGGGAGTCAGCTTGGCCCTAAGCTCCTCGGCAGGCAAGCGCCGCCACCCCGGCGCCTCTTGGTCCAACTTTCGGTGGACGGCGGAAAGATCCTGGGCCCGCCGCTCTGCGGCCGCTGCGGCCCGCTCGGCGGCGCAGGCCCGCTCCACGGACAGCCAAAGGGGGTGGGCCATCGGAGTCTCTAAAAGAATCTCCAACAGGCGCAGCGTGCGCCCAACGTCGGAAGCGTCCCGCGGACGCGGCAGCCCAAGTTCCTTCAGCGGCCCCGCTAGCGCATCCAGCTCGGCCCATGCGTCCAGCACCACCCCCGCGGCATGGTGCTGCCGGATCGCGGGCTCAACAGCGGTCCTGAGGTCAGGATGCGCGGCGTGGGCCGCCTCCGCCGCGGCTAGGCCCGCGCGAATAGCGGATAAAGCTTCCCGCGCCGGCCGCCGGTCGGCCGGGTAGAGGGGCTCCAGGCGCCGCGAGTTCTCCCAATAGCGCTGGGCCGCAGCGCCCCGCACCTTCGCCTCGTCGGCCCGTGCGTCCAAAACCTCCGACCCGAACCAGGCCCCCTCCCGCACGGGGGCCGTCGGGGCCGTCGCGGCCAGCGCCGCCAAGTCACCCACGCGGGCCAGGGTATTTGGGGCGTCCAAGTGCAGCAGCTGGGCAAGCTCCGCGGACGCGGATTGGACCTCCTCCAGCCCCCGGCAAAGCCGCATGAGGTCTGCCGCCCGGTCCTCCCGCTCGGTCAGCAGCGCCACGCCGGGGCCCTGGTACCCGTACCAGGGGTGATACGGGCCAGATTCCACCACCGACCGGTACTCCGCCAGCTGGACCATCCCCTGGCGCACGGGCCGCAGCCGCCGGTCGGTCCACTGGAGCGGGTCGGCCACGGGAAATTGGAGGCGGGGGGCATCGTGCAGGGGAGCGAGGCGCCCGTAAATTTCGTAAGGGGTCCAGCTGGCGGCCCCCGCCGGCTGGTGCAGGGCCGCGACATAGCTGGCCAGCTCCTGGCGCACAGCCTGGTATTCCTCCGGCACCCGGTCACTGGGAGCTGGCGGTGGCATCGCGCCGGTCAGCGCCCGGGCCAGATCGCGGACAATGGCCCCGCGATCCGGCTTGCCGTGGATGGAGAGGCAAAAGTCGCCCAAGTCGACCGCCGCGAGCCGGCTTTCGACCACCTCCAGCGCGGCGGCCTTCTCGGACACAAACAGGACGCTTTTGCCCTGGCCTAAGACGGTGGCAATGATGTTAGCAATCGTTTGGCTCTTGCCGGTGCCCGGGGGCCCCTCGATGACCAAGTGGCCGCCATTTAAGGCGTGGCAAATCGCCACCACCTGACTGGAGTCGGCCTCCAGCACTTCGTGCAGGGTGTCCACCGGCAGTGCGTCCAGATCCTCCGGCAGGGGATCGGGCACGGTGGGGGCATCTTTTACGGCAGTGCCGCCCGCGATGGCCGCCAGAAACGGGTGCGCTTCGTACTCGGCGGCGCGCTCCAGCATCTCGCGATACATGACCAGCTTGGCAAACGCAAAGCGGCCGATGGCGCAGCTGGGCGCCACGGCCCAGCCCAGCGGCCGCACCAAATTGCCCACCGCATCTAGGTAGGCCTCGGGGTCGGGACTCTCCTCATCCAGCGGCGGCAGCGCCAGCTGAAAGTCCGCCAAGAGCCGCTCATGCAGCGCCGGATTGGCTACGGGGTCCTCGTCGCGCAGCGACAGGCGGAACGGCTCCAGCGCGCTTTTCCGCTGGAGGGTGGCCGGCAGCAGCAGCAGTGGCGAGCGATGTGCCGCCTGGAGCCCCTGGGCTTCCCGCCACTCCAAGGTACCGACCGCCACGTGCAGGATGGGCACGCCCTGCTCCTCCATGGACGTCCGGTCCTGCTCGCTGAGCCGCTGAATCAGGCGGTCGCGCTCGCGCCCCGTGAGCACCAGCTCGAGGTCGCCAGGTTCCTCTGCGGCGCCGGGCAGAGCGTTCTCCCCCGGCTCCCCCTCCGGGGCGGGCGCGACATCAGCCACCCATCGGGGCAGGGTGAGCTCGCGGCCGGACGTGAGCGCCTTCCAGACCCCCATCGGGTCGGGCGCGCTGATTGTGGCGAGACTTTTGGGCTTCATCTCCAGCAGCGGGTTCCGAAAGGTCAAGTCCATGAGGCGCGTGCGCCATCCCTCGATGACATGGGCCACGGCCTCCGAGCGACTTTGTGACATATAAAATTCATTGCTCCTTTCTCGATCGCGTCCCCTGTAACCTTGGCGCGCCTTCTCTCCCGTATGGCCAAGAATACGCCGGCCGCGCGGCAAAACCCTTCTGGCTGGCTGCCGGCCTTGGCCTGGAGGCCAGCGCGCTCGCATGCACGGGAGCCCGCGCGCTGAAACGCCACAGGGTACTGCGATGAGACGAAGGCAAATACACGCTCGCCGCTGAGGGTTAGAGGTGTTCGCCGCGTGGCGTATTTCAGCTCCGCATCTCCTGGGTTCACTCTGGTGGCGGTGGTGATGCCGCCGCAGACAGCCGGCGTTGTTCTCGACGTTGCTTTTTTCGTGGCCGCTGTACGGAGTGCAGAGCGTGGCCGTGAAGAGATCGG